>NZ_CP009245.1:1625798-1950958 GCF_001941445.1 Corynebacterium aquilae DSM 44791 | reverse complement strand
CGGGGGCGCGTGTCTTTGATGATTATGCGCATCATCCCACGGAGGTGGCTGCGGTGTTGCGGGCAAGTCATTCGAAGGTGCAGGCGCAGAACACGGGTCGTGTGGTGGTGGTGTTCCAGCCTCACATGTATTCGCGCACGATGGAGTTTTCTGAGCAGTTCGCTGAGGCGTTGTCTTTGGCGGATAAGGTCGTGGTGTTGGATGTTTATGGTGCCCGTGAGCAGCCGGTTCCGGGTGTTGATGGCCGGATCATCGCGGATAAGGTCACTGCTGATGTGGTGTATGAGCCTGATTTTTCTCGGGTGGCTGAGGTGGTTGCGTCCTTGGCGCAGCCGGATGATTTGATTTTGACGATGGGTGCGGGCAGCGTGACGATGCTCGCGGATGAGATTTTGGATCGTCTGGCTACTGCGAACTAAGTGTTCGGCCGCTTTGTTTTTTGCCTTCTTTTTCTAGGACGGACTGTTTTCCTATGCGCGCGTTTTTCTCCTCTATGAGCACCGCGAAGAAGTTCGCGACCTCGGCGGTGGCTGTGGTGGTTGTGTTGGGGGTGCTGGTGGCGTGTTTGGTGAGTTTTCCGATTTTGACGGTGAAAAACATCACCGTGGAGGGCAATGAGAACACCACTTATGAGGAGGTGTTGCAGGCGAGCGGTTTGACGGAGGGCCAGAATCTGTTGACGGCGGATGTGGCGCAGGCTTCCCGCCGGGTGCATGATTTGCCGTGGATTTCGAAGGTGCGGGTGGAGCGGCAGGCTCCGTCGACGATCAACATTGAGGTGCATGAGCGCACGCCGTTGCTGTTTGCGCACCGGGCGGATGGGGATCATCTCATCGATGATCAGGGGGTGCCGTTTGTGATTGCGCCGCCGCCTGCCGGCGCGGTGGAGGTGTTGGGAACTGTCGAGGATGATCCGGAGACGCTTCAGGTGGCGGCGAAGGTGGTGCGTTCTTTAGCACCTGAGGTGCGGGCGCAGATTTCCGCGATCGATATTGCTTCCCCGGATCGGATTACCTTGTTGGCGCCTGAGGATCGCAGTGTGTATTGGGGTAGTAGTGATGAGGCGGAGGCCAAGGCGAAGGTGACGGGGACGGTGTTGACGCAGCCGGGTAAG
Organism: Corynebacterium aquilae DSM 44791; assembly: GCF_001941445.1. NCBI lineage: Bacteria > Bacillati > Actinomycetota > Actinomycetes > Mycobacteriales > Corynebacteriaceae > Corynebacterium > Corynebacterium aquilae. The sequence goes on along the minus strand of NZ_CP009245.1, from coordinate 1,949,844 downwards.
CATTGGAATGTGTCTGACCCGTTTTTGGTGACGGTGAAGGATTAAAACGCCGCGAAGACGTTTGGCCCCACGCTTTTGTCTAGCGTGGGGCCTGTTTTTTCGGTGGTGGTGAGTGCTTGTATGTGGTGTTGGTGTTTGGTGGGTGGTTCTGATGGGAGTGGGGGTGTGGTGGCAGGGGGGTTGGTGGGGAGAAAAGTTTGGGGCAGATTGGATTAAAAGCCCTGGTCACTAACCTTAAAGTAATGGTTGAGAGTGCAACACGCGGGAAAATGTCCAGAGTTTTTCCAGCTTCGTGCTTCAAGATGTAAACCAACCAAGATCCCCCACTCGAAAAGCGAGATTTTCCCCTATGACTTCGCCAAGTATGGCTAGCCCGAATTACCTCGCCGACATCAAAGTTGTCGGTGTCGGCGGTGGCGGTTGCAACGCTGTCAACCGCATGATCGATCAGGGCCTCAAAGGTGTTGAGTTCATTGCCATCAACACCGATTCGCAGGCTTTGATGTTCTCCGATGCGGACATCAAGCTCGATATTGGACGTGAAGCGACCCGTGGCCTGGGCGCGGGCGCCGATCCTTCTGTCGGTCACACCTCTGCTGAGGATCACAAGCAGGAAATTGAGGAGTCCCTCAAGGGTGCGGACATGGTTTTCGTGACTGCCGGTGAGGGCGGTGGCACGGGTACCGGTGCTGCCCCGGTGGTGGCTGCTATCGCCAAGAAGCTGGGCGCTTTGACGGTCGGCGTGGTCACCCGCCCCTTCGGTTTCGAGGGTAAGCGTCGTACCCGCCAGGCGCAGGAGGGCATCACTGAGCTGGCGAGCGTGTGTGACACCCTGATCGTGATTCCAAACGATCGTCTGCTGGAGCTGGACGTGGACGATCTGTCCATGATGGAGGCTTTCCGCAAGGCTGATGATGTGTTGCACAACGGTGTGCAGGGCATCACCGACCTGATCACCACCCCCGGCATCATCAACGTGGACTTCGCCGATGTGCGTTCCGTGATCAAGGATGCTGGTTCCGCCCTGATGGGTATTGGTTCTGCGCGCGGTGAGGACCGTGCGACCAAGGCTGTGCACGATGCGATCAATTCGCCGCTGCTGGAGTCTTCCATGAACGGTGCTCGTGGCGTGCTGATGTCGATTGCCGGTGGCTCCGATATCGGACTGAAGGAAGTCAACGCGGCTGCTTCTGTGGTGCGTGAGCTGTGCGACGAGGACGCCAACATCATCTTCGGTTCTGTGGTGGACGACAACCTGGGCGACGAGGTGCGCATCACTGTCATCGCCGCTGGTTTCAATGAGGAGGCTAAGGCGCAAAGCCCGACGCTGGCCGCCACCACCCCGGCACAGCCGCAGCCGCAGACTCAGTCGCAGGCGCAGCAGGCTCCGGCCGCTGCGTTCCAGGCGCCCGCTGCCGATGCGAACCCGACTCCCGCCCCGAAGGCACAGCCGCAGCAGGAAGCTCCGGCTGCTGGCCTGTCTTTCAGCCAGTCGGGCGCGCACCGCGCTGAGCACTTCCAGTCCCAGCAGCAGGCCCCGGCACAGCCGGCGCAGCAGCCGGAGGAGCCGCAGCAGCCGGTGGCGGAGCCGCGTCAGGTGCCGCAGGAGCCGATTTACCGCAGCGTGCGTGAGGAGCATTCCCGTGGCGGGATGTACACCGATCGTCGTTCCGGATACAGCAGCCACCGCGGTGGCGAGGACGATCTGGAAGTTCCGGACTTCCTGCGCTAATCCGCACCTCGAGCCTCGTGGGCTGTGGTGAGGAACTTTTGTTGAGCTTTTCTTCCTCACCGCCGCCCCACACCCCCTCACTTGTGAAAGGAGCTGACGACCCCAGCATGGTTGAACAGTTTCAGCAGTCGGCAGCCGATGCGCGGCCGGTGCGTACCGTCTACACCAACCGTCATGGTGGTGTTAGCTCCGGGGCTTATGACTCTTTTAACCTCGGCGATCATGTCGGCGACGACCCGAGAAGTGTTGCCGCGAATCGGCGCCGCTTGGCCGAGATTATTGGGGTTGATGAGCAGCAGGTGATTTACATGGAGCAGCTGCACACCAACACTGTCACTGAGGTCGACGGCAGCCAGCACATCGTGCCCGCAACCGACGCCATTGTTACAACCCGCAGTGGCTTGGCTTTGGTGGTGTTGACCGCGGACTGTGTGCCGGTGCTTCTTAGCGACCCGGTGCATGGGGTGGTAGCTGCCGTGCATGCTGGGCGGATCGGTGCGCGCAACGGGATCGTGCGTCGCACCGTGGAAGCCATGCGGGATCTCGGCGCGGACCCGGCGACCACGCACGCCCTGTTGGGTGCTGCGGCCTCTGGGGCGCTCTACGAGGTGCCTGAGGCGATGGCCCGCGACGTTGAAGCCAAACTGCCGGGCAGCCGCACCACCACGGTGGCGGGCTCTACCGGATTGGATATTCGGCGGGGCGTGCTGCACCAGCTGGGGCAGTTGGGTGTCGACAATGTCACCGTCAACCCCGACTGCACCATTGCGGATGAGAATTACTTCTCTTACCGCCGCCAAGGCACCTGTGGCCGGCAGGCGTGCGTGACCTGGTTGACGGGTCAGCCACTGCAGGCCATCTAAGTGCCGGGCGTTGTTCGCGACCGGCCGGTAGGTGCCCGGCCGGTGGCGGCAAAACCACTAAAAATTTCATTGACAACTTGTCCCATTCACGCGCGTGTCACGCACACTCCACAGCGAGCTGCTGACTAGCCTTAAGCAGGAAAACGCGGTCGCTTTGAGGGCTTTTTACCGCCATTGCGCTTGAGCTTTTCAGGCCCGGTTGTTTAAAGCGCTTGCGGCGTTTGCATTGACTGGTGAAGCTTTTTCTTCTTCGTTGGCGCGCACCCCCAACCACACCCCATTAAGGAACCTCATGACCATGATGAACTCCGTCAAAGAATTCTTCGGACTCAACCCGAACGAGTACCACGACGACTACGCCGATGTTGCCCCCCGCGAGGAGCTTTCCTCCCCGCGCGACTACATTCGCCCGACCACGAACGCCATCGTGACGGTGGTTGTCAACCGCTACGAGGACGCCCCGAAGATCGGCACCCCCTTCACCGAGGGCGATGCAGTGATCTTCGACATGGCTGGAATGTCTCCGGCTGACCGCAACCGCATCTTCGACTTCGCCACCGGCCTGGCCTTCGCGCTCAGTGGCACCTTGCGGAAGGTGACCGACGGGGTGTGGGCCTTGATGGACAAGAACACCCCCTTCAGCGACCACGACCTGCAGGAAACCTTCTTCCAGCGTTAAACCCTGCGGTCGGCGGGGCGCGCCCCGCACCTTTTCCACCCCACGTGGCTGACTTTTCTTGAGGCGTCTGCGCGACTGTCGCGGTCGCGCCGGCGAGGCAGCCCACGTGGGGTTTATTCATGTCTATACCTGCCGCAAGCAATCGCTTTGTGCCCAGCTGACTTTCGGCGTGTGGCGGGTGGGGCGGGAGTTCGGGTGGGATTTTTTGTAGGGTGGTCAACTGTGACGACCGTAATTTCGATCCTTATCATCGCGCTGCAGCTGTTTAGCTACATCCTGCTCGGGCGCATCATCGTGGAGATGATCGCGTCCTTTTCGCGCGATTTCCGCCCGCCCCGCTGGTTTGCGCTCATCAGCGAACCGCTATTCATCATTACTGATCCGCCGGTGCGTGCCCTGCGTCGCCTGATTCCCCCGGTGCGGATGGGCAATGTGGGCCTGGACCTATCGGTCATGGTGCTGTTCCTCGCCATCATGCTGGCCCAAATCCTGCTGCGAACCATGCTGTAGTAAGCATGTTAAAGGGGGTGGGGGTGCAGCTTCTTGACTGGAAAAGGGCTGTGTTGTGAATTTTTTCCAGGAGAAAAATATTCACCAACAACCCACCCATTTACACTGTTCGGGTGAGGGGGCTTCGGGGTATAAGGCGCAAGGCTTAAAGGCTCAAAGTGCCCCAGAAATAGCTGGCCACTGTTGTTAAAGCCACACATGGGTGTAACATTTGTGGCGACTTCCAGGCGACCGGAGACTTCCGCGCGACACTAACCCCGATACGGGGGAGAAAAGCGTAGAAAAAGTTGAGGTTTTTGTCGACACGCCACACAATTGGCATAGGTTTACACACGTCGACGGGTGCGCCTGGGTACACTTGTCGGGTAACACCTTCAAAGAAGCTTTTAGAATAGGTTCGGCAGCGGAAAAATTTTCCGCCGTCATACCGTGTAGGAAAGGTACCGTTCATGCCGCTGACTCCAGCCGACGTGCACAATGTCGCATTTAGCAAGCCGCCGATCGGAAAGCGTGGCTACAACGAGGATGAGGTCGACCAGTTCCTCGATCTGGTTGAAGACACTCTGGAACAGCTGCAGGAAGAAAACGCCGATCTTCGCCAGCACGTCGAAGAGCTCGAAGCTGAGCTGAAGAGCAAGGGTGGCGCCCCCGCAGCAGCCGCAGTCAAGACCGACGCCAAGGCCGACTCCAAGGTTGACGCAGCCGCCCTCCGCAAGGAGATCGAAGCTGAACTGCGTGCCGACTACGACAAGAAGCTCGCTGAAGCCACCAAGGCCACCGAAAAGGCTCAGGCCGAGGCCAAGGCTGCGCGCGAAGAAGCCGCCGCAGCCAAGAAGGATGCCGGCAAGGCAGCCGCCACCCAGCCGGCCGCCGCAGCAGCCGTCGCCGACCCGGCAGCCGGGGAGATGGCCACCGCCGAAACCCACATGCAGGCCGCCCGCGTCCTGGGCCTGGCTCAGGAAATGGCCGACCGCCTCACCAACGACGCTCGCTCCGAGTCCAAGTCCATGCTGGACGAGGCTCGCGCCGCCGCGGAGAAGACCCTGTCCGAGGCCAACGCCTCCTCCAAGGCCACCGTCGACAAGGCCAACGCAGAAGCCAGCTCCACCCTGGCTGACGCCAAGGCACGCGCCGACAAGGCGATTGCCGAGGCCACCGAGAAGTCCGAGACCATGGTTGCTCAGGCTAAGGAAAAGTCCGAAACCATGATCGCCGAGGCCAACGCCCAGTCCGAGGCCCAGATCAAGCAGGCCACCGACAAGGCCAACGCGCTGCAGGAAGACGCCGAGCGCAAGCACACCGAAATCATGGCGACCGTCAAGAAGCAGCAGACCGCACTCGAAGCCCGCATCGCCGAGCTGCGCACCTTCGAGCGCGAGTACCGCACCCGCCTCAAGACCTACCTGGAGAGCCAGCTCGAAGAGCTCGCAACCCGTGGCACCGCCGCACCCGCCGGCAACCCGGAAAACTCCTAACCCCCATGCTGTACAACCCCCGACGCTTTGGCGGTCGGGGGTTTAGCATTGCGCATCCCACCCTTTTCTCACCCCGCCCACACCGGTGTAGGCGGCAGATGCGCCCCACCGATCACCTTTTTCAACTCGCGCTAGGGGAGTAAACCACCGTCATGCTCGTGGCAGCAATCGCTTGTGCCATCATCGGTTTCGTACTGCTGGTGTTCGCCGTCCAATCCACCTCGGATGTGTGGCTGTACCTCCTCATCATCGATGTGCTCATCGGACTAGTGCTTTTCGCACTTGACCACTTCGCCAAGCGCAGGTAGTTTTTAGGCAAACGTGCGCTTTGATCCAGCCATCACTGGGGAGCGCCCCGGAAGAACCCCACCAGCTGGGAAGTAGAACCGGGCGGCTATGGATCCGATATTCCTCGAAGGCACGACCACGCGCCTTAATGCCCACAAAGCAAACAAACGAAGTGGGATTGCCACCAAAGAATCCCTTTGACGGCAATCCAAGCAGGGTGGTACCGCGATTCGCACGCGTCCCTGTTCAGTGCGCATAACCCACACCGTCTCACAGCTGTGGCCAGACCCATCATCCGATGAGCCCGGCACTGTGTTGCGAGGTTATGCGCGTTTTTGCATCTTGTGGCAACAAACGCGCAGTGGTGGGGGACTTGCCGACAAAAAGCGCCCGGCGGGCAGAAAACACAACCACCCACCCCGTGGGAGGACCGTGTGGATCGTTTCCCGCCGCGCCAACGAGGAATGAAGGACAACCTTTAGCGATGGCCGAAAATACCGGTTCTGTCTACCCCAAAGTCGATCTGACGGGTGGCTCCACCCGCTTTCCCGACATGGAAGCCCACGTGCTCGAGTTCTGGAACTCGGACAACACCTTCCAGGCTTCCATTGACCAGCGCGACGGCTGCGAAGAATACACCTTCTTCGACGGCCCGCCCTTCGCCAACGGCTTGCCCCACTACGGTCACCTCCTGACCGGCTACGTCAAAGACATCATCCCGCGCTACCAGACCATGCGTGGCAAAAAAGTCGGCCGTGTTTTCGGCTGGGACTGCCACGGCCTGCCCGCAGAACTTGAAGCCGAAAAGCAACTCGGCATCAAAGACAAAGGCGAAATCGAGTCCATGGGCTTGGAAAAGTTCAACGACTACTGTGCCACCTCCGTGCTTCGCTACACCGAAGAATGGAAAGAATACGTCACCCGCCAGGCCCGCTGGGTCGACTTTGACAACGGCTACAAAACCATGGACATGGACTTCATGGAATCGGTCATGTGGGCCTTTAAAACCCTTTACGACAAGGGCCTGATCTACCAGGGCTTCCGCGTCCTGCCCTACTCCTGGGCGGAGCACACCCCGCTGTCCAACCAGGAAACCCGCATGGACGACTCCTACCGCATGCGCCAGGACCCGACACTGACGGTCACCCTGCCGATCACCGGCGCCGTCGACGGCTCCGCCGCCGTCGACACGCTGGCCGCCCACCCCGAGCTGGCCGACGCCGCCGCCCTGGCCTGGACCACCACCCCCTGGACCCTGCCGTCCAACCTCGCCCTGGCCGTCAACCCCGAGGTCGACTACGCCCTGGTGAAAGTAGGGGAGAAAGGCCTGGCAGAATTCGTCGGCCGCACCTTCCTCATCGCCGCCCCGCTTCTTGGCGGATACGCCAAGGAATTCGGCAAGGACCACGAGGTGCTCGCCACCTTCACCGGCGCCCAGCTGGTCGGCCTGACCTACACCCCGGTGTTCGACTACTTCGCCGACCACCCCAAGGCCTTCCAGATCCTGTCCGCCGACTACGTCACCGTCGAAGACGGCACCGGTATCGTCCACCAGGCCCCCGCCTTCGGTGAAGACGATATGAACACCTGCGCCGCCTACGGCATCGAGCTGGTCATCCCCGTCGACATGGACGGCAAATTCACCAACCTGGTGCCCGACTACGAAGGCCAGCTGGTCTTCGACGCCAACAAGGACATCATCAAGGACCTCAAGTCCGCCGGCCGCGTCCTGCGCCACCAGACCATCGAGCACTCCTACCCGCACTCCTGGCGCTCCGGGGAGCCCCTGATCTACATGGCGCTGCCCTCCTGGTTCGTCGCCGTCACCAAGTTCCGCGACCGCATGGTCGAACTCAACCGCGAACAGATCGAATGGATGCCCGCCCACATCCGCGACGGCCAGTTCGGCAAGTGGCTGGAAGGCGCGCGCGACTGGAACATCTCCCGCAACCGCTACTGGGGCTCGCCCATCCCGGTGTGGGTCTCCGACGACGACAACTACCCCCGCGTCGACGTCTACGGCTCCTTGGACGAACTGGAGCGCGACTTCGGGGTTCGCCCCACCTCCCTGCACCGCCCCTACATCGACGAGCTGACCCGCCCCAACCCCGACGACCCGACCGGCAAGTCCACCATGCGTCGCGTCCCGGAGGTGCTGGACTGCTGGTTCGAGTCCGGCTCGATGTTCTTCGCCCAGAAGCACTACCCCTTCGAAAACAAGCAGTGGTGCGAGGAGCACTTCCCGGCGGACTTCATCGTGGAATACTCCGGCCAGACCCGCGGCTGGTTCTACACCATGCACGTGCTGGCCACCGCCCTGTTCGACAAGGCCGCCTACTCCAAGGTCGTCGCACACGGCATCGTGCTCGGCGACGACGGACTGAAGATGAGTAAGTCCAAGGGCAACTACCCCAACGTCAACGAGGTCTTCGACCGCGACGGCTCCGATGCGATGCGGTGGTTCTTGATGTCCTCGCCGATCCTGCGCGGCGGCAACCTCATCGTCACCGAGCAAGGCATCCGTGAGGGCGTGCGCCAAGCACTGCTGCCGATGTGGAACGCCTACTCCTTCCTGACGCTGTACTCCACCAAGGCAGCCACCTTCGATACCTCCTCCACCAACGTCCTCGACCGCTACATCCTGGCTAAGACCCACAACCTGGTGGCCAGCGTGCAGGAGGCCTTGGACGACACCAACATCGCCCGCGCCTGCGACGAGGTGCGCTGGTTCTGTGACGCGCTGACCAACTGGTACGTGCGCCGCTCCCGCGAGCGTTTCTGGGCCGGCGATGAGGCACACCCGGAGGCCTTCAACACCCTCTACACCGTGCTGGAAACCCTCACCCGCGTGGCTGCACCGCTGCTGCCCTACGCCACCGAGGTGATGTACAAGGGCCTGACCGGCGAGCGCTCCGTGCACCTGACCGACTACCCCAACCCGGCCGACTACCCGGCCGACGATGCGTTGGTGAGCGCCATGGACGAAACCCGCGCCGTGTGTTCTGCCGCTTCCAGCGTGCGCAAGTCCCACAAGCTGCGTAACCGCCTGCCGTTGCCGAAGCTGACCGTGGCGCTGCCGAACTCTGCCGCCCTGGACCCCTTCAAGGACATCATCCGCGACGAAGTCAACGTCAAGGAAGTATCCCTGACTGACGATGTGGATTCCGTCGGCCGCTTTGACGTGGTCGTCAACGCCCGGGTGGCAGGCCCGCGCCTCGGCGGCGACGTGCAGCGCGCCATCAAGGCCGTCAAGGCCGGCAACTACACCCGCGAGGGCGACACCGTCGTCGCTGATGGGCTGATCCTGAATCCCGGCGAGTTCACCGAGAAACTCGTTGCCGAAGACCCCGACTCCACCGCCCAAATCGAAGGCGTCGGTGGCCTGGTGGTGCTCGACATGACGGTGACCGAACAACTCGAGGCCGAGGGCTGGGCAGCCGATGTGATCCGCGGACTGCAAGACGCCCGCAAGGCCAACGCCTTCGAGGTCTCCGACCGGATTTCTGTGACCCTGTCGGTGCCGGAAGAACGCCTCGAGTGGGCTAACCGCCACAAGGACCTTATCGCCGGTGAGGTGCTGGCCACCGAATTCGAGATCGTCACCGACGCGCTCGCCGACGGCGCCCACGACATCGTCCCCGGGGTGACCGCAGTGTGCTCCACTGTGGCCTAAGCACAGCCAGCGAGTAGCTCGCCAGCTTTACTAGCCCCACCCGTATCCCCGCGCCAGCCGCGGGGATACGGGTGGGGTTTGGCATATCTCGGGGCAAAGGGGCGGATGAACCCACCAGACACCCTCGGTTGCCCAGGAAACCCCCAAAGCTGCAACAACAACCCCAAAAGCGATCTGTTCGCGCTGGGTGCGGGGATGCGGATCATGCCGTCGGCACCCAGGCCCCCAGGCACACAGGCATCCAGGCACACAGGGGCACACAGGTGGTGGTTGAACCGGCAACTTGGCGCGCTCGCGCGGCGAGGCAGTCACACTACGCGGGTCTTTTTGTGTGTGCTCACACGTGTCTATGAAAAATATCCCCGCCTCGGTATGCTGCGATAGTTTGCGTCTGATTCAACGCGCTTCAGCATCATAAAAGTGGTGGCGCTCAACCGCCATGAGAAGGGTTCTAGGGGTAGTTTTATGGTCCGCTCACGCCTGGCAGCACCGGCGCTGATGGTGGCGTCGGCCACCTCGCTGTATAGCGGTGCGGCCGTGGCCATTGGTTTGTTTGCCTCCCTGAGCCCCCTGGTGGTGGCGTGGCTGCGAATTTTTGTCGCCGGCGTAATCCTGCTGATTGTCTTTCGCCCCAAAAAAGAAAACTTCACGGGGCGCGCCGGCCGAATTGCGGTGGTGTTCGGGCTGGCCATGGTGACGATGAACATGACTTTTTATGAGGCCATCGATCGCATCCCCATGGGTACTGCGGTGGCGATCGAGTTTCTGGGACCTGCGGTGGTGGCGGCTTTGGGTAGCCGTACGGTGCGGGACTGGATGATCCTGGTCGCCACGGTGACGGGCGTGGTGATCGTCTCAGGCGCCCAGTGGGCTGGCAGCCCCATTGGGGTGCTGTTTGCCTTAGGTTCGGCCGCCGGCTGGGCGCTCTACATCATCGCGGGGGTCAAGATTGCGGGCGCGGGGCTGTCCCAGCAAAGCCTCGGCATTGCCTTTGTGTACGCGGCGCTGATCACCAGCCCGATCATGATCTACTACTGGCCCGGCTGGACGGTGTCACCCGGAAAGCTTGGTGGCTTGATTGTGGCTTTGGCTTTCTTGTCGACCGTGGTGCCCACCTTGTGCGATCAGTACGCCATGCGCTTGGCGGGGCGTGATGTGTTTTCGGTGTTGTCGGCTCTTTACCCGGTGACTGCTGCGGTGTTGGGGGTGGTGGTGTTGGGCCAAAGCCTGTCGCTGTGGGAGATGTTCGGAATCGCGTTGGTGGTGATCGCGGTAGCCAGCCGCCGCAGCTCTAGCCCGGCGGAGATTTCCACCAAGCCTCAGCTGGCGCCCCAGGCGGATCCTGCCGATTGGGATGCAGCCGAGGCTATTGCTGACGTGCAGCAGCCGCAGGCGACCATCGCGATGGCGGCCACCGCGATGGGAACAGTCACCGCCACCGATGTGCCGGAGTTGTTCGATGGAGACGACTCCCCGCACCCGCAGCCCTAAAGCTTCAACGATAGACTGGGGCGCATAGTGTCCCGTCCAGATTTTTCGTCTTCGATGTCTTCGACCGGCAGTGACCACAGGCCGCGCCGGTGGGTTTTGCATATCGACATGGATGCGTTTTTCGCCTCGGTGGAGCAACTAACCCGCCCGACGTTGCGGGGCCGACCGGTCTTGGTGGGCGGGGTGTCCGGCAGGGGAGTGGTGGCCGGTGCGTCCTATGAAGCGCGACGCTTCGGGGTGCACTCGGCGATGCCGATGTGGCAAGCAAAAAAGCGGGCGGGTTTTTCTGCGGTGATTGTGCGCCCCCGGCGCAGCGTGTACGTGGCGGCCTCGCGGAAGGTGTTTGACATTGTGGCCCGTCATGCCGGGGTGATGGAGCAGCTGTCTATCGACGAGGCTTTTTTGGAGCCCGCCCACCTACAGGGGGCGACAGCCTCCCAGGTAGAAGCCTGGGCACAAGACCTGCGGGCTGCGATCAAGGAAGCTACCGGCCTGCCGTCCTCGGTGGGGGCTGGCTCAGGAAAGCAATACGCCAAGATCGCCTCTGGTTTGGCAAAACCTGATGGGGTGCGGGTGATCACCCATGAGCAGCAGGCGCAGGTGCTTAATCCGCTGCCGGTGCGCAAGCTGTGGGGCATAGGCCCGGTGGCTGAAAGCAAACTTCATCAGGTGGGCATTCGCACGATTGGGGAATTTGCCGCCATGGATGCCGATACCGCGCGGGCAGTGTTGGGCAAGACGGTGGGGGGTAGTTTGCACGCGCTGGCACGCGGCGTGGATGAGCGCCCCACCGCCCCGCGGGCGGAGTCGAAGTCCATTGGCGCTGAGCACACCTATGCGCAGGATTTGCTCACCGTCGCCGAGGTCGATGTGGCGTTGCGCCGCGCGTTTGAGCAGGCGTTTGTGCGTTTCGCTAAGGATCGCCGGGGCGCGAAAACGGTGACGGTGAAGATGAAGCTGGCGGATTTTAGCCAGCACACCCGCTCGGCGACGCTGCCGCACCCCACCGATGATCGCGAGCTGCTGTGGATGCAGGCACAAAACCTCATCCGCTACCCCAAAGACACCGGACCGATCCGACTGGTGGGGGTGAGTTTTTCTGGGCTGGAGGACATGAACCAGCAGGTGATGTTCCCGGAGCTGGATCGGCTTTTGGTGACAACCCGTCAGGAGACAGAAAGCCTCAGCGAGGAAGATATGGAAGCTTCCATGACTTTGGCTGGGGGTAGTGATGCTCTGCAGTCGGTGCAAGGGCAGGATTCCTCGCATCAATGGTGGCCGACGCGGGATGTGTACCACCCAGATTTTGGGCATGGGTGGGTGCAGGGCAGTGGGCTGGGGGTGGTCAGTGTGCGTTTCGAAACCCGCACCACCACCCGCGGAGTAACCCGGTCGTTTAGGGTAGATGACCCGCTGCTTGAGCCCGCGGATCCCCTCGACAGCCTGGAGTGGGGACTGGGGCCGCGCGAAAAGCAACGCGCCCAAGCGTTGGATGTAGGCGAGCAGCCCCCTGCTGCCAAATGACAACAACACCGCCCACCGCGAATAAAGCTCGCGATGGGCGGTGGGAAGAAGAGCGGGGGTTTGGTGTTGACCGATATCAGCCTAGAACAGGGTGGCCGGGTGGTGGCCGGTGGCAATCGCAATGGCCAGTAGCACGCGGGCCTGCGGGGAGCGCATATACGTCGACCCCGTCGCCCCCTTGGCTTTTAAGGTGGCCCCGCCGCCGGCGCCGCCATAAGCACCATAAACCTCACCGCGGGGAACGCGGGTGGAAATCACCACGGGGATGTCTTTATCCATGGCGCGGGCAAGGGCCGCCCCCATTGCGGATCCGACGTTGCCGGAGCCCATGGCCTCAACCACCAGCCCTTGAGAACCCGCCTCAACGAGGGCGTCGACCACGTCACCAGACGCGCCGGCGTAGGCGTGAACAATGTCGACGCGAACATCCGCCAGCTTGTGCGGGGCGATCGGATCGGGGCGGGTCGGCTCCTCCGGGCCATTGGTGGCAAAGGCCAACTCATCGGAGGTGTGCCACTTTGTCGCGCCGCGCGCCGGGATGACGGCGTGTCCGAAGACGATCAGCGCACCAATATCGCGGGCGCTGGAGTCGCCGGCGATGACGATGGCTTCAAACAGGTTGCCGGGCCCGTCTGCTTGGGGGTGGTCGAAGGAGTGCTGGGCGCCGGTGAAAATGACCGGGCGAGGGTCGTTGTGGAAGGTATCGACGGCCACGGCGGTTTCCTCCATGGAGTCCGTTCCGTGGGTGACGACCACGCCGGTGACATCTTCGTCGTCGAGGGCGTCGTGGACGGCCTCGACGATTTCGTCGATGTCGGCGAAGGTCATGGAGGAGGAATCCATCCGGTTGAGTTCGCGGACGACGATGTCGACGCCGGTTGATTCGAAACGGGCGCGCACGGGTGCGACAAGTTCTTCCCCGGAGACCGTGGGAAGCAGCTCACCACCCGGGGCGTGGGTGCATGCGATGGTGCCGCCGGTGGTTAATACGACGATTTTTTTCGGCACGGCCTCGGTGGTGGTGTCTTGGGGGTTGTCCGATGCGTTGGATGCGGCTGAAGTCATGGGTTCATCGTGCCACAGTTTCTGTGCTTCGGGGCAGTGGTTTATTACCCCTGCGGGAGCTTAGCCCCCGCTGTTTTTCGTGTGTACTATCCCACACTCCCCACGAAAAACCCACGAGTTTATTAGTTTCACACCAGTCACAGGTGTAACATGGCATCGTTATGTGTGGCTGTCTAACGCCACCATCAAAGCAATCTGAGGTTTGTTCGTCTCGGCCAGCTCAGCTGCCTAAGGGGCAGGAGATCCAGCGATCTCGCAGGCTGCGCCAGCTACAACGACAATCCGCGCGAACATCGAACAACGCCGTTGCTTAGTTTCCCGCCACCCGGTTTGGGGGTGGGGAATGGGTAAGGCTCAATGGAGAGATATGAAGATCACCCCTGCTGCTGCATGTGCTGCCGTGATGGCGTGCGCACTGACCCTTGGCGCTTGCTCCAACGACGCTGACGAGGCCGCCAAAACCACCGCGGCCGCCACCAGCGCCGCCGAGGCCGCCCCGGCCACCGCCGCGGAAGTCGCTCCGATGCCGACCGCGGAAGAACTCAACGAGGTTCTGGCGCGCGCCACCGACCCCAACCTGCCGGTCGAAGAAAAGGTCTCCACCGTGCAGGACGGCGACAGCGCCCCCGAACTGTTTGAGACCATGACCCGTTCCAAGGAAGAATCCGGCGCGGACTTCCAGGTCGTCAACCCGGTGCTGCCGGGCTACGCCCCCAACAGTGTCTTGGCTAGCGTCTCCTACACCCTCCCGGAGCGCCCCGCCGAGATCGCCAAAAACGTGGAGTTCGTCTACGAAGATGGACAGTGGAAGCTGTCTCGCTCCTGGGCGTGCACCCTGATCACCAACACCGTTTCCCCGGATCAGGTCCCGGCGATGTGCCAGTCTGAGGTCGCCCCGATGCCTGCACCCGCCGCCGACGCGCCGGCCGAAGGTGAGCAGCCCGCGCCGGCCGAAGGTGAGCAGCCGGCACCGGCCGAGGGCGAGCAGCCCGCACCGGCCGAAGCACCCGCCAACTAACACCCAAGCCCGCCGCATCGCAGCCCGGGCTAAGCAACGACGCCACCGCGCCGCCGAATCAGTTTCGAGGCGCGGTGGCGTCTTTTTACGCGCACCCCCCACGTCGCAGCAAGGCACCATCGCCGGTGCCATGCCGTCCCGCGCTAGCTGCGTGTTACCGCCAAGAAACAGCGGTGGGGGAGACAGGTTTTTAAGAGTATTCCACCTGGGTAGACATGTCCTGGACCACGCGAGTCGAATCGGCCCCCTCATCGCCGGCACGGCCATAGACGATACGAGTGATCGACTCCACCTTGCCGGAAGTCGGCACCGGCTTGGTGAAATCAACATGCAGCTTTCCGCGCGACAACGTCTGGCTGGACTGCACCTTCAACTCACCGGTCAAACCAACATCACCCAAATCCAGCGCCCCCTGCGTGGGGCGCTGCTGGATACTGACCTCCAGATCCACACCACTATCGCTGATCTTCGTGGCAGTCAGCGTCGTCTTCTGCAACAAAGCATTGCTACCCGGAACCCGCGAATCCAACTCCCACACGGCACCCTCACCGACCGGATCGGTCGGAAACTGTACCGGGGTAGCCAGCAACGCCATCACCAAGGACTCCACCGCGGCACGCCCCTCATCCGCACTGTCTTGCGGTGCCGTCAAAGACACCGTGCGGATCTGACCTGTCGGCAACGTCGACAGCTTCACATCGAAACCATCGGCCGCGCTTTGCACCTGCTCCGCCCGCGACAAATCATCAAAACGACTCGATGCCAGCACAATATCCACCATGGACGCATCAGGCGAAGACACCGAAGTCGCCTCATAATCGGCGTTGAGCCCGATCACATCGGACTGCTCCGGGGGAAGCGGATTCAGCCCCTCTGCAGGAAGCATCTGCTGGCTAAAGCCCTGCGCCACATATAGGTGGCCGGAATCCACCACATCTTTCTTGCCCGTCAGGTCGTATTCCAACACCCGCTTTTCACCGGTGCCCTCATCGACCAGAGTCAGCTTCGGCGCATCAACGTTGAGCGCACCCGCATCCTCAGTCGCCGTCGCCGCCGCCTGAGTCGACTCCTCGGTAGCGCTACCACACGCCCCAACCCCAAAAGCCAGGGCGCACACGGTAACAGCGCTGAAAGTGGACAAGGCAAAATTCCGCGACATAACCATAAGCCCCAACATACATGGCAGCCCCACGAGCGACGGGGAAATCACCCCCAACCCGCCAGCCCACCAGAAGCACCCACCCGAGCACCAGCCCACCCAAAGACACGCAGTGGTGGCCGAAAGGTGAAGCAACGTCAACGATGTGAAAAGATGGCGGGGTGCCCCAACGCAGCAGAATTCCCCTCTTAATGCTGGCCATCGCGCTGGTCGTGGTTGCCTTGGATCAGCTCAGCAAGTGGCTCATCCTCGCAACCCAAACCCCGGGCGTGCCCACCCCAGTCATCGGCGACTTCGCCCGCCTGTATCTGACCTTCAACTCTGGAGCCGCGTTCTCCATGGGCAGCGGCCACACCTGGATCTTCACCCTCATCCAGGCCGCCTTCGTCATCGGTGTGGCCATCGCCTCCCGCTACATCACCAGCCCCGCCAACGCCATCGGCGCGGCCCTGATCGCCGGAGGCGCCGCCGGCAACCTCATCGACCGGCTGTTCCGGGCCCCAAGTTTCGGCTTCGGCCACGTCGTCGACTTCATCTCCATCGGCAACTTCGCCATCTTCAACGTGGCAGACAGCGCGATTACCTGCGGCGCGGCCCTGCTCGTGCTCTTAAGCTTCATCGGCGACAAAAAACACCCCAGTGACACACCCGGCCGCACCACCAAGGAGGACACCGCCCATGCGTGACGTACGACAGCTGCCCGTACCCGACGGACTCGCCGGCATGCGGGTTGACGCCGGCATCGCCAAACTGCTCGGTATCTCCCGCACCGCGGCAGCAGAACTAGCCACCGCCGGCGACATCCTGCTCGACGGGGTAGCAGTCGGCAAATCCGACCGACTCACAGCCGACGCCTTCCTCATCGTCACCCTGCCTGAAGCACCCAAACCCCTCATGCCGACCGCCGAACCCGTCGAAGGCATGAACATCCTCTACTCCGACGACGACCTCATCGCCGTCGACAAACCCGTCGGAGTAGCCGCCCACCCCACCGTCGGCTGGGACGGTCCCACCGTCGTCGGAGGACTCGCCGCCGCCGGCTACCGCATCTCCACCTCCGGGCCCCCGGAACGCCAAGGCATCGTCCAACGCCTCGACGTGGGAACCAGCGGCGTGATGGTCGTCGCCGCCAGCGAACGCGCCTACACCCACCTCAAACGCGCCTTCCGCTACCGCACCGTCACCAAGACCTACCACGCCCTCGTCCAAGGCCACCCAGACCCCCTGACCGGCACCATCGAAGCACCCATCGGCCGGCACCCCTCCGCCGGGTGGCGATTTGCCGTCACCAGCGACGGCAAACACTCCGTCACCCACTACGACACCATCGAAGCTTTCCGCGAAGCCACCCTCGTCGACGTACACCTCGAAACCGGCCGCACCCACCAAATCCGCGTCCACTTCTCCGCCCTCCACCACCCCTGCTGTGGTGACCCCATGTACGGCAGCGACCCCCGCCTCAACGAAAAACTCGGACTGACCCGCCAATGGCTCCACGCCGTCAGCCTCGGCTTCACCCACCCCGCCGACGGCCGCGCCATGACCATCGAAAGCCCCTACCCGGACGACCTCCAGCACGCCCTCGACGTGCTGCGCAGCGAATAACCTCACAACATCACCCCACCCAGGCACTTTCACAGCACCCAAGGCCACCGCACATGAGCGAACACACCCCGCCGAGGGCGCGGCGGGTCATCGTCCCCACCGCATCCCACCACGCCCGCACCCAAGCCCCCGGTCCCCGGCAACCCCGCCGCCAGCCACCACGCCACCCCGACATCATCTACCGGCGCCGCCGCATCGGCGCGCTCATCCTCATCATCGCCCTCATTCTCACCCTCGGGGCATTCTTGATGAACTCGGATAAAACCTCCAAACCCATGGCTCCTAACGGTGACGTCATCGGCCGTGATTATCAAGAAACCATGGCCGACTACACCGCCCGCACTCACCGTGCGCTGGCGGACATACCCGACGATCGCACCGTGTTCGCGCTGATCACCTTCTCCCAGCCACTCACCCCCGCACAGGCCGGCGGCATCCTCGAACCCATCGGCTTCCAACGCGTCGACGCCATGGTTTTCGACGGCGCCAAAGAACTCGCCCTACCAGAACCCACCGCAGGAGCCACCCGCTCCGACGTGTTCGAACAATGGCTCCAGCGGGCGCGTCGAGCCGGACTCGACGTCAAAGGGATCGACGGGGTGGTGGTGTACGCCACGGCAGGCCAGTTGAAAAAGCTCGAAGGGCAAAGCGGCATAATCGCCATCGACCCCGCCCCGGAAGGTGCGGTGTGGGGCCGTTTCGGCATCCAGCCCGTCAAACGGCTCGAAGAACAACCTCAGCGTTAAACCGCACCCCAAATAAATACGCACACCCCCCAAGGCTGGCCGCCCACCAGTTCACCGCCGGCCAGACACAGCACTATCCGGCGGGCGGGGTAGGGGAGGAGCTAGTCCGATCGCGCCGCCGTGTTCGCCGCGGGGCAGCGTGAGTGGCGGTATCGACGAGATACAACACCACCGCCACCCAGATAATGCTGAACCCGATCCAGCGATTGGCATCAAGATGCTCGTTGACCACAAACACCGCCCACAACATCTGCAAAGTTGGGGTGATGTACTGCAGCATGCCAACGGTGGAAAGGGGAATCTTTTTCGCCGCAATGCCAAACAACAATAGTGGCACCGCGGTGACCACACCCGTCGACATCAACAGCAGCATGTGCCCGGGGCCTTCGCTGGTGAAAGTGCCACGCCCCGTGGCCGAAAGAAACAACAAATAGCCCAACGCCAGCGGGGTCAAAAAGACAGTTTCGGCAGCCAAAGACGCGGTGGCATTGAGCTTGATCTGCTTTTTCACCAAACCATATAGGCCGAAAGAAAACGCCAAGCCCAAACCCAGCAACGGCGGATGACCGCCCAAAATCGTCAAATAGCCCACCGCGATCGCCGCCAACACCACCGAGGCGGCCTGCAGCCGGCGCAGCTGCTCCTTCAAAATCAGCATGCCCAAAGCGATTGAGACCAAAGGGTTAATGAAATAACCCAACGCGGCCTCGGCCACGTGATCGCTGTTGACCGTGATGACATACAAAAGCCAGTTCGTGGCAATCAGCACCGCAAGCAACGCGGTCGTAGCCCAGGTTTTCGCATCAATGCGCAACAATTCTCGCCAGGTGCCACGCACCGCCATGACAATCACCATGGCGACGGCCGTCCACACAATCCGGTGCGCCAAAATCTCAAACGGGGACGCCGGCTGAAGCAGCGGGAAGTAGGCCGGAAACGCCCCCCACAAGATGTAAGCAGCTAACCCATAGAACATTGCTCACACTTTAGGCGATGACACCAGTCGGGGCTTAAAAAATCACGACACCAAGGCACCGGCGCGGTGTTTTTAAAAAGACAAAACAAAAACCACCCTCCTGGCAACCAGTGGCAGGTTGCGGGAAGGTGGCGGTTAGTACAACCCCTAGAGGTTTAGATCCAGTCGCGAGAGCAGCCGTCGACGACCTCGCGGTCGCGGGAGCCGTCAAAGGGGCGCGGTGCGGCCTGTGCGCCGATCTGTGCCGACGGCAGCAGGGCAGCCAAACGCTCGGTGGAGGCGGTGACCAAAGACGGGAAGCTAAACAGCGACATGGTGAAAAACGGGGTTCTTTCTCAACAGACAAAAGGGAATTCATTGGGCAGGCCGTGGTGATGGGAAGCAACCGCGGCATGTCCGGTTATGTGGGAATGATTCTATTTCCGCGCAAATCGGAAAGTCTAGCCACGGGAAGGCAAAAAGAAACAAAAAATCTATGATGTTGTACGCACCCGCAGTTGTCTGTGATGTGCCCCTCAAAAACCCAGCTAGGCGCCCCAAAAAACAGGTGAGGCGTCGCAAGGATAGTGCTGTAAGTGACCGCGATCTCACGAAAAGAAAATGTGGACTTTCCGACATGTCAATACCGCTGCCCCAAACCCCGAAACTGTCCCGGCGACCCCCTTAAGCAATCGACACCGAAGTCCAATAAAGTAGCTGGGCGCCAGCCCCAACACCGCCGAAATGCGCCCCGACCAGCAAGGTAGGCTACACGCCCACACACCATTAAGATGGCCAACCATGAGCGGCTCCTCCTTCGTCCACCTGCACAACCACACCGAATACTCCATGCTGGACGGCATGGCCAAAGTGGAGCTTCTGGCCGAAGAAGTCCAACGCCAAGGCATGCCCGCCGTCGGCATGACCGACCACGGCAACATGTTCGGCTCCGACGCGTTCTACCGCACCATGACCGACGCCGGTATCAAACCCATCATCGGCATCGAGGCCTACATGGCGCCCGACTCCCGCTTCAACAAACAACGCGTCCGCTGGGGCGACGCCAGCCAGAAAAGCGACGACGTCTCCGCCTCCGGCGCCTACCTCCACCAAACCATGGTCGCCGAAACCGCCGAAGGCCTCCACAACCTCTTCTACCTGTCCTCCATGGCCTCCTACGAAGGCCAACTCGGCAAATGGCCCCGCATGGACGCCGACATCATCGCCGAAAACGCCACCGGCATCATCGCCACCACCGGCTGCCCCTCCGGCGACGTCCAAACCCGTCTGCGCCTCGGCCAATTCAACGAAGCACTCGAAGCGGCCGCCATGTGGCAAGACATCTACGGCAAAGAAAACTACTTCCTCGAACTGATGGACCACGGCATCGAAATCGAACGCCGCGTCCGCGACGAACTACTCGAAATCGGCCGCAAACTCGACCTACCGCCACTGGTCACCAACGACTGCCACTACGTGCTCAAATCACAAGCCAAAGCCCACGAGGCCATGCTGTGTGTGCAAACCGGCAAAACCCTCGCCGACCCCGACCGCTTCAAATTCGACGGCGAAGGCTACTACATCAAATCCGCCGCCGAAATGCGCGACACCTGGGACAACCTCGTCCCCGGCGCCTGCGACAACACCCTGCTCATCGCCGAACGCGTCCAGGACTACTCCTCCATCTGGGAACCCCACACCCACGACCGCATGCCCATCGCGGATGTGCCCAGTGGACACACCCCCACCTCCTGGCTCACCCACCAAGTCATGGAAGGCCTCAAAGACCGCTTCAACGGCGGCCAGGTCCCCCAGGAATACGTCGACCGCGCCAACTACGAAATCGAAGTCATCGACATGAAGGGCTACCCGTCCTACTTCCTCATCGTCGCTGACCTCATCAAACACGCCCGCTCCATCGGCATCCGCGTCGGACCCGGCCGTGGCTCCGCCGCCGGCGCCCTCGTCGCCTACGCCCTGACGATCACCAACATCGACCCCATCGAACACGGACTACTGTTCGAGCGATTCCTCAACCCCGAACGCCCCTCCGCACCCGATATCGATATCGACTTCGACGATCGTCGTCGTGGCGAAATGATCCGCTACGCCGCCGACAACTGGGGTGAAGACAAAGTCGCCCAGGTGATCACCTTCGGCACCGTGAAAACCAAACAGGCGCTCAAAGACTCCGCCCGCGTGCAACACGGCCAGCCCGGCTACAAAATGGCAGAAACCATCACCGCCGCCCTGCCACCAGCCATCATGGCCAAAGACATTCCACTGTCCGGCATCTTTGACCCCGACCACCCCCGCTACGGCGAAGCCGGCGAAGTCCGCCATCTCATCGAGGGCGACCCCGAGCTGAAAAAAATCTACGACACCGCCCTCGGCCTCGAAGGCGTGGTCCGCCAGGCAGGTGTGCACGCCTGCGCCGTGATTATGGCCTCCGTGCCGCTGCTCGACTGCATCCCCATGTGGAAACGCGCCCAAGACGGCGCACTGATCACCGGCTGGCCCTACCCCGCCTGTGAAGCCATCGGCCTGCTGAAGATGGACTTCCTCGGCCTGCGCAACCTCACCGTCATCGGCGACTGCATCGACAACATCAAAGCCAACCGCGGCATCGACCTCGACCTGGAAGCACTGACCACCGAAGACGAAGCCGCCTACCAACTGCTCGCCCGCGGCGACACCCTCGGCGTCTTCCAGCTCGACTCCGGCGGCATGCGCGAACTGCTCAAACGAATGGAGCCCACCGGCTTCGACGACATCGTCGCCGCGCTCGCACTCTACCGACCCGGCCCCATGGGCATGGGCGCCCACTGGGCATACGCCGACCGCAAAAACGGCCGCGAAGAAATCACCCCCATCCACCCCGAACTGGAAGAACCCCTCAAAGAAATCCTGGAAGAGACCTACGGTCTCATCGTGTACCAGGAGCAGATCATGAGGATCTCCCAAAAGGTCGCAAATTACACCGCCGGCCAAGCAGACGGCTTCCGTAAAGCCATGGGTAAAAAGAAGCCCGAAGTCCTCGCCAAGGAATTCATCACCTTCGAAAAAGGCATGAAGGACAACGGCTTTTCCTCCGCCGCCATCAAAGCCCTGTGGGACACCATCGAGCCCTTCGCCTCCTACGCGTTCAACAAATCCCACGCCGCCGGCTACGGACTGGTCAGTTTCTGGACCGCCTACCTCAAAGCCAACTACACCGCGGAATATATGGCAGCACTGCTGACCTCGGTTGCGGACAAAAAAGACAAATCCGCCATCTACCTTGCAGACTGCCGCCACCTCGGCGTCCACGTGCTCTCCCCAGACGTCAACGAATCCAAGCTCACCTTCCAGGCCGTCGGCAAAGACATCCGCTTCGGCCTCGGCGCCATCCGCAACGTCGGCGAAGACGTCGTGGCCAGCATCGTCAAAACCCGCGAAGAAAAAGGAAAATTCACCTCCTTCTCCGACTACATCAACAAAATCGAAACCGCCGCCTGCTCCAAGCGCGTCACCGGCTCACTGATCAAAGCCGGCGCCTTCGACTCCCTCGAACACTCCCGCCGCGGCCTGTGGGACATCCACGAAACCGCCATCGACAGCGTCCTATCCACCAAAAAAGCCGCCGACAAAGGCCAATACGACCTGTTCGCCGGATTTGGTGGCGACGAAGCCAACGACTTCGCCGAAGCCTTCACCGTCGACATTCCCGACCACAGCTGGGAACGCAAATACGAACTCGCCGAAGAACGCGACATGCTCGGCCTCTACGTCTCCGGCCACCCGCTCGACGGCTTCGAAGGCGCACTCGCCGCCCACACCAACACCGAACTGACCACCGTGCTCGGCGGCGAACTCAGTCACGGCACCGAAATCATCATCGGTGGCATCATCAGCGGCGTCGACCGCAGGTTCTCCAAAAAAGACGGCTCCCCCTGGGCCATCGTCACCATCGAAGACCACAACGGCGCCCAGGTCGAACTGCTGGTCTTCAACAAGGTCTACTCCATGGTCTCCACCCAAATCGTGGAAGACAACATCGTCCTCGCCAAAGCCCACATCAGTATCCGCGACGACCGCATGAGCGTCTTCTGCGACGACCTGAAATCCCCAGACCTCGGCGCAGGAAACGGAGGGGGACTACCCCTCAAGCTCACTCTCCGCACCGAACAGTGCACCCCCCAAAACCTCATCAAACTCAAAGAGGTCCTCACCGCCCACCCCGGTGAATCCGACGTATACGTCAACCTCACCTGCGCCGACCAAACCACCATGGTCGTGCTCGGAGAAAACCTCCGCGTCAACCGTTCCGGATCCTTGATGGGTGACCTCAAAGCCACCATGGGAACCGGCATCCTCGGCGAAACTATCAGCTAGCAAGCATCCATCCGCAAGCCAGGGCAGAAACACCAGTTCCTGCCCTGGCACACTTATTTCAGGAACAGAACCACACCACGGACTGAAAATAACCAGAAAATGGCTCCCCGTTTAGTCTTAGGATGATCAGCAGCACCACCGCAGCGCCAGAAAGATCCCATGACCGACGAGAAACACTCCGACGAGATCCAATTCATCCGCGACGACTACGGCCTAGCACTGTTCGGACATCCCGCAACCGTTGACCGTTTTCTCAAACAAGAAGGCCTATCCGCAAAAGCCTTCGACGCAAATACCACCCGCATTGCTGGTCAAACACTCGATCTAGCCGCTCAAGCAATGGAACACAGCGGGCGCTGGGTAAAACTAACCAAGCAATCAGCCGCCGACGTCAAAAAATATGGCATGAAAGAGGGCGTAGGAGTTCTTCGCGACGCACACGGAAAATTCGCGAAACAACTCCACTTCGACCCAACAGCAAAAATCAGCCCCGCAGCTGTTGGGGGAGTAGGTGCCGTCATGGCACAACTTGCCCTCGAACAAGCCATGGCGGAAGTGTCGGAATACCTCGAAACCATCGATCAGAAGCTCGACCATCTCCTCGAAGATCACAAAGATCAGACCGTAAAAGACCTCGCGGGAGTCCTGGACACGATCGTCGAAGCGGAAATCATTCAACGCGAAACTGGCAGCGTTTCCGAAACCGCCTGGTCCAAACTCAGCGGCAACGCCCAAATACTCGGCGGTGTCCGCGGATACTCACTCCGCAAGATCGACTCCCTGACCCGAGAACTTCAACGCGCCAGCAGTACAAACGAATTCACCAAAGCACTCGGCACCCTCGAATCCGAACTTCAGCACTGGCTGGGCTACATCGCCAACTCACTCATTCTCAATGATCGACTTTCACGCCTTGAGCTAGAACGGGCCCTCGGCGAAAACATCCAGGAAATCGAAAAATACACAAACGGTGTTTACGCTGCCCGAAAGCAACGCCTCGAAGCGATACGCGAGCACCTCAACACGCTATTCGCTCAGTTAGCGGACGCTTCGACAAAGATTGCAAAACTAAAGCTGCTCCATCCACGTGTCGCGATAAAAGCGCATACCAGCCTTCTTGTCAGTCGTGAGCAGCTTTTAACCTTTGCCCGTTTTGTCGAACTCGAGCTGGAAAGCCCAAATTTCGAAGGCATCCCCGGTTGGTTCAAAGCTGCTGGTGACGCAGTGCAAGCCAACGCTGAAAAGACTAAGCGGATGGCCAAAGCAACAACAAAAGCCATCGGCAGCAGCGCCGAATACGTTCAGGACAAAAGTCAAGAAGCCGCAACCGCCGGAAAGCGCAAAATGGCCCAAACGCTCGCCGTTGCGGCAGAAAAACTCGATCCCGACAATAAAGCCTCGAAAAACCAGACGGACAGCTAACACTGCACCCTTGGCATTGGAGGTTTTCCAGTGCCACGGTGATCTTAGGCTTAGCCACCGACCGTGCGCCTGCCAGTAGAAAGGCTAGGCGTATCACCCTTGCGGGCGGGGGTTTTTGCCTGTTTGAGTGTGACTATGAGCACGCCAACTGCAGCAGCTTCAACCCAGCCCGCCCAACACCCGGAAGAACCACACGGGCAAGACCTCGGCCACAAACTGAACTGGCTGCGGGCAGGAGTTTTGGGCGCCAACGACGGCATCGTCAGTGTTGCAGCACTGCTAATGGGCGTGCTCGCCGCACGCGCTGACAGCACCACCGTGCTCATCACAGGATTGGCAGCCACCATCGCTGGCGCCGTTTCTATGGCGCTAGGAGAATACGTTTCGGTTTCCGCCCAACGCGATACCGAGTCCGCCCTGATCGCTAAAGAAAAACACGAACTCGCCACCATCCCCCAGCAAGAACACGACGAGTTGGTGGGGATTCTTGCCAGCTATGGCATCGAGAACGCTACCGCCGAAAAAGCAGTCCGTGACATCGAGCGCCACGACCCGCTGGCAGCACATCTCCAGCTGGAACTCGGACTCGACGAGGAAGAACTCACCAACCCCTGGGTCGCAGCTTTCGCCTCCGCGATATCTTTCACCATTGGTGCAGCGCTCCCGATGATCGCCGTGCTGCTCAGCCCGCAAGCACAAGCGATGGCGGTGCTCGTCGTCGCAACCCTGGGAACCCTGGCGCTGACTGGTTTCTTGTCCGCCCGGCTGTCCGGAACCTCTTCGTCGCGCTCCATCGCACGATTGGTCATCGGAGGTGCCATCGGCTTGGCTATCACTTATGCCGCCGGGGTGATCTTCGGGGCCTAAAACTCACCCCACTGTGTGATCTTCCCGCCTAAGGGAGCCCTGGAACAACGCACCTAGGCACCAAGCGGTTTATACTTTTGCCCATGACTTCGCAAGCCCAGGGCGCCACCGGCGCACAGACGACAGATATTCACGCAGCAGACATCCAGTTGGCTCAAGCACGAATTTCCGCCGTCATTGCGCCGACCCCGTTGCAGTACTGCCCGCGACTGTCGGAAGAAACCGGCGCGGAGGTCTACCTGAAACGCGAAGACCTCCAAGACGTCCGCTCCTACAAAATCCGCGGCGCCTACAACAACATCAGCCAGCTAACCGCTGAAGAACGCGGTGCTGGCATCGTGGCCGCATCCGCCGGCAATCACGCCCAAGGCGTTGCCTATGCCTGCCGCACCCTGGAAATCACCGGGCGCATTTACGTCCCCAACCAAACCCCGAAGCAAAAGCGCGACCGCATCATGGTCCATGGTGGCGATTGGGTGGAGGTAATTGTCACTGGCGACAGCTTCGACGAAGCTTCCGCCGCGGCCCACGCGTACTCCCTGGAAACGGGGGCCACCATGGTGGAACCTTTCGATGCTAGGAACACCATCATCGGTCAGGGCACCGTGGCCGCGGAAATCCTGGCCCAGCTCACCGCCATGGGCAAGCAAGCAGACACCATCGTTGTGCCCGTCGGCGGTGGTGGACTGATCGCCGGTGTCGCCTCCTACCTGCACGACATGGCGCCTCACACCGCGATCGTCGGCGTAGAACCTGCCAGCGCAGCCAGCATGCAAGCAGCTCTCGACAACGACGGCCCTATCACTCTGGAAGCAATCGACCCGTTCGTCGACGGTGCCGCCGTCAAACGCATCGGCGACGCCAATTACCAGGTCATCGACGCCAATCGATCCCGCGTCCACATGATGTCCGTCTCCGAAGGCGCCGTGTGCACCGAAATGCTCGGCCTGTATCAAAACGAAGGCATCGTGGCTGAGCCCGCCGGTGCGCTGAGCGTCACCGGGCTCACCCAGCTACAAACCCGTCCTGGTGAGGTGGTTGTCTGCATCATCTCCGGCGGCAACAACGACGTGTTGCGCTACAACGAAATCGTCGAACGCTCCCTGGTGCACCGCGGACTCAAGCACTACTTCCTGGTGAACTTCCCCCAGGAACCTGGCCAATTGCGGATGTTCCTCGAAGAAATCCTCGGCCCCAACGACGACATCACGCTGTTCGAGTACCTCAAACGTAACAACCGTGAAACTGGAACCGCGCTGGTCGGCTTGCAGCTGGGCTCCGCCACCGATCTCGAACCCCTCCTCGAGCGCATGGCGAACTCCCGTATTTCCTGTCAACAGCTGCAGCCGGGATCCCCCGAATACGAATTCCTCACCTAAAAAACTCCGCAGGCGATCAAGCCCCTCTAGTCGCGAGTACCCGTCACAAAATCGACGGGTACTCGCTTTTTCAATACCCACATAAGCTTCGTGGCTTTGCAATCCCCGTATCTGCCGCAGAGAAAACACCACCGTTTAGCCGTTGTGTTTTCTCCAAGAAAACCCAGCTAGCGGGAAAAACTACTGCCAGCTAGGCTAGAAACAACAAAACACCCCAGTCATCGTCGCCTCTGGCTTCAGGAGTACCCGTAGATGACGGGGTGATTTTTCGCGGACACACCACAGTCACCCTAGAAAGCGAGCCCATAGTGCACCCCGAGGCCGACACCACCACCCGCCAGTCGTGGCCTCAACGCTGGCAAGGCGTCGTCGTCCTCATGTTCGCGCTTGCATTGCTAGCCATCGACGCCACCGCCCTCAACTTCGCAATCCCGGCGATTACCGCCGATGTGAACCCCACTGCCCCGGAAATGCTGTGGATCGTCGACATTTATGCCTTTGCATTGGCGGCTTTGCTCGTGACCATGGGCAATGTTGGCGACCGCTTTGGACGCCGCAACGTGCTGCTGTGGGGCACCGCCTTTTTCGGGATTTCCTCCATGGCTGCGGGTTTTTCCACCACCCCGGAAATGCTTATCATCGCCCGCTTCATTCAGGGCGCGGCAGGCGCGTGCCTGATGCCCTCAACCCTGTCACTGATCTCGGCGATGTTTGCCGACCCGCGGGAACGTGCCAAAGCAGTGTCTGTGTGGGTCGCCACCTACTCGGCCGCAGCCGCCGCAGGCCCCCTTGTCGGTGGATTTTTGCTCAACCACTTCCACTGGGGTGCCATTTTCTTCATCAACGTTCCGTTGAGCATCATCGTGATCATCGGCGGGTTGCTTTTCCTTCCCACCTCAAGAGCAAACAACCCGCCCACCCTCGACGTTTTTGGGGCACTGCTATCCATCGTGGCGTTGTTGAGCATCGTCTACGTCATGAAGATGCTTCCCCACGAAGGGCTAACCCGCTTAGTCATCGTCTCCGCGATCCTTGCCCTCATCGCGACCGTGGCGTTGCTGAAGCATCTCAAAACAGCCACCAACCCAGTCATCGACGTGGAATTGCTCCGCAACCCCAAGTTCGCGACCATCGTCACCGTCAACGGAGCCAGCATGTTCCTCTACCTGGGTGTGCTGTTCTTCCTCTCCCAATATTTACAGTCAGTGTCCGGGTACACCATCACCCAGGCCGGATGGCTGATGTTTCCTGGCTTGGTTCTGGTGGTGGTATCCACCCTGATTACCGGTCGAGTCATGGCTTACCGCTCAGCGCGCCGGCTCCTGCTAGCAGCACTCATCGGGGCCGGAGTTGGCTGCCTACTGATGGGCCTGGGCGCATGGTGGGAAAGCGGGCTGGCAATCGCCGTCGCCTTTATCTTCTTAAACTGCTCGCTTGGAATGATCGACCCGGTATCCAACGCCTTCATCCTAGAAGCCGCACCACCGGCGCGGGCCGGGGCCGCTGCCTCTTTGAGCGAAACCGGATACGAACTCGGAGGCGCCCTGGGCACCGCTGTGTTGGGCTCAATTCTCATGGGAGTCTTTGCCGCCACCTTGCCCGATGAACTGCCGAAACAAGCCGCCCAGTCACTGACTCAAGCACAGCAACTTGCCCCCACCCCAGGCGTACTAGCCCAAGTCAACGACGCATTTTCCTATGGTGTCGTCGCAGCCTGTATCACTGGCGCTGTCATGGCTGCCGGAATGTTCGCCGCAGTGATGAGGAACGTGAAGTGAACCAAAGCTATAACTGCCCCGCCCCGGGCACAGATATTCTCACCGAGCTTGAGATCAAACGCTCCCGATTTATCACTCACCTGCGCCGGGTCGGAAACGAAGACGAAGCCCGGGCATTTATTCATGAGATCAAACAGGCATACCCAGATGCCCGGCACCACTGCAGCGCCTTCATCTATCACGTAGAAAACTCCAACCCAGTCGAGCGTTCCAGCGACGATGGGGAACCGTCCGGCACTGCCGGAATGCCCATGCTGGATGTGCTGCGCGGCAGCGGACTCCTCGACATCGCTGCCGTGGTGGTGCGCTACTTCGGGGGCGTCAAACTAGGAACCGGCGGGCTTGTTCGCGCCTACTCCGACGCCACTGCCCAGGCGCTGTCACAGGTGACCACCTCCACCCGCAGTGTGCAAGATATTTTCAGCGTCAGCCTCGATCACGCCACTGCCGGACGCATCGATGCCGAGCTACGCGGCCGCGGATTTAGCATCATCGACACCGAATACGGTGCCGAAGTAACCTTGTCGATCGCCTGTCAGCCGGGAGCCGGCGAAGCTCTTGCCGGAACCCTTGCCGGGCTAACGAGTGGGGAAGTACAACCCCGCGCAGCCGGTCAACGGTGGGTCGAAACCCCCACTTAAAAGTCGACAAAGATCCAAGGAGACCGGCAGGCCCCGGCCACCTTTTGCCTACAATTCCTGCCTGCCCCAGCGCCGCAAAGCCACCCATACCGCCAGCGCATCGACAGACCACCACGCTGCCATGAAGTCGTGAAAACCCCTCCGGCGATGAATACCGGTGGCAGTTGTTGGGTGTTGAGCCACATATCGCTGCCCATCCGGGGCCAACAGATCCTCACCCCCAGTCGCTACAAAAACCGGCTGCTGGCAGTGAGGGCCAAACAGGGGACTGACGACAGGATCGTTCAGTTCCCTGTCCCCGATGAAAGGGGTCGCCATGTTTTTAAGCTCCCGGCAATCAAGCACCGCATCCCGTTGCCGGCTTACCGCGCTGAGGGTCAAATCCAGCCAGGGGCACAGCAGCACCACCCCGCACACCTTGTCCGGAGAAGTTTGTGCCACATACAGCGCTAGGTTTGCCCCGGCGCTATCCCCGGCGACCACGACGGGGCCGCGTGCACTAGCCAGGCGTACTTGTTCGGCTGCTGCGACGCGCACACAGTCCGCATCCACTCCCAAGGGGTATTCGCACACCAGCACCCGTGCGTGCAAACACCGGCCCACCCAACGACTGATTTGCACATGGTTGTCGTCAAAGGCATCTCGAAAGCCCCCACCGTGGAAATACACCACCACGCGACGGCTTTTCCGCAGGCGCCGAACAAACCTAAGCAGCCGAAAAGCAAGCGAGGGCGAGATGGTCTTCATAACTTCGCAGCCTACTGCGTGCCACCCTCATGCTTGACCAAATTTTGTGGTGGACAGGTCAGTAAGGATCTTTCGCAACACCTTCCACATTCGGCGGGTAGAATTAGTCCCCATCATGAGCATGCAGCAATATCCCCACAACCCGATTGAACAGCGCAAGCAAGCAGTGCGCACTTACACCACCCGTGGCACCATCGAGGTCGCCGGCGGCCTCATCGGTGGTATCGCCCTGGGGCTGCTGGCTGGTTCCTGGACTCTGTTCATCCTGGGCCTGGTCATCGCGGTGGCCGGAGGATTCGTTAACTACAGCCGGGTCAACAAGATCATCAACCACCGCGACCCGCAATAAACAACCGCGCCGCAGATCCGCCTCGCCCATCATGAGGTCAAGGGACGTGATGGGATGGTTTAACACGCAACAAGGAGGTCGAAGGACGTGGCATCTTCTGCCCGCATCGACGCGTGGGTGTGGTCGGTTCGTTTAATGAAGACCCGCTCCCAAGCCGCGACGGCCTGCAAAGCCGGCCACGTGAAACTCAACGGCGCAGCCGTAAAACCCTCCCAGCCAGTCACCGTGGGAGACCGGGTGCGGGTGTGGGTTGATCACCGGGAACACGACGTAGAAGTTGTGGAGGTCATCAGCAAACGAGTCGGAGCAGCTATTGCTCGTACCTGCTACATCGACCATTCGCCACCCCCACCACCGAAGGAGATTCTGGCTAGTATTCCGCGCCGCGATCGTGGTGCGGGGCGCCCCACCAAGCGAGAACGTCGAGAACTCGACAAGCTCCGTGGACGCAGTTAAGCACAAAACAAAAAATAAGGGGTGGTGGTGAGAACCAACGAGTTCTCACCACCACCCCTTTGTCGTGGCTTTCAGCTGCCAGCCTTAGCGGCCGGTATGCCTAGCTACTGCCGTGCGTGCCCCAATGGGCGGGCGGAAAATCGATGCCAAACCCGCGGAAGAAGTCGGCAATCGACAGAGCCCACACATGCACAAAATCGGCAACCTGGGGGAAATCCTGCAAAGACATAAAACCGAGATTCTCCTAACACATCGTGATGATTTCTTCGCCGCCCTCGGCGAGAAACCATCACACGTTCGCGTGGTCTTCAACCCTACCCCCATACGGGACTGCGGTGGGCGGAAAACGCCACACCCCAAGGGGATTGCCAGGTTTCACACACCTTGCAGGTGATTATTTATCGCTGTCGAGCACCCCGGCGGCCTGCATGATCTTCAGCCGCTTACGCAAACGCCCCGCCCGCTGAGAGGCACGGTTGCCGGTGTCTTTGGTGCGCTCAATGTAGGCGGTTCCGAATTTGCGAAGCAACAGGTCATCAATAATGCGCAGCTGCGATGGCGGGAAACGGTATTTCATGCTGGACTCCACGG
This sequence comes from Corynebacterium aquilae DSM 44791, assembly GCF_001941445.1. NCBI lineage: Bacteria > Bacillati > Actinomycetota > Actinomycetes > Mycobacteriales > Corynebacteriaceae > Corynebacterium > Corynebacterium aquilae. The sequence continues at coordinate 1,918,457 of NZ_CP009245.1, read as the reverse complement.
CACTGATGTCGGCTTCGTTGAGCAGCTTTTTCAAATCGGCGACCGTGGTGACCCCGTTGCTGATAAGGAGGTCCTCCATCCACGGGTAGTACTCCGTCTTGGCGCGCGGGAAGCGAGTGCCGTTCAGCATCGTCAGGATGCCGGGCAAAGTGTCTGCAGACAATTCCACATCCTTACTGCCCGCCGGTACTTCTTGCTGGATGGCGGCGATCTGGTCGAATTGTTGATCCGCCAATTCGATCAGGCCGGCCGCGAGAGTGAACGCGCGGTCGACGCGGGGGTCGAACTCGCCCCCAGCACCCTTGTAGCGGATGTCGTGTTCGAATTCCGCCCAGGCGTGCTGCAGCACGGTGCGCACCTGCACCTCAAAGACAAGGCCAAGGTAATCCTGCAGATCCTCGCAAGCCTCTGTCACTTGCAGCACGAGGTGGTGGCTGCCGTAGCCGAAGCCACCGGAAATACGGGTCTGGGCGGCCTTGTCGACCTGCTTTTTCACCGCGAAAGATTTCTTGAGCACCCCAATGACATCCGGGATGGCGGTCGAGTTGTACGTGGTGACGCGCACTCCGACGATGTCGACGATCTCGTGCCAGGGATCGCCGTACAGCGGGTGGCCATCGGCGCCTTTCTTTAGGGCTTTGGCCTTCAATGAGCGCCATTGTTTCACGCGGGCGGTGACCCGGTCGTAGTTCACACCGGCATCAGACAGGAGCTCTTCGATGGCGTCGACAAAATCATCCGCCGCGAGCGGATAGGTGCGGCGGAATTCGTTGTAGCTGGCCTTGAGCGCGGGAATCTTTTTGTGTGGCATGGCAGGGTCAAGCATAGTGCTGACAAGGTTTCGGGTTGGGGCTCAGCGCACCCTAGCGGGGAGAAAAACTGACCAAGGGTAACTTGTTGTGGGGTTTAGGCGGCGTTGGCATGCGCCATCGGACCACGCAAGGTGGGGTGAATTCCCCGCACTGGCGGGACCCGATCCTGCCCGACCACCACTGGGAAACCGTGGTGGCATTGCACTGGGCCCGCTGTGAGCGGGCTATCGCCTACCGCCTCGGCTGCCGCGTGGAGCAGCCGTTGATTTGGGGTGGATGCGACCAGGAGCTGACCGGAGGCCAAGGGGAGGAAAAACGGTGCGTGCTTGAGCCTTTGGGTGGCTGCATCGTGGAGTAGCTGAAAGCAGGCGGGGTGGCTGAGCCAGGAGCTGGCTTGCAGGGCTTCGGTGGTGTGAACCTCGAAAAATTTCGGTGGGTTCGCCGCCGGGGTGTGGCTGTGGCGCTCCCGGCGGGGTAGTACCCCACGCAGTGCGATGAATTGGTAGGGAACATCCCCGCTAGATGCTGTCCTGAGGAGGTTTTCTGCGCTGCGGTTCCACCAGCTGATGGTGGAACCTGGCAGGTGGCGCAGCTGGTCCCAGGTGATGGGTCCGTCTGCGGTGTGAAGCTGCGTGGCCAGGCTGTGCGATAACGCGACTTGGGCGGCGCTGTGGCGACTTTCAGGCTGGGTGGGGTGTTGGCCGCGGGCGACCAGGCGGGGCAGGCTGGTGCGTGCCCGGTCGGGGTGGAGGGGCAAAAGGTGAGGTGACATGGTGGCAAACCCTAAAAACACGCGGTGGGCCATCGTGGGGGATGAGCCACCGTGGGTGAGGTGGACGATTTCTTTCATCCCGTCTGATGCGCTGTGCGCTGTTTTCGGTTCGCGGAGGTGTTCCCCCGGGGGTGAGCCCGTGTTTTTTTAAAACGGTGGGGTGAGATCCTCTGGGGTGAATCCGTCGCCACCATCGGTGGCGGTGGCAGGAACCCCGACGTTTTCGACCTCTGGGAACGCACCTAGCATGTCGAGCAGTTCATCCCCGCTGATGAGGTGGATGTCTTGGCCTTTGGCGATGAGTTCTTCGGCGCGTTTTTGTTTGGTGGTGACCCCTTCCCAGGCGCCCAGGATCAGCATGGTTGTTTTCTTGGTGACGTTTTTGGCGACTTGGCCGCCGAGGGCGGCGACTTTGGCCCACAGTTCACCTTTGTCCTTGTCGCCGAAGTCGCCGGTGAAGACGACGACTTGGTTGATGAAGGGGGAGTTTTCGTCCGGGGTGGGGTTGGGTTCGGGGATGGTGTCTGGGGTGCGGGCTTTGGCCCAGGCGGGGCGTTTGCGCCCGCCGGAGGTCTTTTTCTGGGCCGGTTTTTGGGTGGGGGTGGGGTCCATCCCGGGCAGGGGTGCTAATCCCAGCTCGTTTCTTTGGGCGGGGATTTTGGTTTCATCGATGTCTTTGAGCACGGGGGTGACTAGCGATCCGTCGACGCCGCCGAGGGTGAATCCGCGGTGGTGGAAGTAGTCGTGGGCGCTGCCGGTGAAGTTGTCTTTGCGGGCCAGTCGGATGAAGATTTCGGCGCAGGCGACGGCGTCGGCTTCGGCGTCGTGGTGGTTGCGTAGGTCGATGCCGAGGGCGGCGCACATGGGCTTGAGTCCGTTGCGTTCTTGGCCGACGTCGGTGGCGCGGGACAGTGCTAGGGAGCAGGCGGTGGTTAGGGGTGCGGTGGTGATTCCGGCGGCGTCGAGGGCGCGGGATACGGCGGTGGCGTCGAATTGGACGTAGTGGCTGACGACGAGGGCGTCGCCGATGAATTCGGCGGCGCGCTGCCAGACGGTGGCGAAATCCTCAGCGTTGGCGACATCTTCGGGGTGGATGCCGTGGATGTTGATGTTGCCTTCTTCGAAGTGGTTGAGCGCACCTGGGGGTGTGCACAGGGAGCTGAAGGTTTCGACGATGTGGCCGTTGATGACGCGGGCGAGGCCGATTTGGCAGATGGAGCCGTTGTCGGCGTTGGCGGTTTCGACGTCGAGGGCGACGAAATTGAAGCCGGGGATGGGCTCGCCGGTGGTGGTGTCGCCGTCGATGAGGCTGGGTGCGCTGCCCCCGGCGATGATGGCGGTGAGGTCGCGGGCGAGTTGTTCCGCGGCGTCTTTTTGCCCGGGGGCGAAGGTGATGGCGATATCCGGCCCGTGGAGGAAGATTTCCCCGTCGATCAGGGCGGTGGGTGCGGTGGTGCTCACCTGGGTGATGGCGCTGAGGTCGAAGTCTTTTCGGGTGGCGCCGAGACTGGCCTGCAGGTCGCTGGGGGTGAGGTGGACGCGGTGATCGGGGCGGGACACGCTGATGGTGGTGCCGTGGGCGTATGCGGGCATGTCGTCAGTTTAGCCAACGTGGGCAGGTGGCTGTCGGGTGGGTCGATAGGGCCAAGGCCCCACCGCAGGCGAAAGTTTCGCTGTGGTGGGGCCGCGGGTGCGGGGTGTTTAGTAGGAGTTGTCGTCGCGGAGGTACTCGTCGTCGTCGACGGTGGGTGCGACGCCGTGGGGGTGGCTGCGCGGGGTGGTGTCTGGGCCGTGGTTGGCCATTTTTTCGCGCATGGCGGCTGCTTGGTCCTCGCTCATGTCGATCGTGGTGACTTGTTTGTCGGAGTCATCGATCGGGTCGTTTTCGACGAGGTGTTCGCATTCGAGGCAGGTGTCGTCGAAGACGGGGGGTTCGAGTTGTTTGAGGATGACGGTGGAGCGGGCTGGTACCACGATGGAGCCGCAGGCTTCGACGACGGTGTCTTCGAGGGGGTAGCCGGTTTCTTCGGTGGTGTCGACGATGAGTTTCCAGGAGCGCCCGAAGCGGAGGGACGGCAGGGTGAATTCGAGTGCTTCGTAGTGGGCGTTGAAGCACAGGATGAAGGAGTCGTCGGTGATGCGTTGTCCGCGGGAGTCGGTTTCGACGATGGCGTCGCCGTTGAGGTACACCATGAGGGATTTGCCGAAGGTGAAGTCCCAGTCGGATTGGGTCATCAGTTTGCCGGAGGGTACCAGCCAGGCGATGTCGCGGTTGGAGTGTTCGTCGTCGCCGAGGGGGCCTCCGGCGAGGAAGCGGCGACGGCGGAAGACGGGGTGGTTGGCGCGGATGCGCAGGAGTCGTTTGGTGAAGGCGACGAGTCCGGCGTTGTCTTCTGCTTGTTGCCAGTTCATCCAGGACAGTTCGGAGTCTTGGCAGTAGACGTTGTTGTTGCCCATTTGGGTGCGGCCCATTTCGTCGCCGTGGGCGATCATGGGGGTGCCTTGGGACAGCAGGAGGGTGGTGAGGAAGTTGCGGCGTTGTTGGGCGCGCAGCTTTTTGATTTCGGGGTCGTCGGTGGGGCCTTCGACGCCGCAGTTCCAGGAGCGGTTGTGGCTTTCGCCGTCGCGTCCGCCTTCGCCGTTGGCGTCGTTGTGTTTGTTGTTGTAGCTGACGAGGTCGTTGAGGGTGAAGCCGTCGTGGGCGGTGACGAAGTTGATGGAGGCGGTGGGGCGGCGTCCGTTGTTGGCGTAGAGGTCGGAGGAGCCGGTGAGGCGGGAGGCGAATTCGCCGAGGGTGGCGGGTTCGCCGCGCCAGAAGTCGCGGACGGTGTCGCGGTATTTGCCGTTCCATTCGGTCCACAGGGGCGGGAAGTTGCCGACTTGGTAGCCGCCTTCGCCGACGTCCCAGGGTTCGGCGATGAGTTTGACTTGGCTGACTACTGGGTCTTGTTGGACGAGGTCGAAGAAGGCGGAGAGCTTGTCGACGTCGTGGAGTTCGCGGGCCAGGGTGGAGGCCAGGTCGAAGCGGAAGCCGTCGACGTGCATTTCGGTGACCCAGTAGCGTAGGGAGTCCATGATGAGCTGCAGGGTGTGGGGGTGGCGGACGTTGAGGCTGTTTCCGGTGCCGGTGTAGTCCATGTAGTACTGCTTGTCGCCGTCGACGAGTCGGTAGTAGGCGGCGTTGTCGATGCCGCGGAAGGCGATGGTGGGGCCGAGTCGGTTGCCTTCGGCGGTGTGGTTGTAGACGACGTCGAGGATGACTTCGATGCCTTCTTCGTGGAAGCTGCGCACCATGCGTTTGAATTCGCTGACGGCGCCGCCGGGGGTGGAGGAGGCGGCGTAGTCGTGGTGGGGTGCGAGGAATCCGAAGGTGTTGTAGCCCCAGTAGTTGCGTAGGCCGAGTTCGCGGAGGCGGTCGTCTTGGAGGAACTGGTGGACGGGCATCAGTTCGATGGCGGTGACGCCGAGGTCTTTGAGGTAGGCGATGATCGCAGGGTGGGCGAGACCGGCGTAGGTGCCGCGGAGTTCTTCGGGCACGTCGGGGTGGGTCATCGTCATGCCCTTGACGTGGGCTTCGTAGATGACGGTCTCGTGGTAGGGGGTGCGGGGGCTGCGGTCGTTGGCCCAGTCGAAGAAGGGGTTGATGACGACGGACAGCATGGTGTGGCCGAGGGAGTCTTCGGTGTTGCGGCCGTGGGGGTTGTCCGGGTCGGTGATGTCGTAGGAGAACAGGGAGGGGTGGCCGTCGAATTCGCCGTCGAAGGCTTTGGCGTAGGGGTCGACGAGGAGTTTGCTGGGATCGCAGCGCAGGCCTTGGGAGGGGTCGTAGGGGCCGTGGACGCGGTATCCGTAGCGTTGGCCGGGGCCGATGCCGGGGAGGTAGCAGTGCCAGATGTGGGCGTCGACTTCGTCGATGGGGACGCGGGTTTCGGTGCCGTCGTCGTCGATGAGGCAGAGTTCGACTGCTTCAGCGACGTGCGAGAACAGCGCAAAGTTTGTGCCGGCGCCGTCGTAGGTGGATCCCAGGGGATACGCTTCGCCGGGCCATATTTGCAAGTTGTGAGCCATTTCGCCTTCCATAGCTAGTCATCCTACGTTTAACCGTGGCGGGTGCGTCAAACAACTCGCGCTGGCGGGTCCTTGCCGGGTGGCTGGTGGGGTACCTTGTGCGGGTGGTTGTGGGGAAGGGGTTGGTGTGGCTGGGGTGGCTGGGGATGGGCGCTGGGGTGGCCGTGGTGGGGAGTGGGAGTTAGAGGCGGGTGGTGATGCCGTCGATGATGATGCTGACGCCGTCGCTAACGCGCATGGTGGGGGTGGTGGGTGCGGGGTCGCTGGTGGGCGTGTTGGGGGTGTTGGGCTTGTTGTCTTTGGGGGTGGTTGTGGTGGCGAATTGTGCGAGCCGGAGGCGGGATTGTTCGCCGATGGTGGCGCCGACGACGTAGTCGACAATGGTGGCGGCTGCTTCTAGGGCGAGGGGGTCGTCGACGTTGATGGTGGGGTGCTGGGCCAGGGGTGCGGCGCAGGCGGCGAGGACGCGTTGGCGCAGTTGGGGGTTGGCGAGTGCGGTGGCGATGACGTCGGCGCCATCGGTGACGCTGAGCATGCAGTCGTGCAGGCTGGTGGCGGCCATGTGTAGGCCTTGGTCCCAGCTGGTTTGGGGCTGGCTGTCGGCGGGTTCGTCGGCGTGGGTTAGCAGGGGCCGCAGGAGTTCGTCGGCGATGCCGGCGAGTAGGGCCTGTTTGTTGGGGAAGTGCCAGTACAGGGCCCCGGGGGCTACGCCGAGCTGTTTCGCGATGCGGCGCATGGTGGTGTCGGCGAGTCCGTACTCGTCGAGGATGGCGATCGCGGCGGTGAGGATAGCGGGGCGGGTGAGTTGCACGGGGTTAAGCATACCGCCGCGCTGGGGTTGTGGAGGCGGGTTTTGTGGTGGGTTCAGGGGGTGGGTTTTGGCTTGTGCGTGGTGTGGGTGGGGCGTGGGGCGTGGGGGTTGGTGGTGTGGTTTGCGGGGGCATAGTAGGTGGGCGGTGCTAGGGTTATGACTTGTGTAATAGATACGTGGCATTGCATTACCGGGTGCGCGGCATGGTTTGTGTCGGGTGCTGTTGGTGGTGATGTGGTGCGACGGGACTTTTCGTCGGCGGTTGCCTGCGGCTCGTTGTTTTCCTGGTTGGGTTTTGTTGTCTTCCGGGTGGAACTTTGGGTCGTGGTGGGCCGTTGCGTGAGGTGAGTGCTCACTGTGTGTGAGTGGCTTAATCTATGGGCCGCTGCCGGCGGTCGCGGGGCTTGTGCCCGGAAGCGATTGCGTGGCCGGTGGCGTGATTATCATTGCCGTAAATCTAGGAGAAACACTTGAACTCTCGACACTCTTTTGTCCGCGCGACTGCTGCCTGCGCCGTGCTTCTTGCGCCGGTCGCTTTGACCGCTTGCGGAAGCAAGGATGACGAAGCCTCTGCGACTCCCAGCAGCACGGCGACTTCGACCACCACCACGACCACGACGACTGCTACTTCTGAGGCTCCGGCGACGTCGGAGGCTGCTCCGAGCGAGGAGAACAAGCCTGAGGACACCGGCGAGAAGCCGCCGGCGGATCAGCCTCCGGCTGACACCGTGACCCCGGATGCGCCCGCCCCCGAGCCCGCTCCGGCGCCGATTCCGGCTCCGGCGGGTATTGACCTCAATGCTATCCCGCCGGTGACCCCGGTTGCGGGTGGCCAGCCCGGCACCCCGGAGGATGAGGCCGCGGTGCGTGGCGTGATGGAGACCATTAACTCCGGCAAGACCACCCACGAGGTGCTCAACACCCTGAAGAACAGCACCTGTTCGCGGGTATTGGATCAAAACGGTGGTGCTGCCGCGTTTGATATCAGCGCGGTTCCGGATATTCCGGTGACCATGCTGCCCGACTACGCTCCGACCACGGTCGGCGCGATCAACGATGTTGTCGTCGATGGCGATGAGATGTCCGCACAGGTCACCACCAACTCTGGTGGCCAGGAGCGTTCCGGTACCGTGCGCTTTGCCCGTGAGGGCGGCCAGTGGAAGCTGTGCGACTAATTTTTGTGACACAGTTGCCGTGATGGTGCCGTGATGGTGCCGGGTGCTGTGAGGTGAGCGGCACTACAGCGCTCATCTGCTACGCCCCGTGGGGCCCTGAAAGGAAACAGGGCTTCGCGGGGCGTTGGTCATTGCTAAGGCTGTTGGTATGGGGTGGGGGAGAGGGGCGTGGGGCGGCCTGTCCGGGATACATAAGAAAGCGTTGGGGTGATGGGCGTCACCCCCGTTTGTTTGAACGGCGTTTAAGTATCGGGGTAGTTTGGTTCACAGACATCACCGCACCCGACCCGAAAAGAAGGCCCCAGCGTGACCACAGCCCACGACACCGCAGACCGCGACATCCTCGCCATCGCCCGCGACAAGGTCCTAGGCCGCGGCGAAGGACTCAACCAGGAAGAAACCCTGCGGGTCCTCCAACTCGGCGACGATCGCCTGGAAGAACTGCTCGGCCTGGCGCACGAGGTGCGCCTGAAGTGGTGCGGCGAAGAAGTCGAAGTTGAGGGCATCATCTCGCTGAAGACCGGCGGCTGCCCCGAAGACTGCCACTTCTGCTCCCAGTCTGGCCTGTTCGAATCCCCCGTGCGCTCCGCGTGGCTGGACATCCCCGCCCTGGTCGAAGCCGCCAAGCAGACCGCCAAAACCGGGGCCACCGAATTCTGCATCGTCGCCGCCGTCAAAGGCCCCGACGAGAAGCTACTCAGCCAGCTCGAACAAGCCGTCGCAGCCATCAAGGCCGAGGTCGACATTCAGGTCGCCGCCTCCGTCGGCATCCTCACCCAGGAGCAGGTCGACCGGCTCGCCGCCGCCGGCGTCCACCGCTACAACCACAACCTGGAAACCTCCCGCTCCTTCTTCCCCAACGTGGTCACCACCCACAGCTGGGAAACCCGCCGCGAAACCCTGCGCATGGTCAAAGAAGCCGGCATGGAAGTCTGCTCCGGCGGCATCCTCGGCATGGGCGAAACCCTCGAACAGCGCGCCGAATTCGCCGCCGACCTCGCCGCCCTGGAACCCGACGAAGTGCCCATGAACTTCCTCGACCCCCGCCCCGGCACCCCCTTTGCCGACTACGAGGTCATGGAAACCGCCGACGCGCTGCGCGCCATCGGTGCCTTCCGACTCGCCCTGCCGAAAACCATCCTGCGTTTCGCCGGCGGCCGCGAACTCACCCTCGGCGACCTCGGCGCCGAACAAGGCCTACTCGGCGGCATCAACGCCATCATCGTCGGCAACTATCTGACCACCCTCGGCCGCCCCCAGGAACAAGACCTGGAAATGATGGGCAAACTGCGTCTGCCCATCAAGGCGCTCAACGCCACCGTCTAAAAACCCAGCCGCCAACGCCCCGACGCTCACACCGCGTCGGGGCGGGCGCCCCTTTTCTACCGCACCCACCACCGCGCGAAAGCCTAAACCCCCACACCACCATGAGGATCCCAGACTGCGACGACCTGCTCGTCGCCATGGTCACCGGCGATAAACCCATCTACCACCCCAACACCGGACAACAGATCGCCGACGGCGTCGAGATTAAACTCTCCCCCTCCGCCCGCGCCGGACTCGAAGCGCCCCGCTACTGCCAACTGTGCGGCCGCAAAATGGTCGTCCAAGTCCGCCCCGACGGCTGGGACGCCGCCTGCTCCCGCCACGGCGCCGTCGACTCCGCCTACCTCGGCCAACGCTAAACCCACCCGCCGGGTTAAGCTAGGTCACCATGGAAACGACCAGCAGCCAGGCCACCACCGAACCCCCACGCGCCACCACCCGGCACCACATGGGAGCCACCGGCCGTGCACTCGGACGCACCGGCGCCAGCCTCGCCGCCGCCTACCTTGTGCTCGCCCTGATCTGGGGCCTGACCATCGCCCCCGTCGATACCGACGGCACCTACGTCGCCTTCGACGGCGTCAACTGGCCCGACGTGCGCGCCTGGTTCATCTTCGTCATCGCCACCGGCACCCTCGGCGTGTTCACCGGCCCCTATGTCGGGATGAAACCCATCTTCGCCCACAACCCCGCAACGATCTTCCTCATGGGCGTCTACACCACCGGACTCACCGCCCTGGCCTGGTTTCTCGGCTCCTTCATCTCCGCACAACGCTATCCCGCACCACCCGGCGACCAGCCCGGCCAGGTCTCATCAATCATGTTCATTGAACCCGGCATGGCGCTGGCCTTCGCACCCGCCATGGCCTGCCTATCACTGTGGATCTACCTCGCCATCCGCTACATCCAAGACCGGCCCGGCCACCACACCACACACCACCACAGCGAAGAACCAGCACCGAGCACCCCCAACTAGTGACCCGGGCAAAAATGCCCCCGGCACCTCCCGCTACACTAAAGAGCATCACCCCGAGACCCGACCCGGCCACCGACGCTGCGCCAACTCCACCTGACCGTGGGAAAGCGCACCGCAACCCCGCAGTCACCCTCGGACGGTTCCAACACTCCCGGCGCCGGCGCGCAGGGATCCTCCTGTTCGACACAAAACCTAAGAAGAAGCACCCCACCATGCCCATGCTTGATGTGACCGACCTGCGGGGAACCACCCCCACCGTGAGCCAACTGCGCCGCGCCCTACCCCGCGGCGGCACCGACATCGACTCCGTGCTCCCCACCGTCAAACCCGTCGTCGACGCCGTCAAACAGCGCGGCGCGGACGCCGCCCAGGATTACAGCGAACAGTTCGACAAGATTCGCCCCACCAGCATCCGGGTCCCCGCCGAAATCATCGACCAGGCTGCCGCCAGCCTCGACGAAACCGTCATCGAGGCCCTCAACGAAGCCATCGCCCGCGTCCGCGCCGTCCACAGCGCCACCCGCCCCACCGACACCAGCGTCACCGTCGCAAGCGGCGGCGTGGTGACCGAAAAATTCATTCCCGTCGGACGCGTCGGCCTCTACGTCCCCGGCGGCAACGCCGTCTACCCCTCCTCCGTCATCATGAACGTGGTGCCCGCCCAAGAAGCCGGCGTCGGCTCGCTGGTGGTCGCCTCCCCGCCGCAAGCAGACCACGGCGGCTGGCCCCACCCCACCATCCTCGCCGCCGCGAAACTGCTCGGCGTCGACGAAGTGTGGGCCGTTGGCGGCGCCCAAGCCGTCGCCCTAATGGCCTACGGCGACGAAGACTGCGCAGAAAACCTCGTCCCCGTCGACATGATCACCGGCCCCGGCAACATCTTCGTCACCGCCGCCAAGCGACTGTGCCGCAGCGTCGTCGGCATCGACTCCGAAGCCGGCCCCACCGAAATCGCTATCCTCGCCGACCACACCGCCGACCCGGTGTGCGTCGCCTACGACCTCATCTCCCAAGCCGAACACGACGTGCTTGCCGCCAGCGTGCTGGTCACCGACTCCGAGGAACTCGCCAACCGGGTGCGCGACGAAGTCGCACAGCGCTACCAGGTCACCCTCAACGCCGACCGCGTCAAGCAAGCACTATCCGGCCCCCAATCCGGCATCGTGCTCGTCGACGACATCGAACAAGGCCTGCGCGTCGTCGACGCCTACGCCGCCGAACACCTCGAAATCCACACCGCCAACGCTGCCGCCGTAGCCGACCGCGTCACCTGCGCCGGCGCCATCTTCGTCGGCAACTACGCGCCGGTACCGCTCGGTGACTACGCCGCCGGCTCCAACCACGTGCTTCCCACCAGCGGCTCCGCCCGCTACTCCTCCGGGCTATCCACCCACACCTTCCTCAAAGCGGTGCACGTGATCTCCTACGACGAGGCCGCCCTGAAAGACATCGCCGACACCGTCGTCACCCTCGCCGACGCCGAAGCGCTGCCCGCCCACGGCGAAGCCATCCGGGCCCGCTTCGAAACCCTCTAACCCACACCGCGCCGCACCAACCAACAACGCCAGCCCCCCACCGACGGGGGCTGGCGTGCCCCATTAGCCCACGGGCCGTCAACCACTCACACACAGCAGAAAACACACCACACATGAGCACCAGCACCACCCCGCTTGCCTCCACCACCACCCTGGCCGAGCTGCCCCTGCGGGAAGAACTGCGCCAAGAAAAAGCCTACGGAGCCCCCCAGCTCAACGTCGACGTGCGCCTCAACACCAACGAAAACCCCTACTCGCCCTCGCCGGCGATTATCGAAGACTTCCTCACCCAAGCCCGCGGCATCATGGGGGAACTCAACCGCTACCCCGAACGCGACGCCGTTGAATTGCGCACCGCCCTGGCCGACTACATCACCCGCCGCACCGGAGTCGCCGTCACCGAGGACAACCTGTGGGCCGCCAACGGCTCCAACGAAGTCCTCCAGCAGCTGCTCCAAGCCTTCGGCGGCCCCGGCCGCTGTGCCCTGGGCTTTACCCCCAGCTACTCGATGCACCCAATTCTGTCCGCGGGTACCCACACCACCTTCCACGCCATCGAACGTGACGCCGCCAATGGTTTCGCCATCGACATCGACAAAGCCCTGGCAGGCATCGCCGAATACCAGCCCGACGTCATCTTCGTGACCACCCCCAACAACCCCACCGGTGGCACCACCAGCCTGGCCGACATTGAGACCATCCTCAACGCCGCCCCCGGCATCGTCATCGTCGACGAAGCCTACGCGGAATTCGACGACGGCCCCTCCGCCGTCACCCTCATCGAGCAATACCCCACCAAACTGGTGGTCTCACGCACCATGTCTAAGGCCTTCGACTTCGCCGGCGGCCGGCTCGGCTACTTCGTGGCCGCACCCGCCTTCGTCGAGGCAGTGCTCCTGGTGCGCCTGCCCTACCACCTGTCCTCCCTGAGCCAGCTGGCGGCAACCGTCGCGCTCAAGCACAGCGACGACACCCTATCCACCGTCGCCAAACTCGCCCAAGAACGCGACCGGGTGGTCGCCCGCCTGGAGCAACTGGGCTATGCCGTCATCGAATCGAAATCCAACTTCGTGTTCTTTGGGCACTTCGCCGACACCGCCGCCACCTGGCAGCGCTTCCTCGACGACGGGGTCCTCATCCGCGACGTCGGCACCCCCGGATACCTGCGCACCACCATCGGCCTGCCGGAAGAAAACGATGCTTTCCTCGCGGTCGCCGAAGCCCTGGCCGCCGAACGCTAACACCCGGCCCACCCCCAAGCACACCACCGCACCCGGGGATCGTTACCCTGGATGCAGCGTCTTACCCATCTTCCTTGCGGGGCAACCCCACCACGCGGCCACCCCATAGAGGACAGATTTTCCCAAGGATCGGTTAACCCATGACTGCAGCGCTTGTGCACCCCAACGCCCCCCGCATCGGGCGGGCGCAGCGCACGACCAGCGAATCGAACATCACCGTCGAAATTAACCTCGATGGCACCGGTGTCACCGACATCAACACTGGCGTGCCCTTCTTCGACCACATGCTCACCGCATTCGGCTCCCACGGCCGATTCGACCTGACCGTGCACGCCGATGGTGACACCCACATCGACGCCCACCACACCGTCGAAGACACCGCCATCGTGATGGGTACCGCCCTGGCGCAAGCTTTGGGCGATAAGTCCGGGATCCGCCGCTTCGGTTCCCAGCAGCTGCCCATGGACGAAACCCTGTGCGAAGCCATCGTTGATGTGTCCGGACGCCCCTACTTCGTCATCAACGGAGAACCCGACCACATGCTCACCGCGGTGATCGGCGGGCACTACGCCACCGTCATCAACGAGCACTTTTTTGAAACGCTGGCGATGAACGCCCGCATCGCGCTGCACGTGCGCTGCCACTACGGCCGCGACCCCCACCACATCACCGAAGCCGAATACAAGGCGGTGGCGCGGGCACTGCGCGAAGCGTGCGAACCTGATCCCCGGGTCACCGGCATTCCCTCCACGAAAGGCTCTCTGTGAGTGGGGGAGTCCTAGGACTTGAAGCGACCACCCGTTTTGTGGAATGGTCAGCACAGACACCCCAGGCACCCGCAACCAACGCCGGGGTATATGCCTTGTTCGCCATCGCCGGTTTAAGCGCCGGCGGTGCGTGGGCCTCGTATCAGGGCGGGCACCATAAAGCCCTGACCGTGATTGCAACGTTAATTTCTGCGGTGGCTTTCGCCGCAGCCTGTTTTTGGATGATTGGAGCGATGGAATAGTGGCTAAACAGGCTCTTACCCGTGACCAACTTGAACAGCTGGACAGCATGTGGAAGAGCCCCGGCCTTATTGCAACGCTGATTGCTGTGGCCAGTGCCTTCGGCTCCTGGTCCATGCTGCTTCCCGTGGTGCCCCTCAACGTTCTCAACGAGGGCGGATCTGACGCGCTGGCCGGTATGACCACCGGCGTGTTCATGCTGTGCACCGTGCTCACCCAGATGGCCACCCCCAAACTGCTGCGCCGCTTCGGGTACGTGCCCGTGATGATTGTCTCCGCGCTACTGTTGGGCGTGCCCTCGGCGCTGTACGTGTTCTCCATCGCCCCGGTACCGGTGCTGGTCATTTCCGGAATCCGCGGTGTCGGTTTCGGCGCGCTGACCGTCGCCGAGTCTGCCCTGATCGCCGAACTGGTGCCGCTGCGCTTTTTGGGTAAAGCCTCCGGCATGCTGGGCTTGACCGTGGGCCTGGCCCAAATGACCTTCATGCCGTTGGGTCTGTACCTCGCCAACTCCATCGGCTTCCACGTCGTCTACCTCGCCGGATCCGCCATCGGATTGGTTGCGGGGTTCATGTGTGCGACGATTCCGCGCATCAAAGCCGACCCCAAGCAGTCGGAGGAATCCTCCTCCAGCGTGCCCACCGCCGCGACCTGGAAGCTGGTCACCGTTCCCGCCGTGGCGATGTGCGCTTCCGCCATGGGCTTCGGTGCCATCTCTGCTTTCTTGGCGGCTGCCGTCAAGGAGCAAGACCCGGTTGCCGGTGCCATCGTGGGTGGCCTGGTGCTGTCCGTGGTCGGAGGCGCCCAAATGGTCTCCCGCTACACCGCCGGTGTTATCGCCGACCGTCGCGCCGAAGCCGGCACTCTCATGGTCACCTGCCTGGTACTGATCATCGCCGGATTGGGACTCATCGCCCTGGTGCTCACCATGGGCTGGTCGGTGTGGCTGACCGTCCTGGCAGCCCTCTTGTTTGGACTCGGCTTTGGTGCGGGACAAAACGAAGTCCTCATGCTGATGTTCGCCCGACTGCCGCGCAGTCGCGTCTCCGATGCCTCCGCACTGTGGAACATCTCCTTCGACTCCGGCACCGGCCTGGGCTCTGCGGTGTTGGGTATTGTTGCCGGACACCTGGCCTACAACGGCGCCTACACCGTGGCCGCCCTATTGGTGGTGTTCGCACTGATGCTGACCATCGCCGACAAGGTGGTGGGGCGCCACCGTATTGCCGAATACAACAACACCCGCGCTACCCTGCGGCGGGTGCCCGCGGCCCGCGCAGCCGTGCGCGGCACCCGCACCGCGGTGCGCGGCGCCAAAGCCATGGGTAAAGCCGGCTTGTTCGCCTCCCAAACGGCAGCAAAATCCACGGTGCGTACCGTCGCCAATGTTGGCAAGCTGACCCCGAAACCGAAACTGCAGCCCACCACCAAACTGCTGGCCACCCGCAAGGCCAGCCCGGGCCGAAAGAAAGCTCGTCGCGCTTCTGAGCCGGACGCCCCCAACCAGAACTAACTCCCCGGCAAAACACGGCAAGGTGCCGGATCACCGGTGCCAAGGGTTCAAACTCCTCGTCATGGCTTAAGACCCCATCCCACAACGAGCTGTTGGGGTTGGGGCCTTAAGAGGTCAGGGTACTGATCCAGACGGGCAGGGGGTCGGAGGGATCGCCTACCCGGCGTTTAGCAGCTGGGGGTTGGGATCACAGCAGCGCGGAAAAATCTATGACTTCATCCGCGCAGGCATTGAGCAGGGGGTGGTCGTGACTAATCATCAAAATCCCCACCCCAGTCTGGGCTTGTTCACGCAGCACGTTGACGATGGCGGCAGCGGTCGCTGCGTCCAGCATTGCCGAAACCTCGTCACACACGATGTAGCGGGGGCGGGCTGCTAACGTGCGCACGGTGGCTGCGCGCTGCAGCTGCCCATCGGAGACTTGTGCCGGAAAACGATTCAACAAATCTGGGGTGAGCGCGCACCGTGCCATCAGCGCGTCCACATCCGCGCCAGCAGCCGCCGAAAACGCGATCGATCGACCAATCCGGATCCGTGGGTCGAAACTCAACCGTGGGGATTGCGCAATCATCCCAATCAGGCCACGTGCCGGGTTGCGCCTGCTGCGCACATTTTTCACCGCCAGGCCGTCACAGGTGACTTCACCGGAGTCGGGGATCGCCAGGCCCGCCATCACCGCGCCCAGCGTCGATTTTCCAATCCCGGACGGCCCGGTCAGCCCTACCACGCTCCCCGGGTTTATCTGCAGGCTCACCCCATCAAGCAAGGTCTTTTTCTGCCCGTTCGCGCCAGGTACGCGATAAACCACGTCGCGGGCACACCACCGGTTGGTTTCGGTCATGATGGGTCCTTTCCGGCCAGACGCGCCATGAGCTCGGCATGCTGTGCCAGCCGAGTGTCGTAGGTGTAGTCCTCAGCTAAGTCCGTCAACGTTGGGGGAACACCGGGCATGGGGTGCATGCCGTTTTCCGGTAATGCGGCGAGAAGATCCCTGGTGTAGGGGTGCTTGGGTGTGCGCAGTACTTTTTCGGCCGGGCCGTGCTCCACGATGCGGGAGGCATACACCACGGCCGCGCGGTCGGCGACCTTGGTGTGGCGGACATCGGCGATGTCGTGGGTGATGAGCACTACCGCCGCGCCCGCGGCGGCGAGTGAACCCAGCAGGGTGAAAATGTGGCGGGTGCGTTCTGGGTCGAGGGATGCGGTTGGCTCATCGGCCACAATCACTTCTGGGCGGCCCGCCACGGCGAAAGCGATCGCGGCGCGCTGTGCCATGCCGCCGGACATTTCGTGCGGGTACAGGCCCAACACGGACTGTTCGAGCTCGACCATCTCTAAGAGCTCATCGAGGGTGGTTTTGTTTCCCAGGGCGACCACAGTTTCTTCCAGTTGGCTGCCTACGGTGCGCACCGGTGTGAGGAAGGTGGCCGCTGATTGGGGCACTAGGGCAATGTGATGGCCCAGCACACCGCGTGGCGGGGTGTAAAAGCCCAGCCGCTTGTTTTCTTCGACAAGGTTGACTGTGCCCAGCTGGGGCAGGGACGCGGACACTGTTCCGGTGACGCTGGCGGCTAGCTGCAACCCGCCGGTCATCGCGCTGGCGATGATGGATTTGCCACAGCCCGATTCACCGACGATGGCGAGAACTTGGCCGGGGAAGATATCGAGGCTTACGTCGGTGGCGGCGTGCACTACCTGGCGGGTGTCTGCCAGCGGGATCCGCACAGTCAGATTTTGCAGGCTCACGATAGGGGTGCGGTGATCGAAATTGCTCATACCCGTGATTCACCTCCAACGCCGTGGGCGGCGGCAGCCAGCCCCTTGCCTACGGCCCCGATCGACAGTGTCGTGGCGATCAACAGGGTTGCCGGAATCACCAGGATCCACCAGTGCCCCAGCAACAATGCGCCTTCGGCGTCCGACAGGATGGTGCCCAGCGACGGGTGGTGTGGTGGCAGGCCAACACCCAAGAATGACAGGGTTGATTCGTGCCAGACGGCGTGCGGGATCAGCAGCACCAGACCGACCAGTGCCTGGCCCATTGCTGCCGGCACAAAGTGACGCCACAGGACTTGTTGGGTACTTGCGCCCTGCAGGTAGCTCAGCGATACGAAGGAAGCGGTGCGCACGGACAGCACTTGGGCACGCACGGTGCGGGCGGTGCTGACCCAGTGGGTGAGCACCAAGGACGCCACGATGGCCACGATGTTGCCGGGGAACATGCTGACGATCAGCAGGCCTAACAGCAGGTGAGGCAGCGCATTGACCGTGTCGGTCACTCGCATGAGCACCTGGTCGACCACGCCGCCCAGCAGTGCTGAGACCACGCCGATGGTGGTGCCGACGACGGTGGAAATGATTGCTGTGAGCAGCGCGATGAGCAGTGAAATCCTTAAGCCGGCGGCGAGGCGCACGAATACGTCGCGTCCTTTTGAATCTGTGCCGAATAGATGCTCTGCGCTGGGGCTTAAGCCCCGGTTCGCGAAATCAGTCATGGCGGGATCGATGTGGGCGACGATGGGCACCACGATCGCATAGGTGGTCAAGGCCACGAGCACGATCAGGCCGATCATGGAGGATGCGGATGCGAAGCGGCGGAAGAATCTGCGGGTCGCATCGGCGGGTTTGGGCGCGGTCCAGCGGGTGGTTGTGTTGGGGCAGGCCTGGTTAGACATCGGCATCCACCCGTGGGTCACTGACGACGATCAGGATGTCTGCGAGCAGGTTTCCCAGGAGGACCACCGCGGTGGTGGCCAGCGTCAAAAACGCTAGGAGTGGGAAGTCCATGGACTGGCAGGCCTGAACCAGGGCGAATCCTAGTCCGGGCCAGGAAAACACTGCCTCCACGAGGGTGGAACCGACAATCAACTCCGGCAGTCGGGTGCCGATGAGCGCCACAAAGGGTGGTAGGGCGGCGGGAATGACGTGCCCGCGCACAATGGTTTTTTCGTCTAGGCCGCGCACGCGTGCGCCTCGAATGGCGTCGCTGCCCATTGTTGCCCGCACGGATTCTTTGAGGCTGAGTACCAGCCATGGCAGTTGGCTTAGTCCTAGCACCACCGCCGGGGTGATGATGTGGCGGACAGTGCCGGTGAAGGTGACGTCTGCGCCGGGGTCGGTGAGTCCTCCGGTGGGGACCCAGCGGAGGTAGAGCGCGAAGACGCTGAGGGCGCCGAGGGCGAGCACGAAGGGCGGGGTGGCTTGAAGCAGCCCGGCTAGAGCGTCGGTGATTTTGGCGGTAGGGGAGTGGGGGCGAACGCCTGCGATGGTGCCGAGGATGACGGCGAGCACGATGGCCAGTAGTAGTCCGAGGCTGCCGAGTAGCAGGGTCCAGGGCAGGCGTTGGGCGAGGACTTCCGATACTGGCATGCGGTAGTAGCGGGAGGTTCCCAGGTCTCCGCGGAGAAGGTCTGCGATCCAGGTCATCCAGGCTTGCCACCAGGGGATGTCGAGTCCGAGGGTGTGGGAGAGTTTTTCGGCTTGTTCGGTGCTGAGGTTGCCGGCGCGGCCTCCGGTGTATGCCTCGAGGGGGTCGAAGGGGCTGACGGCGGCGAGTCCGAACACGGCGAGGGTGATCAGTAGCAGCAGTGGGATGAACACGGCCAGGCGGCGCACCACCATGTGGCCGATGTCGGTGCGGCGCCGGGTGATGCGGGCGCGCAGGCCGGGGTTGATGGCGGCGGTGGCGTGCGCGGCGGCGGTGGGGCTGCCGAGCTGGTCGGGTGGGATGGTTTCAGGGGTGGACACGAGCTGCAGGGTTCCTTTCACGCGGCCTTGGGGGTGGCGTCCTTCGGTGGGTGCGCGAGGTGTCTCAAGGCCCGCGGGAGCCGGCTGGGCTCCCGCGGGTGTGATGTGGTGGGGAAGGGGTTACTTCTTGGTCCACTCGTTGATGTGCAGCCACGGGCCGAAGGTCACGCCGTGGGAGTGGGGTTCAAGGACCAGCGGGGAGGTCTTGTAGCCCTGGTCGCGGGTGACGTACATGTGGTCGACGTAGGCGATTTGCAGCATGGCGGGGTTTTCGATGTATTCGCGCTGCAGGGAGCGGTAGAGTTCGTCGCGTTTGTCGGCGTCAGACTCCGAGCGTGCCGCGTCGAGCAGTGCGTCGATGGCGGGGTTGGAGTAGTCGGAGGCGTTGTCGAACTTGCCGCCTTGGCCGGCGACGGCGTATTTGCCGTGCAGGAGGCGGTAGATCTGGGAGTCGACGGTGTAGGGCAGTTCGCCGCCGCCGAGCATCACCGGGGTGGTGTGGACTTGGTCGGCGGAGATGTTTTTCGGTTCGATGGCAACCGGGTTGGCTTCGACGCCGATCTTTTTCAGGTCGGAGACGGTGGCCAGGGTCAGGTCGAGGCGGGCGGCGTCGCGGTTGGGGAAGTAGATGATGTCGAAGGAGGCTTTTTGGCCGTCCTTTTCGCGGATGCCGTCTGCGCCCTTGGTCCAGCCGGCTTCGTCGAGGAGTTTTTCGGCCTTTTCCTGGTCGTGGGTGAACTGGGAGTCCTTGTCGAAGGCTTTGCCGTAGAAGGATGCGAAGAAGGTGGAGTTGGCGTGGCCCTTGCCGTCGAGTACGTCGCGCACCATGGCGTCGCGGTCGATGGCGTAGTTCAGAGCCTGGCGGACTTTGGCGTCACCGGTGAAGGGGTTGCCAGACGGCAGGGTGATGCCGCGCCAGTCGGCGGAGGTGGCGGCGGTGACGGTGTAGCCGTCTTGGCCATCGAAGTCGAGGGCGAGTTTGGGTTCCAGGATGGTGCCGTCGCCTTCACCGCTCTTGATTTGTTGGGCGCGGGAGTTTTCGTCGGGTGCGTGGCGCACGACGATCTTTTTCACTTCCGGGGCGCCGGCGCGGTAGTCATCGCGGGCGGTGAGCACTGCTTCGTCGGCGCGCAGCGATTCCAGCTTGTAGGGGCCGGTGCCTACGGGCTTGGTGTTGAGTTCGGAGTCCTCTGCGGGGCCGAGGTTGTTGAAGTCGAAGGCTTCGGAGGGGGCGATTCCGTTGAGCAGCAGGCGGGGGAATTCGGCGAAGGGGCGCTCAAGGGTGAAGACGACGTTGCCGTCTTTTTCTTCCACGCTCTTGACGAAATCCCAGGTGGAGGCTTCTTCGGAGGCGGAGCGCTCATCTTGGATGGCTTTAAAGGTGGCGACGACGTCCTCAGGCCCGAAGTCGGTGCCGTCGGAGAACTTAATGCCGCTGGCGACAGGGACGGTCCAGACGGTGTTGTCGGAGTTGGCGGTGGCGGGGCCGGCGGCCAGGACCGGCTGTAGTTCCGGCTGCTTGTCGACGACGCCGGGTTCGACCCGGTAGAGGCCTTCGAAGATGTGGGAGTCGCCGGAGCGGCCGTGGACGCCGATGGGGTTGTACTGGCCGAGCTCGTCGCCGGTCAGTAGGACAACGGTGTCGTTTTTGTCGGCGTCGCTGGCACCTTCGGCGCTGGTGGATCCGCCGTCGGGGTTGGAGCAGGCGGTGGCGATGAGAGCCGAGGAAAGCACTGCCGCCAGAGCGGTGCGGCGCATGCGTCGGTTCCAGGTGGCGGACGAAGACTGGGGTAGGGCGGAGGTACTCATGGCAAAACCTTTATGAAAGAAAAACGTGTGGAACTATCCTCCCGCGCGCCGTGTGCGCAGCGGGGGTGAATGGCCCGCTTCCAGTGGCTGGAAGGTGCACCTCCGTCCGGGGTGGTGGCGTGGCGCACAGATCCTGCTGCTGTGGATCACCGGGGCGTGGGCACACTCTCCTAAAACCCTTGTGGCACGACGGCGACCGGTGGTTGTTCTGGCGGCCGAGAAGGGTTGTGTGCGGGGTGACAGTCGGCAGGATCGGTTGCGTGTTCCCTGAGTGGGGGAGGTGCGTTGGCGGGGCGGCAATCGTCAACACGGTGCAAGACCAATCCGCGCCTTACGTTAGTGCCCGGTGGGACAAGTAGCGGACGTTAAGCCTTAACTTGGTGGTGGGTGGGGGTGGTTTGTGGGTATGGGTTGTGGGATGTTCGGGCTGTCTAAAAGCAGACCTTAATGAAAATCATGCAGCATATTATGGGTGGGATTGTTTTCACTAAGTGGTTTCGGTGTAGTTGGTGTGGGCGGGTGTCTCTAGGCGGGAGGGGGGTGCACGAACGGGTGATTGATGTGGGTGGGGGAGAATGCCTCGCCGCCGGAACTCCTACCCACCGACTCCCATCCCAACCACCTCCATCCACCGCAACCACACCCGTTGCCACCCCAACTCCATCTCCAAGCCGACGTCAGGCACCGGCACAAACACCCCCCACACCCGTCGTCCCCCGCCCGCCGCGGCCCACACAGCAGCAACCGCACCACGACCCGACCAGGAACCAACCAGCCCAGCCGACTAGCATGGGTGAACATGGCAAAGAAAGTAGCCCTCCTCGACTACGGATCCGGCAACATCCGCTCCGCCCAACGCGCCCTCGAACGCGTCGGTGCAGAGGTCACCGTCACCCACGACCCCGCCACCGTGCTCGCCGTCGACGGCCTTCTCGTCCCCGGCGTCGGAGCCTACGGCGCCTGCATGCAAGGCCTGACCGCAGTACACGGCGAACGCATGATCGGCGAACGCCTCGCCGGCAGCCGCCCCGTGATGGGCATCTGCGTCGGCATGCAAATCATGTTCGACCGTGGCGTCGAACACGGCGTCGACGCCACCGGCTGCGGCCAATGGCCCGGCACGGTCGAAAAACTCAACGCCACCGTGCTCCCACACATGGGATGGAACACCGTCCGCCCGCCCGAAAACTCCCAAATGTTTAGCGGCTTCGACCCCGAGGAACGCTTCTACTTCGTCCACTCCTACGCGGTCACCAACTGGGAATTCGAAGACGACGGGCTGACCACCCCGCCCCAAGTCACCTGGGCCACCCACGAAAACTGCGACTTCGTCGCCGCCGTAGAAAACGGCCCCCTCTGGGCCACCCAATTTCACCCCGAAAAATCAGCAGACGCCGGCGCCCAACTCCTCAAAAACTGGCTCGACATCCTCTAAACTCTCCCGAGTTTTACAACCCACCCCGCACCCCAAGGACCCCAAAACACCATGACCTTCACCTTGCTGCCCGCAGTCGACGTCGTCAACGGCCAAGCCGTCCGCCTCAACCAAGGCGAAGCCGGAAGCGAAAAAATCTACGGCTCCCCCCTCGAAATGGCCCTCGAATGGCAAAACCAAGGCGCCACCTGGCTCCACTTCGTCGACCTCGACGCTGCCTTCAACCGGGGCTCCAACCACGAACTCATGGCCGACATCGTCAAAAACCTCGACATTAACGTCGAACTCACCGGCGGCATCCGCGACGACGCCTCCCTCGAACGCGCACTGGCAACCGGCGCCCGCCGCGTCAACATCGGCACCGCCGCGCTAGAAAAACCCGAATGGATCGCCCAAGCCATCGCCCAACACGGCGACAAAATCGCCGTCGACATCGCCGTACGCTACGAAGACGGCGAATGGCGCACCAAAGGCAACGGCTGGGTCTCCGACGGCGGCGACCTATGGGAAGTCGTTGAACGCCTCGACGCCGCCGGCTGCGCCCGCTTCGTCGTCACCGACGTCTCCAAAGACGGCACCCTGGCAGGCCCCAACATCGAACTGCTCCGCGACGTCTCCGCCGCCACCGACGCCCCCGTCGTCGCCTCCGGCGGCATCGCCACCCTCCAAGACGTCCTCGACATCGCCGCCTACCAAGACGAAGGCATCGACTCCGCCATCATCGGAAAAGCCCTCTACGAAAACCGCTTCACCCTCCGCGAAGCCCTCGACGCGGTCAACGCCCTCAACCACTAACACCACCCCCATACCCGCAAGGTACGGACACCCCACGCGCGCCGCGTCACACCCCCAAGGCAAGCCATGAACGACACCGCACTCCTGCGCCACCAGCCGGAAAAACTCAGCGAACTACGCCACTTCGCCATTACCGCCGCCGACGCAGCAGCCCAAACCTTCATCGCAGCCAGGGCCACCTGCGACATCGAAATCATCAAAGCCGACGGGGGCTTTGCCACCGGCGCCGACCTCGACATCGAACGCCAACTCCGCAACACCCTCTCTGCCACCGGCATCAACGTCTGCGGCGAAGAATTCGGCGGCCAAACCACCGGCACCTTCTGGATCGTCGACCCCATCGACGGCACCACCAACTACGCCACCGGAAACCCCAACTGCGCCATCCTCATCGCCCTAATCGAAAACGGCGAACCCATCGTCGCAGTCACCGCACTACCGCTGTTTTCCACCATGATCAGCGCCCAAGCCGGAACCACCGGCATCTGGAACCAAGGCATGCACCTGCGCGCCGGGCAATCCCCCCTAGTCGGTCAACGCGCCGACACCCCCGCAGTACCCCAACCACTGACCGACGCCACCCTGGTCGGATTCGGATCCATCGTCTCCCCCGCAGACTCGCGTTTCCCCACAGTGCTGCGCCACCGCCTACTCGGCGACCTGTCCGTCACCTACCCGCGACTGCGCATCACCGGCTCCGTCGGCGTCGACCTCGCGCTCACCGCGCTGGGAGTCTTCGATGCCGCCGTCACCTTCAGCCCCCACGCCTGGGACAATGCCGCCGGCGCCCTGCTGTGCCAAGCCGCCGGTCGCACCGTCACCGACCTGGAAGGCAAACCCTGGCGCGCGGACAGCGGAATGGGCATCATCGCCGGCCAAGACGAAGTACACGCCACCATCTCCTCGCATATCGGCTGCCTCGCCGCCAGCGACTGCGAGCCCCCCGCTAGAACCGAACACCCCAGCTAGGTGACGTCTAGCCTCAGGGGCATACCTGCACGCGATACACTGCTAACCGCTAACCGCATCAGCGCGCGCCACCACACCCGGTGCCCGCTGCCGGCCTAAACACACAACGGTGTTGCACAAGCAGCATCCAAACACACACAAACACCACAAGGAGCCATCCGTGGGCGTTGCCGTACGCATCATTCCCTGCCTTGACGTCGATATGGGACGAGTCGTCAAGGGCGTGAACTTCGATAACCTCCGCGACGCCGGCGACCCGGTGGAACTCGCCCGCCGATACGACCAAGAAGGCGCCGACGAACTAACCTTCCTCGACGTGTCCGCCTCCAAAGCCGGACGCGGCACTATGCTTGACGTCGTACGACGCACCGCAGACTGTGTCTTCATTCCCCTCACCGTGGGCGGCGGTGTGCGCAGCGCAGACGACGTGGACCAGCTGTTGCGCGCCGGTGCGGACAAAGTCAGCGTTAACACCTCCGCCATCGCCCGCCCCGAGCTGCTCACCGAGCTGTCCCAACGCTTCGGCGCCCAATGCATCGTGCTCAGCGTCGACGCCCGCCGAGTGCCCGAGGGGGGACAGCCCCAGCCCAGCGGATTCGAAGTCACCACCCACGGTGGCACCCGCTCCGCCGGCATCGACGCCGTCGAATGGGCAGCCCGCGGCGAAGAACTCGGAGTCGGTGAAATTCTTTTGAACTCCATGGACGGCGACGGCACCACCGATGGCTTCGATACCGAACTGATCTCCAAGGTGCGTGCCCGGGTCAGCATTCCCGTGATCGCCTCCGGCGGCGCCGGTAAAGCCGCCGACTTCCCGCCCGCCATCGCCGCCGGCGCGGACGCGGCGCTCGCCGCCACCATCTTCCACTTCCAACAAGTCACCATCGACGAGTGCAAGAAAACCCTCGCCGACGCAGGATACGAGGTACGACGATGAGCATCAGTTATTCCACCGGAGCCACCAGCGACGATAACCCCGCCGACTTCGAACTACCCGCCGATATCAGTGCACAGGTGCGGTTCAACTCCGATGGTCTGGTGCCCGCCATCGTGCAATCCACCGACAACGAAGTGCTGATGCTGGCCTGGCAGGATGCACACGCCTTGGCCTACACCCTGGCCACCGGGCGTGGCACCTACTACTCCCGCAGCAGGCAGGAGTACTGGATCAAAGGGCTGACCAGTGGACACTTTCAAAAAGTCATTGATGTGGCCCTTGACTGCGACGGTGATACCGTCCTGATGACCGTCGAACAGACCGGTGCCGCCTGCCACACAGGCCAACGCACCTGTTTCGACGAGCGCAGCATTTTTAACCCCCCTGCTTAAAAAATCCCGACCCGCCGCGACGCGGCCGTCACCTTCAAGGAAAACCCCATGGCAGACACCCCCACGACCGCACCCAGCACCGCCGCCGCCAGCGAAAACCGCCGGGCGTCACGCCTGGGGGCGCTTGCCATGGCCGTCGGTGGTGTCGTCATGTGGGCTGCCGGGCGCATGGACTGGATGACAGTCGAATCCTTCGACGACAAATCCGGCACCGCCACCCACCAGCTGGCGGGATCGACCTGGTCGACAGAGCTCGCCGCCCTGGCTTTCGTGGTCATTGTTGCGGCCATCGCGGCTTTCGCGCTGCGGGCCTTGGGGCGTCGCGTGGTCGGGGGCATCGCCGCCGTTGCCGCCATCGCTGCCAGCTGGTCGCCCCTGGCGGTCGTTGCCGGCAGCCCCTCCCTGCAGCGCGCCCAAGGGCTTTTGACCGCTGGTGCTACCACCGGCCAAGCCACCCAGGCGCGCATTAGCCAATGGGCCACCGTGGAAAGCATCAGCGTGCACCCCACCGGCCCCTACCTGGCCTTCGCGGGGTGCGCCATCGCGCTGATTGGCGGGCTAGTAGTGGCGGTCAAGCCGGGGACGGATTCCGCTAAACGCAACGCCTACGAGGCGACCGCCGCGCGTCGCGAGCGGCTCAGCGAGGACGTTGCAAAGATCAAACAAGAAAAACTCACCACCGGTGATGCGCCCCGAGTGATGTGGGATGCGCTCGACGCGGACATTGATCCCACTGCCTAGCGTCGGCCGGTGAAGCCACGTTGCGGCACAAAGGCGCAGCTTGACCCCCAAGCCGTGCTGATGGAGTTTTCCCATCATGGGTGGCGGCTCAATAAGCATGCGTATTCGATTTCCTATTAGTGCTTTTGCCAGATAGTGTCGGAGATAACACCGAGGGTCGTGTGGTGACTCCACCGTCACCCCAGCCTCGTACAGAGCAAGCTGACCTTGAGGACACGAAAGGGGGCAGGACTTGACCACCGTTTTCGACCAGATCATCGCCGGAGTCAGAGAAGACGTCGCAGCGCGCGAAGCGGTGGTGAGTTTTCAGGACATCAAAGCCATGTCCCGCAGTGTTCCCGCCCCCCGTGACGCACTGGCTGCCCTGAAGGTTCCCGGCTGTGCCGTGATTGCCGAAATTAAGCGCGCCACCCCCGCGAAAGGGGAGATCGCGCGCATCGATTCCGCCGCCAGCCTGGCCCAAGCCTTCGAAATGGGTGGCGCAGCGATGATCGGTTGCCAAACGGAACGCCGTCGCTTCAAAGGGTCGCTGGAGGATCTCGCAGCGGTGAAAAAGGCCGTGCAGGTTCCCGTGATGTGCAAAGACTTCATCGTGGATCCCTACCAAATCCACGAGGCCCGCTATTTCGGGGCCGACATGGTGCCCTTGCTGGTCAGCGCCCTCGACCCCTCACACATGGCCTCCTTGTTGGACCGTATCCAATCCTTAGGCATGGTCGCCCTGGTAGAGGTCCAATCCCCGGAGGAAGCCTCCCTGGCAGTCGATGCCGGTGCCCGCGTCATCGGGGTGAACGCCCGCAACCTGCGCACCATGACCCTCAACCGGGAAGCTTTCGCTGACATCGCACCCGGGCTTCCTCGGGAGGTCGTCAAGATCGCCCTGTCTGGGGTACGCACCGCCCGAGACCTGATGGCATACGCCGGCGCCGGTGCCGATGCCGTGGTCATCGGTGAAGAATTAGTCACCGCATCCCAACCCGCCTCGCTGTGCCGCCAGCTCGTCGCAGCAGGCCAACACCCAGCCTGCCCCAGTAGCTTCTAAAGCCCCGCCCGGGGTGGGGGAGGACCTCCCAGCAAACAAATGAAGTCCTCTCGGCAAACCGAAGTTCTACCCAACGGTGCGGGGCACCGGCGGAATAAGGCACACTAGGTGCTTGTGAATACCCTCAACCTCGCGCTGATTCCTTCCCCGCCACAGGGAGTGTGGCATGTGGGCCCCATTCCCTTGCGCGCATACGCACTGTGCATCATTGCCGGCATCCTCGTCGCATTGTGGCTGTCGAAGAAGCGCTACGTCGCACGCGGTGGCGATCCCGCCATCATCGATGAAGCCGCACTAGTCATCGTTCCCGCCGGCATCATCGGCGGACGCATCTACCACGTGCTGACCGACCACGAGAAGTATTTCTGTGCCGACTGCAACCCATGGGACGTATTCAAGATCACCAACGGTGGGCTGGGCATCCTCGGCGCCGTGGTACTGGGGGGGCTTGGCGTATGGGCACTGATGCGCTACCGCAAACTGCCCCTCGGCCCACTGGCGGACTCAATCGCCCCCGGCCTCATCTTGGCGCAAGGCATCGGCCGCCTAGGAAACTGGTTCAACCAGGAACTCTACGGGCGCCCCACCGATGTGCCATGGGGCCTGGAAATTTACCGACGCGTCGACGCCACCGGGGCGCTAGCCCCGCTCAACGGGCACTCTGACGGCCACGTCCTCGCGGTAGTTCATCCCACCTTCCTCTACGAATTGGTGTGGAATGTCGCCGTGTGCGTCGCACTGATTCTCATTGACCGCCGCTTCCGACTGGGCCGAGGCTCCGTATTCGTGGCCTATGTGGTGGCCTACTCATTCGGGCGATTCTTTGTCGAGCTCATGCGCTCCGATGCCGCCACACTGCTTTTCGGATTCCGCGTCAACTCGGTGATGTACACCGTCTTGTTCGTCGTATTCCTTGCGATCTTCGTACTGATGCGCAAATGGCGAGAAACCCCCGAACAAGTCCGCGGTGAGCAACCACTACGCGCACCAACAGCGACCACCACCGACCCCGCTACGGGCGCTGCGACCACCTCCACCAACACACCGGGCGCACAAGAAACACGCTAGAACACGTCCTAGTCACACCCTCCCAAGCGCCGTACACAAAGTAGAGCCCTCGAACTTTGTCCCACGACAGCAGTCAGAAGCTGCAGACAAAGGCAATGAACCAACCCACCACGCCCACACCCCCAAAACCCAGCGAATGCAGGCAAGCAGCCCAACTGTGCGCACCAATGCTGCTGGGCCTAGTGCCCCTAGGGCTAGCCTTCGGCATCGTGGTCACCCAGTCGGGTTTCGCCTGGTTTTGGGCGCCCATCCTCTCGCTCGTGATCTACTCGGGAAGCATGGAATTTCTAGCGCTGGGACTCATCAGCTCCGGCGCGGGGCTAGTGACCGCAGCGGTCACCGCGCTAGTAGTAAATTTCCGCCACATCTTCTACGGACTAACCCATCCCCGAACCACGGGACTAGCAGGCGCCTATACCGTGTACTCACTCACCGATGAGGCATACGCGCTCCTAGCAGGAAAAACCAAAACCTCGCCACGCCTACTCGTGTGGTTGCACCTTTTCTGTCAGCTCGCATGGGTCATTCCCGGCATCATCGGCGCGATCATCGGTGCCCGAATCCCCGGCCAACTACCAGGAATTGATTTCATCCTGCCGGCACTATTCGCAGCGCTAGCGACCGAAGCCTACCGCAGTGCCCGAGCACCCCGCCTGGTGGCTGTGGCCGTGGGGTGCATCGCACTAACCACCATTGCTGCACCCAGCGCGGCGCTAATGATCGCACTGGTTATGTACGCAACCATCGCGATGGCCCCCGGATTGGCTACGACGAAACCAGCCACCACAAAAATCCGCCGGATGACAAAGGCAAAACAATGAGTGAAGCAATGGCGGTGACGTGGGCGGCCGCCTCGGTCGCGCCGGGTCGTTTTGGATTGCCGGAGGGCGTGCGACTGTCTCATGCGATTGCTGTGGTCGCCCTTGTTGGTGCGGTGACGTTGGTTCTCCGGGCGGTGCCCTTTGTGGCTGCCCATGCGCTCAAGCATTCGCAGATCTTGTCACGGGCGAGCGTGGTGTTGCCCTTGGGAGTGATGACCGTGCTTGCCGTTGACGGCGCGGTGGGTATGGAGCATCCCGTGCTGGGGGTGTTCGCGGGAGTGTGCACGGTGCTGCTGCAGTGGTGGCGGCGGTCGATGATGCTCGCCCTCGTGGGTGGCACTGGGGTGTACATGGCTGGCGTGGTTGCGTTGGGTGTGGTCGGGTCCTAATTAGCAATCACCGGTCGGAGAAAACGACCACCGATAACGGTCCGACGGCGATTCCGCGTCCTCCGCCCTAAATGTGATGAACATCAAACCCGACTGCATTGGTGGTGTGAGTCAGGTCTCGGGAAGGCCTCGGAATGTTGGCAAAATGTTTGTTTGTGCCCGTTTATGTGGGCAAAGGGCATGTGATGCATGAGTTCCGGCACGATCCGGATCTTCGGATTCGCGGTGTTCACTGGGCATAACCAGCAGGCTGCAACAGTGTGACCGATAGCAGAAACCACACCAAGGTCACTAGTGTGGGGGACGTGGAAAGACGAACAAAGATTGTATGTACCCTCGGCCCCGCTGTCGCCAGCAAGGAGGGCATCCTTGGGCTGGCGCAAGCCGGCATGGACGTCGCCCGCCTGAACTTCTCTCACGGCGACTACCCGGACCACGAAAAGAACTACAAGTGGGTCCGTGAGGCCACTGACGAGACCGGCCGCGCCATCGGCGTCCTGGCCGACCTGCAGGGCCCCAAGATCCGCCTGGGACGCTTCGTCGACGGCAGCACCTACTGGGAGACCGGCGAAACCGTCCGCATCACCGTCGACGATGTGGCCGGCACCCACGATCGCGTATCGACGACCTACAAGAACCTCGCCAAAGACGCCAAGCCCGGCGACCGACTCCTGGTCGACGACGGCAAGGTCGGCCTCGTGTGCGTCAACGTCGAAGGTAACGACGTGGTGTGCGAGGTCGTGGAAGGCGGCCCCGTCTCCAACAACAAGGGCGTGTCCCTGCCCGGCATGGACATCTCCGTCCCCGCACTGAGCGAAAAAGACATCGCCGACCTGCGCTTCGCGCTGAAGCTCGGCGTTGACTTCATCGCCCTGTCCTTCGTGCGTTCCCCCGCCGACATCGAGCTCGTGCACGCCGTCATGGACGAAGAGGGACGTCGCGTCCCCGTTATCGCCAAACTGGAAAAGCCCGAAGCAGTCGACGCTCTCGAATCCATCATCCTGGCCTTCGACGCCGTTATGATCGCCCGCGGTGACCTCGGCGTTGAGGTTCCCCTCGAAGACGTCCCGCTGGTCCAAAAGCGAGCCATCCAAATCGCCCGCGAAAACGCCAAGCCGGTCATCGTGGCCACCCAGATGCTCGACTCCATGATCGAGAACTCCCGCCCGACCCGTGCGGAAGCCTCCGACGTCGCCAATGCCGTCCTCGACGGTGCCGACGCCGTCATGCTCTCCGGTGAAACCTCCGTCGGTAAAGACCCGCAAAACGTGGTCCGCACCATGGCCCGCATCGTGCGTGTCGCCGAGTCCGACGGCCACGTCCCGCCGCTGAGCCACATGCCCCGCACCAAGCGTGGCGTGATTTCCTACTCCGCTCGCGAAATCGCTGAGCGACTCAACGCCAAGGCTCTGGTGGCCTTCACCACCTCCGGTGACACCGCCAAGCGCCTGGCACGCCTGCATTCCCACCTGCCGCTGCTGGTGTTCACCCCGAACATCGCCGTCCGCAGCCAGCTGGCCCTGACCTGGGGTGCACAAACCTTCCTCACCGACCCGGTCGAAGACACCGACGATATGATGCGTCAGGTCGATTCCCAGCTGCTGGCCATGGAAGAGTACAAGCGCGACGACATGATGGTCGTCGTTGCCGGTACCCCTCCGGGAGTCGCTGGTAACACCAACATGATCCACGTGCACCTGCTCGGTGAAGACACCCACCTGCCGCCCGCCGACTCCGTCAAAGCGGACGTCGCAGCCAGCGGCAAAAACACCGAAACTTCCGCCAAAAAGGACTCCAAGTCCAAAGGCAAAAAGAAGTCCAAGAAGAAGTAGCTCCTAACAGCACTTCCCGCACAGCATGAGGGGTGTGGCTTCCACAAAACGTGGAAACCACACCCCTCATCTTTTGCTTTCCTCCTTTAAGAACGCCTCAAAAGAGGCTAAAAGGAAAACCAACAGGCCTTAGAGCCAGCTGAACTCATTGATCGATGAACGACCAGTGAAGAAATCAACCACCTTCGCAATACCAATGGTCAAAAAGCCAAAAGCGATCGTGTAACTGATGACCTCCGCGGAGAACACCGGAGCGACAGTCATCGCCACACCAAGAACAACCACCCCAATACCCGACCACATCACACGCTTGCCGGCATCCCGGGCAGTCTTTTTAATCATCACGCCCATCGAAATACGGAAAGCGCCCGCGAAAATCAACCAAAACGCGATGAAGATCGGAACCAAAGTCACCTGCTCGGCGAAAGAACTCGTCAACAACACAATGCCCAACACGATGGTGACCACCGACAACAGCAAACTCGTCGCACGGCGGAAGCGCTTAGGAATCGCAAAATAACGCCACAAATCAAAAAATCCACCCAGCGTGATCATCAACGACAAATACACGCCCATTAAAGCCATATTCCACAACGGGTTAAAGAAAATGATGACACCCGTCAGGATGTAAAGCGCACCAACCAACAAGGCGATCCAGTGGTGCGTGCGAGGGGAAGAATTCATCACACAGTCCTTCGTGAAAAAATCCGATGATTTAAGGCCACAGCTTCAGGCCACGCAACCCCGGCACGGCGTGTGCAGTTGCACCATAAAACTTTTGCCAGGCAAGACCATTACTGCCACTCGATGCCAATTCTACGCCGACGAAGTCGCACTACTGCAGCAGCAAAAAACTCTATCCTTTCACTGTTTGACGGCGACACCTCCCCAACGAGCCAAACCAACGTTGACCAGCGCCGCAACCAACAAAGCCCCACAACACATTGAAAACGCTGCCACGGGATGCGACAAGTACAACGGCAAAAACACCACCGGCGCCACCGCCACCCCGATAAAGCGAAACGCCTGCACCGTAGAAATCAACGACGCGCCACCCGGGCTACGCAACACCAGCATATTAATGCTCATCTGCATACCTTGACCAGCAAGAACCGCCAAGGCCCACCCTGCAGCGGCAACAGCGACCACCGGGGCAAAAGGAATAACCCCCATGGCGAAAGCGCCCACCACATTCGCCACAATCAACACCGGCACCGGACCGCGCCGATCCGCCTGACGGCCAATTAAGCGAACAAACAAAAAACCAGCAGCCCCACCCAAAGCCACCACCACGCCGACCGCAGAAGGAGTTAAACCAAAAAAGTCACCCACAAACAGCGCCACCATGAAGCCTTCGCCAACAACGCACAAACCAATAACAAAACAAGTCAACAAAAACACCATCGTCGACCCCCACCTCATCCGCTCGCCTTGTGCAGACTGCCGATGCGAAAATGACGCATACGGCGCACCCACCAACAGCACCCAGCCAGACAACACCGCCACAATCAGATAGATGTACTGCCACGAAAAATTCTCGGCGAGAAACCCCGCCACCAGCGGCGCGCTCAAAAGTCCCAAAGACTGCATCGCAGCATACGTGCCTAAGGCAGTGCCCAAGCGATCCGCAGGCACCACAGACTTAAGGATGATCTGAAACAGGGGAGTGGTGAAAGCATTACACACCCCCATCACCGCGCACAGTGCCAAAAACACAGCCCATTTTTGTCCGAATGCCTGCAACACAGCCGCAGGAGTAATCACCACATAAGCCCAACGAATCACCCTGTGCAGAGCAAGATCTTTCACCAGCGCGGAAGAAAAAAGCATCGTCAGCGCAAACGGTGCCAAATACATGGTGATACCCATCGACGCCTGCGCCACACTAATGCCGTATGTGCGCGACACGCTCGGCAAAATCGCCGCGATGGCCTGCCCGGTGAAAGGCCCGATAAACCCACCGAGATACACCGTGCTCAACCGCAGTCGAGGTGAAAAAACAGTCATCGTTGACTCCCAATTCCTCGCCAATCTCGGTGGTAGTGCTCGGCGAGCGCAGGCTCGCATGGCCCGAGACTATCCCAGGGGAGTCCGCATGAAAATCACCCGTCCTTACCGGGGTATCGCTTCGGTTGCGTACGAAGGCGCCAGGGTGGCCTCACACTGGATTAGGAGTCGATCCAATAGCGAACCGTCGACGGGTAGCGAGGCGAACGGGGCGCATCGTCTTCCACGCCACCGCATTTTTCGATGACCTTCCGCGAGGCGATGTCGTCTTCGTCGCAGGTGACAAGAATGCGGTGGGTACCCATTGCGTGGAGCCTGTCAATGCTGAGTCGCAAGATTTCGGTGGCAATTCCCTGATTGCGAAAAGCGGGCGCGACGCCGTATCCAATATGGCCGGCGTATTACAGCAGATTGTCGTTAAGTCGGTGCCGAATAGAAACACGCCCGACGATGGTGTCATCGCGCACGGCCAGAAAAAAATCTGCGGAAACCCGGTGACTGGGGAGGTTGACACCTTCGGTGTACTTCCTCTCTGCTGCTAAAACCTCCGGCCAGGTGCCGTCAAACAGGAGGAACTTGAAATTGTCTTTCTTAAATTCTTCGTGGATGGCCCGCACCGCGTCTTCGTCCTCCGGGCGCAGTCGACGCAAAGTCAGGTCGCTCATGGGGAAGATATTAACGAAGCCGGAGCCGATGGCGGCAAAAAACGATGTGAATAAGCGTCAACAACGGTACGTTAGAAAAAGTAAGCTGCGCCACATTTTCTTGTGGTGTGGGGAGAAATCTTGCGTCAACGCTGGTTTTCCCCCGATGAAACTTTTCCAAGCAGATCTCAAGAAGGGGGCTGATGTGAGTACACGCCCACAAAGTGTTCCCGCCGAGGCGGTTCACGTCTCGATGGAGCTTCGGTGGTCGGATCAGGATGCGAATCACCACGTGAACAATGCAACGATTGTGACGTTGCTGGAGGAATTACGCGTGCGTTCGGGCACGCTGTGGGAACCGGGCGCAACGCACGGTGATCCTCGGGTCGTGCGCACGCTGGAAGTCAGATACGACGACGAGTTGAACTACCACTCGGACGACGACGGTCCGGTCATCGTGGATGGCTACGCGTGGATTTCCCGCATTGGGCGCACCTCCTATCAGGTCAGTCATGAACTGGTACAGGAAGGAACTACCCGTGTGTTTTCCACTAGCACCATCGTGGTTTTGGATCCGGCCACGAAGCGACCGGAACCCATCGATGATGCTTTCAAGCGGCGGTTGGAGAGCCTGTACTCGGCGCCCGGTGAATAGTTGAGCTCAATTTGGGGCTATAAAAAACCCGCCGACGTCACAGCGGGTGCTGGGACGTCGGCGGGACGTGGGCTATCGGGGCGATCGACTCTTAGTTGATCGGGGTAGCTTCCAGCTTCCACACCTCGCGGGCGTAGTCGCTAATGGTGCGGTCAGAGGAGAAACGACCGGATTCGCAAATGTTGATCCAGCACTTGCGGGCCCAAGCACGCTGGTCGGCGACATAGTCGGCGGCCATGCGGTCGCGGGTCTCGCGGAAGGACTCGAAGTCGCCCAGGACGTAGTACACGTCCGGGGTCTCCCAGCCGTTGCCGTCGAGCAGGCTGCCGCGCAGATCATGGAAAGCGCCGGAGTGGTCGTCGTTGAGGGTGCCGTCGACGAGCGCGTCGAGAACACGCTTGAGTCCCTTGGTGTTTTCGTAGACTGCGTGCGGGTTGTAGGACGCCTTCAGCGCCGGCAGTTCCTCAACCTTGGCGCCGAAGATGTAGGCGTTGTCGTTGCCAACAGCGTCGACAATCTCAACGTTCGCGCCATCCAGAGTGCCCAGGGTGAGTGCACCATTCATAATGAACTTCATGTTGGAGGTGCCGGAGGCTTCCTTGCCAGCAGTGGAGATCTGCTCGCTGACGTCGGCGGCCGGGATGATGTGCTCGGCGGGGGAGACGTTGTAGTTTTCCACGAACACGACGTGGAGAACCTTGGAGACAACCTCGTCGTTGTTGACCAGGCGGGCGATCTCGTTGATCAGCTTGATGATGGCCTTGGCGCGCACGTAGCCCGGGGCAGCCTTCGCGCCGAAGATGAAGGTGCGCTTCGGAACGTCGTTGACGTCGAGCTCGCCATCCTTGATGCGGAAGTACAGGTCCAGGATGTACAGGGCGTTCATCAGCTGGCGCTTGTACTCGTGGAGGCGCTTGATCTGGACGTCGAAGATGGAGGAGGGATCAATCTTTTCGCCTTGGCGTTCCAGGATCCACTCGGCAAAATCGGCCTTGTTGGCGGCCTTGATGTCCATCAGCTCATCCATGAGCGCATCATCGTCGGCGCGGGAGGTGAGCTTTTTCAGCTCATCCAGGTTGGTCACCCACGCGTCGTTGCCGAGCTCACGGGTCAGCAGGTCGGCCAGGCGTGGGTTGCACATGGTCAGCCAGCGGCGCGGGGTGACACCGTTGGTCTTGTTGTTGAACTTCTCCGGCCACAGGTCGTGCCACTGCTTCAAGGTTTCTGCCTTGATGATCTCCGTGTGCAGCGCGGCCACACCGTTGATGGAGTAGGCGGCGTAGCAGGCGATCCACGCCATGTAGACGTTGCCGTCGTGCACGGGGGACAGGTAGTGAATGGTGCCCTCGTCGACGCCGAGGCCACGCAGTTCCTCTCGGAAGCGACGGTCGATTTCCTGCACGATTTCCCACACGCGGTAGAACAGCTGTTGGAAGATGGAAACTTCCCACTGCTCCAGGGCCTCGGCCAGCACGGTGTGGTTGGTGTATGCGAAGGTCTGCTGGACAATGGCCCAGGCCTTATCCCAACCCAGGTTGTGCTCGTCCATGAGCAGGCGCATCAGCTCCGGAATGGCGAGCACCGGGTGGGTGTCGTTGAGCTGAATGCAGTTGTACTTGGCGAAATCGGACAGATCTTCACCGTGCTCGGCGATGTAGGCGTCAATCATGGCCTGCAGGGAGGCGGACACGAAGAAGTACTGCTGACGCACGCGCAGCACCTTGCCGGCGTAGGTGGTGTCGTTCGGGTACAAAACGCGGCACAGGTCGTTGATGCGCTCACGCTCGACGATGGCGTCGGTGAAGCGCTGGGAGTTGAAGGCGTCGTAGTCGAACTCTTCCAGCGGCTCAGCCTTCCACAGGCGCAGGGTGCCGACGTTGTTGGTGCCGTAGCCGGTGATCGGCATGTCGTAGGGAACCGCGCGGGTGACCATGTCGTCGAAGGTGACGACGCGTTCCTGCTCCTCGCGGCGCACCACGAAGGGGTAACCGTCCTCCATCCACGCATCGGGTTCTTCTGCCTGGTAACCGGACTCAATGTTCTGCTTGAACAGGCCGTAGCGGTAGAGGATGCCGTAGCCGGTGACCGGAAGATCCTGGGTGGCGCAGGAATCCAGGAAGCAGGCTGCCAGACGGCCCAGGCCACCGTTGCCCAGTGCCGCGTCGTTTTCAGCTTCCAGGACATCGCCCAGCTCGTGACCATTGGCGGCCACCGCGGCTTTTGCCTCTTCCACCAAATCCAGGTTGGTGAGGTTGTTCAGCAGCGCACGGCCCATGAGGAACTCTGCAGAGAAGTAGTGCTGCTGGCGGGTGGCGCGGTAGGCAGCGGTGGTTTTCTCCCAGTTGTCGGCGAGCTGCTCCATCACGGAGGCGGACAGGCCGAACCAGAATTTACGGTTCGTGGCGTCTTGCGGGATCACACCGGAATAGGAGCGAACATAGCCACCGACGGTGCTGGCGTCGAGGGCGCGGGGATGGGAATTTTCAGTCATACGAGAAGTACTTCCTACATTGTGGGTGAGCTTGTGCGCACGCAGTCCGTTGTGGCCACGTCTACAGCGTGCAGCGGCGTATGGCGCCGCTGTGCCAGCTACTCCCGCCGGATGCGGGTGAGGCTCGAGGCTATCGTCCCAACCAACAATCGGGGTTGGGGACATGACGACGCAACAGCCCTCCAGCCTAGTAGCCAGCGTGAAAAAGTGCCCCAGCAGTACCCCCTAGAACCCCGCAAGTTTGGTGCAGGTCACACCCGTACTTGGGTGCTGAAGGCAATAGCGCCCGCACACATACCGACTCCAGTGTGGGCCGTGCGAACACCACCGCAACAAGCGAAGAAGTCCCCACGGAAGAAAACAGTGTATTCCCTGGAGACTTCTTTACTCTTTAGGCTGTGTGCTGTGTTAGGCCTTCGGCGCCAGGTAGGCCAACACTCCAGCTGTCGCGGCCAGCGTGCACGCCCGCATGCTGGGCTCGTAGTCGGGGAGGAAATCGCCCATGTGGTTGCCGGGAATCAGTTGGGCTACTCGGTCTTGGGCGACCGCGGCGTCCCATTGGGCCCGCGGGGTGACACCAACCATCCAGAACAGGTAGGGGCAGCCG
The DNA here is from genome assembly GCF_001941445.1 of Corynebacterium aquilae DSM 44791. Taxonomy (NCBI): domain Bacteria; kingdom Bacillati; phylum Actinomycetota; class Actinomycetes; order Mycobacteriales; family Corynebacteriaceae; genus Corynebacterium; species Corynebacterium aquilae. The sequence continues at coordinate 1,880,840 of NZ_CP009245.1, read as the reverse complement.
AAGTGCCGCGGAATATTGGAGAAGTCCTCCGAGGCCGTCCACGGGGTGGCGTTGACGGAATCCTCGCCGAAGACTTCATCGAACACGGGGCGCACCGTCTCGAAGGCGGTGTGGTCGTTGTCGGTGAGCTCACCGTGGCAGGACCATTCGATCACTGGATCTTTCTCGCACCCGGAGGCTGCGGCTTCAGCCCGAACCACCCGTTCGATGGCCGCATACACTTTGTCGCGCACAGCTTCCGAGTAGAAGCGGCAGTTCAACACCAGGGTGGCTTCCGCCGGAATGGTGTTGTTGGTGTTTCCGGAAGACAAGGTGCCCACGGAAACCACGGCGAAATCGAAGGGGGAGACCTCGCGGGCGACAATGCCCTGCAACCGCACCACGATCAGGCTGGCCAGGTAGGTGGGGTCGATAGAGTTATGCGGCATGGAGCCGTGGGCGGAGCGCCCGAACAGGGTGACGGTAATGGTGTCGCAGGCGGCAAGCGTTGGCCCCGGCATGGTCATCACGTGACCGGCTGGGCCGGGAATGACGTGCTGGCCCAGGCACACATCGGGGGTGGGAATCTTGGTTGCCAGGCCTGCGTTGACCATGTTTTCCGCACCGGCGCTGATTTCTTCAGCCGGCTGGAACAGTGCAATAAACGTGCCCGACCAGGCATCGCGGCGGGCGTCAAGGATGGCGCAGGCACCCAACAGAGATGTGGTGTGCATGTCGTGACCGCAGGCGTGCATCACCCCGGTGGTGGAGCCATCGACGCGGGTGACGACCTTGGTGGAAGCGTACGGGGCGCCAGAAGTTTCGGTTACTGGTAGCCCGTCAAAGTCTGCGCGAAACAGCACCGTCGGCCCGGGACCGTTGCTAAAAATTCCTACCAGTCCGTGGCCGCCGATGTTGCGGACCACTTGGCAGGTAAATTCGGAGAGTTTTTCCGCGATGCGTTCGGCGGTTTGTTCCTCTTCCAGGCTCAACTCGGGATTGGCGTGTAAATGCTCATAGAGCCCTTGTTGCCAGGACAAATCGACGCCGTGGTTGTCGAGAAGTTGTGAAATCGCGGTATATGCAGTCATGTGTGCTTGTTGTGCCTAACTCCAACGACACCCGTTATAACCACGCGCAGTCGGCGCGGAGTCTTTTGGGGGTTGGCTATGAAAAAATCATCGAAAAAGGTTTTGGGAAAAGCTGTTGAGTCATATGGGTTTTTAACCCAGGAGGCTCAACGCAAATGGGCAACGTGCCAGGATGCGCCGGGCGCTGTTTGTCCAGCGCTAGCACAGCGACGTGTGCTGCGACGCACCCGAGGTCGCTAGGGACTAACTTAGCGCTAGCGATGGCACATTGCACGAGTATGTGCAGATACACCGGCCAGATGGCAGCTGCTTACTCGCCGGTGGCTTGGGGCCTTTTTCTCCTACAGCAGGGGGTTGTATTTCAGGCTGTTTCTTTCCACCGTGCATTCGGTAGCAATCCGGATATCGGCGGCGATTTTTCCCTCGTCGCGTAGGCGATACATGGCGGAGACCATACGATCGCGGGCGTCTTGCGGGGAGATGGTGTTTAGATACACCTTCGTTCCTCCCTCAAAGCCTGCCAGGGTCGACACGCGCCATTTAATGACCACCCGCCAGGGCATGGGGATATCCAGGTCGATGGGTTTGTGGTGCCATTCCTCGTTGCAGGGCACGTGGGGGCCTGCTGCCGCATGGCAGGCGTGGATGAGGTCGGCCATCGCTGCCACCTCTGCGGGGGTTTGTTTCCAGGGCTCCGGGGTGGCGGATTTGGAGAAAACTTCCAAGGCTGGGTACCGGTGCCCGAAGCCGGCGAAAACCACGGCGTGGTCGTTTTCGGCAATGATGAGGTTGTGGTAGCCGGCGTAGTCGACGGCCCACTCGTTGTACATGTTCGGATTTGCCCGCAGCCGGGTGATTTCTTCCTCTGCCTGGAAGCCGCGCTCATCTATGGCGACTAGTTGCTTGTGCAAATGGTCGAAGCTGGCGCCGGCCGGTTTGAGCCAGTTTTGAAAAATCGCAACGTAGGGGGCGTAGCGATTGGAGGCGTAGAGATCTGCAGCGGCGGCGATGGTGAAGCGGATCAGGGCGCGGTGCTCGGCAACACTGAGGGAGCCGGAGGATGCCAGTTGGGTGGAATCGACGGCGTCTTCTTGATAGTGGCGGCGACCAATGATCACGTCGTGTCCGCCGGCGAAAAAGGCCCGCGACGCCTGCAGGATATCTTCTCGGGAAAGCGCAGCAATGTCGGCATCGGTGGTGTGGGCGGCCTTCATTTTGGTGGACACGATTTTCTTCACGTGTTCGAAGCCCCCGGGGGCGTTGACGTAGGCATCCATGCGCGCTTGTTGCTGCGGCGTCATCTCTCGCCCGTAGTTTTTCTCCCAGTAATCGAAAGATACGATTTCGAACAGGTTGGGTACCCGGCGGAAAAGGGGAGTTGTGGCGTGAAGCTCCTCTGGCAGCACGCCTTGGATGATGTCGAAACCATCGAGGTCATTGTCTGCCCCGGTGTAGACCATGCGGGATTTTTCTGGGGGTGTTTCCAGCATCCTGTCGGTGCAAAAAGCGCAGGTGGTGGCGTTGGCGTCGGCTTCCAGCATGGTGGGTTCTGGAAGATTGGAGGCCAGGGGGCGATTTCCGCGACCGGGTACGGTCCAGACTTCAGTGCCGGAGAACGGGTTGACCTGTTTGATGGTGCCGTCCGCCATGGTCTGCATGGGGGTGTGGCGGGCGTGGAGCGAGGAAGTCATAGTGTTTTCAATTCTAGTCTTTTTCGCGGCTGAAGCAGGACTGATACCGCCCTTAACTGGGCTTTTAGAAACCGCAAGCCTTGTGTCTAAGGACACCCTTACACCTGGCGTGGTGGTGGGATAAGGTGTGTGCCATGCCTTCCATCATTTTCACCGCACTGGTGCCCACCACCGAATTCGACTCCCTGGTCGCACAGTTCGAAAACCTTTCAGCGGCCATGGCTGCTCAGGGCCGTTTCGACTCTTGTGGCGTTGTCGCCGCCGAATCGCGTGCACGCGGGGGAGAGGTCGATAAGCAGCTGCGCGCCATTTATCGCGAGCAGCACGACGAGATGGATTTGGAAGACGCCGATGTATACGACATCACGCTGTCGCCGCAGGGGTACGCCGGCAGCCTCAATGAATTGACGATGTGGTTTGCTCGTCTGCTGACTCCACCGGCAACCCTGCCGGGGGAGGCTGCTTTGCGTGAAAACGATGAATTGTTTGAGGTTCCTGACACCTACCCGTGGACGGTGTCGGTTCGCCCCTAGTCGTAAGTTTGCCAGGTGGGCTGGCCAGGCCATCTTCGCGTGCCAGGCCTTAGTCGGCGCCGTTGAAGCAGGGGTGAAGATCCGCGTGGGCTCCTGCGAAGACCGTGTAACACCCAAGGCCCGTAGGTGCTGTTTGTACTCGCCGAGCTTTTTTGGGTGTCACAGTGGCATGACCGGCAGTGGCTTTTAAGCGTCATGCCGGGCTCATTGCACAAGATCTGTGCAGGCCTCTCAGGAAAACCACGCAGGGGATCTGGCTGTGAGCTGCTGGTTTTCCTGCTTGCGGCACACAGCCCTTGGGGGCGCCTGGTGGTTTTTCTGTCGTGGTCTGTTGCCCGTTGTCGGCTTAGGCGGGATCTTCCGGGGCAGCGTTGGCTTCGTCTTGGGCGCGGAGGAAGTGCTGGACTGCTTGGGTGAGGGTCTGGGTGACCGCTTTTGTGGTGGTGTCTTCGACGACCATGGTGGGAACGGGCATGTTGGCGATGATGCCGGTCTTGCCGAAGGCGGCGGGCACACTGCGGGCTACCACGATCATGGGAACCTGGCCGGCTGCTAGCGCGCCAATCGCGGTGGCGGGGTCGGTGATGTCTTCGGCGGTCATCTCATCGACGACGGCGATCGCAAGAACATCGGGGTCGAGGTGTCCGGCAAGGTTGGCGATGTAGAGCGCTTTGGGGGCGATCATGTGCTCGGCGTCGGGGCGAATCCACGACAACGCCAAACCGATACCGCCGCCGGCCCCCATGCCGACTTGGGTGCCGTCGACGTCGAGGACGCTGCAGACCTGTGCGCAGTTTGTGGGGGCGGGCAGCAGCGCGTCCGCGCCACCGAGCACGAGGTAATTGGCGCCGAGTGCTTGCATGTTGAACTGGGCGGCATCAATGGTGGCGATGTCTTCAACCTTGCCGCGGGCAACCATGCGGCCGTCATCGGTGTAGAACTGTGCGCCGAGGGCAACCAGGATGCCGGTGCCCCCATCGCTGGTGTGTACCCCGTCGGTGAGCAAAGCGATGGTGGTGGCACCCCGGCTGAGCGCGTCGGCGATGAGCACGCCGACGCCGTAGGTGTCGCCTTCGCTTTCCTGGGTCAGGGGTGCGCAGTCGATGACTGCCTGCAGCTCGGCCGGCTGGGGCTGGCCATTGTCGTCTTCAGCCTCAAAAGAAGCCAACAGGTAGGTGGCCTCGGTGAGTCGCCCGTCGGCGGTGACGGTGGGGCAAGTGATCTCATCGCCGGTCATTTGGGAGACAAGATCGTAGGCGATGGCGTCATAATCGATGGTGTCGAAAGATTCCATCGTGGCGTCGACGCATTCGACGAGGGCGCCGGGAGTCAGGTCGCCGAGTTTTTCGAGTGCGAAGGCGATGGGCAGATAGTTCACTGTGTGTTGTCCTGATTGGTGTGGTCGGCGCAGCTGAGCACGCCGTGAGCGTGGTGTTGGTAACTTTTAGCCTACCTAGCTTTACGGTGCGTGAAGACAGCGCTTTTTCGGCGGGTTTTCCCAGTGGTTGTGCCTGAAGTTGTGTGTCTTTGTTTAATTATTTTTCACAGCGTTTGTTTCCTGTGTGTTGTGCAGATGCGCTGCTTGGAGTGGATGAGAGGTTGAGCTCGATGATGAAGTTGCCAGCTGGTGGGGCTGATAGGCGGCGTGCAGGCAAGCGGGTGTGCGGTTGGAGTTTGCCGCCGGTGGGGGTTAGAAGTGCTGTGCGGCCGGTGTTGGTTGCGTTGGTTGTGTTGGTTGTGTTGGTGGCGGCCGTGGGAATGGTGGTGGCACCGCTGCCCGCGCAGGCGACGGTGCGAGATGAGTTGGGGGCCGAAGGCCAGGCGCGGCCGGTGCGTGCGGTGGGGGTGGATGGGCCGGAGGCACACAACCTGGCGGAGGCGAAATGGTTGCGGATGCGTTCCCCGGAGCCGGTGTTAAAGCCGCGCGGAACCAATGATCCGAACTGTCGGGTGGATGCAGCACACCCACGGGCGATCGTGTTGTTGCACGGCACGGATTCCACGTTCTATGAGGATTATTCCCTGTTGGGGCCTGTTTTGGTGGATCGTGGGTGGTGTGTTTTTGGGCTGGATTATGGCTTGGGTCCGAAAAAGGGCGATGGTTTTGGGTGGCAGCCGATGGAGCAGTCTGCCGCGCAGGTCGATGAGTTGGTGGGAGCCGCGATGGCGAGTTCCAAGGCCCAGCAGGTGGATGTGATTGGTTTTTCTCAGGGGGCGAGCGTGGCGCGGGCGTGGATGAAGTGGCATGCCCGCCCGGGGCAGGTGCATGGCTTTATTGGGTTGGCGTCGCCGACGCGGGGTGGGTCGTTTTATGGGTTGGCGCCGATGGTGGATGTGTTGCCGGCGTGGCTGCGGCAGGCGTTTGTCTCGCCGGCGTTGCTGGAGCTGGTGGCCGGTAGTGCGTTTGTGGAGGGTTTGAATGCTGGTGGGGAGCTGCCGGAGGGGGTTGTGGGGTACACGATTGGTACGCGGTTCGATGAGATGATGCCGGAGGGGAAAAACCAGGAGTTGTTGTCGCGTCCGGGAAGTCATGTGTGGATTCAGGATGTGTGTCCGGGCAACTTGGGTGGGCATATGTTTTTGCCCTATAACCCCACTGCGATTGATGTGGTGGTGGCGTTGCTGGAGGGGAAAACGGCTGAGCAGTTGGGTTCTGTGGGGGTGGGGGTGGCCTGTCCGCGGGTGCCGTTGGGGGCGTGGATGGGGGATATTTCTGTGGCGGATAACCTGCGAAAACTCGGTTTTTATCCCACGAAGCGGGATGCGGTGTCTTACACCTTGGGCTAGGCGACTTGCGTTAATTTCTATCGAACGGCAGAATGGTATCTGTAACGCCCACCCGAACTGCCCCCACCACCGGGTGCAGCATCCTCGGCTTAGTTTTCTTGGCAGGGGAGTGGCACACCGCCGGGCGAGATGCTTTTAACCCCTTCGTAAAGGAGTAGAACCATGACCGTTGAACAGCAGGTCTCCGACATCTACGACAAGCTCCTCAAGCGCAACGCTGGCGAGCCCGAGTTCCACCAGGCCGTCCGCGAGGTGCTGGACTCCCTGGCCATCGTTTTGGAGAAGGATCCCCACTACGCCGACAACGGTCTGATCGAGCGCCTGTGCGAGCCGGAGCGTCAGATCATGTTCCGCGTTCCCTGGGTTGACGATGAGGGCAACGTCCAGGTCAACCGCGGCTTCCGTGTCCAGTTCAACTCCGCCATCGGCCCCTACAAGGGCGGCCTGCGCTTCCACCCCTCGGTGAACCTGGGCATCATCAAGTTCCTCGGTTTCGAGCAGATCTTTAAGAACTCCCTGACCGGCCTGCCCATCGGTGGCGGCAAGGGTGGCTCCGACTTCGACCCCAAGGGCAAGTCCGACGCCGAGATCATGCGTTTCTGCCAGTCCTTCATGACTGAGCTGTCCCGCCACATCGGCGAGAACGTCGACGTTCCCGCCGGCGACATCGGAGTTGGCGGCCGCGAAATCGGCTTCCTGTTCGGCCAGTACCGTCGCATGCGCAACGCCCACGACTCCGGCGTGTTGACCGGTAAGGGTCTTTCCTGGGGCGGCTCCCTGGTCCGCACCGAGGCCACCGGCTACGGCCTGGTGTACTTCACCAAGGAAATGCTCGCCGCGCACGGCGCTTCCTTCTCCGGCGCCAAGGTCATCGTTTCCGGTTCCGGTAACGTCGCCATCTACGCCATCGAGAAGGCCCAGGAGCTGGGTGCTACCGTCATCGCTTTCTCCGACTCCTCCGGCTGGGTGCACACCCCCAACGGTGTGGACGTTGCCAAGCTCAAGGAAATCAAGGAAGTTCGCCGCGAGCGCGTCACCGCCTACGTCGACGAGGTCGAAGGTGCGGAGTACCACACCGACGGTTCCATCTGGGATCTCGCGTGCGATATCGCCCTGCCTTGCGCCACCCAGAACGAGCTCGACGGCGAGCACGCCGCCAAGCTGGCCGACAACGGCTGCCGCTTCGTCGCTGAGGGCGCCAACATGCCCTCCACCGCCGACGCCATCGAGGTCTACCGCGAGCGCGGCATCCACTTCGGCCCGGGTAAGGCCGCCAACGCCGGCGGCGTGGCCACCTCCCAGCTGGAGATGCAGCAAAACGCCTGCCGTTCCTCCTGGACCTTCGAAGAAACCGACGAGCGTCTGCACGACATCATGAGCAACATCTTCACCGCTTGTGCAGAAACCGCCAAGGAATACGGCCACGAAGGCGACTACGTCATCGGCGCCAACATCGCCGGCTTCAAGAAGGTTGCCGACGCCATGATCGCCCAGGGCGTCATCTAAAAAGACACCCGGCATCACGCCCGCGCGCTAAGCGCGCATCTCCTAGAACCCCGCTGCCCCGCCACGCTTAAACACGCTGGCGGGGCAGCGGGGTTTTCAGCGCACCTGCAGGCGCCCCGCCCAAAGGCAGCCCATAGTGGCCTAGCGGCACGCATCCGTGTTTTTTGGGGAAACCCGGGCTGCCAAAGGGGGCGCAAAAGCAGTTTTTCCGCCCCCACACCTGCGTGTTATCACCAGTCACATAGGTCTACCGCGGTAACATTTTGCGCATGTATACCGTGCTATCAAACCTGTCTGAACTCATCGAACTCGTCGAAACCGCCCACCAGGTCCCACTTTCCCAAAACTGTATGGTGCCCCGGGCAACAGTGCTGACCCAATTAGAGGCCATCCGCGATGATCTTCCCGACAACCTCGAAAACGCCGCCGAGGTCCTCGCCGAAGAAGAAGACATCCTCAACGAAGCACAACACCGCGCCGACGCCCTGCTGATCAGCGCCGACGAAGAAGCCAACCGCATCCTCGAAGACGCCCGCCAGCAGGCCGCCGACGCCGTCGAAGAAGCCAAGCGACAAGCCCAACGCACCGTCGCCGAAGCCGCAGAACGCGCCGCCCGCGCCGTCGACGACGCCCGCCGCGACGCCCACGAGCTCATGGAAGACGCCACCTTAAAACGCGACCGCATGCTGGAAAACGCCAACAGCGAATACAACCGCATCCTCGAAGACGCCCGCCAGCAGCAAGAATTCCTGATCTCCGACGCCGAGGTCGTCCGCCGCGCCGAAGCCGAAGCACACCGCATCGTCGACACCGCACACGCCGACTCCCTCGCCCTGCGCCGCGATTGCGACGACTTCGTCGACGGCAAACTCGGCGAACTCCAAACCAGCCTCAGCGAAACCCTGCGCCGCATCGAACGCGACCGCAGCGCCCTGCGCCGCGGCGCCGGTGTCGCCGGCACCTTCGAAGGCTACGACCGCCCCCACACCACAGACCCCCAAGACACCTTCGACGTCGACTACGAAGACTAAACCCCTTTAAAAAAGGGCCGGCGGCAGCACACACCAGCACGGAAAAAACATACATCCACCGCCCGCCCACACCCCAGGACGCGCTCGCTAGGTCAACCGTCCGGTAGAGCAACCACCGCCCGGCATCACACACCCGCCGTGATGCCGGGCGAAGCTTTGTGACAAACACCCATCACACCGCACCGCAGCCTGGATAAAGGTTAGCCGCCTTAAGTGAAAAACAACGCCTACACACGTGTAGCTAGTCGGCGCACTCGCCGGGTAGGCTAAACGGCGCCATGACATCACCACTTGTTTTCGACGTGAACACCGTCCTCCGCGGATCGGGAAACTCCCTCAACCTTGACGCCACCGGGCCCGCCCCAGAGCGCATCGGCCTGAACATGGTCGCCTTCGACAAAGACGCACCCCTTTCCGTCAACGCGCACTTCACCCCGCTCGGCGGGGAAACCCTCAACGCCTACGCCACCATCGCAGGCCCCATCACCGTGCACTGTGGCCGCTGCCTGGAAACCTTCACCGTGGACACCACCATCGACGTCAACCGGGTCTACACCAGCGACCCCAACTTCGTCGAAGGCGATGGTGACGCTAGCGACGACGAAGGCATCGAAACCATCACCGGCACCAACGTCGACCTCACCCAAGCACTCATCGACGAAGCCGGACTCAGCTGGCCATTTAGCCCCGTGTGCGAAGACTACGGGCGCGAATGCAACAACGACGACGTGCCCGCCCCCGACGGCGAATCCGGCAAGGACGAAAAAAACCTCCTCGATCCCCGCTGGGCAGGGCTGGAGAAATTCAAGTGAGCCCCAAAAAGAAACTCACCGGCGAAGAAATCCTCACCAAGGCCTACCAAGCCGTCGACCACCAACCCCTCCTCGACGCCCTCGGAGTCGGCCTCTCCGACGACCTGCTTCGCCTCGCGCTGACCCACCGCAGCTTCGCCAACGAACACGGCATGCTGCCCAACAACGAGCGGCTCGAATTCCTCGGCGACGCCGTCCTCGGGCTGTCCGTAGCCTCCAAACTCTTCGACACCTATCCCACCCGCGCTGAATCGGATATCTCCAAAATGCGCGCCGGCATGGTCTCCCGCTACGGGCTCGCCGACATCGCCCGCCAGCTCGACCTCGGCAAACACATCCTGCTCGGCCGCGGCGAACGCATGACCGATGGGCACGACAAAGACTCCATCCTCGCCGACACCACCGAAGCGCTTTTCGGTGCCATCTACCGCGAACACGGCTTCGAGGTCGCGCGCGCCGTCATCCTGCGGCTTTTCGCCGACAAAATCGACCACGCCAGCGCCTCCAACTTCACCCAAGACTGGAAGACCGCACTCCAGGAACGGCTCGCGGAACGCAAACACCAACTGCCCGAATACACCTCCACCAGTGTCGGCCCCGACCATGACCGCTGGTTTACCGCGCACGTCAGTTCCGGAGGTATCGAAATCGGGGTGGGTGAAGGCCACAACAAAAAGAAAGCCGAGCAACAAGCAGCACACCAAGCATTCCTCCTGCTGGGCAGCAAGCAGTGCCCGCTCGAACTGCGCTGATCCGCGCACCACGACACCACAGAAGGTGGGGCTGAACAACCTGCACAGCCCCACCTTCTGTGGTGCTGTGCGCTAACCCCTCACACCCCGCCGCAAAATGGCCATAGCCACACCCCACCCACCCCAGCACCCGGAAGCGAGAACCGATGCCAGAGCTGCCCGAAGTCGAAACAGTCCGCCGCGGGCTAGACACCCACGTCGTGGGGCGCAACTTCGAATTCGTGACCATCCACCACGACCGCACCGCCCGGCACAACCTCGGCGGGCGTGCAGAACTCGCCGGCCTGCTGGAAAACGCCCACGTCTCCGGCACCGGCAGGCGCGGCAAATTCATGTGGTTCACCCTCAACGACGACACCACCGACGGTGCACTATCGCTCGTGGTTCACCTCGGCATGAGCGGGCAGATGCTCATCAAAGACTCCCGCGCGGGAGTCAGCGACCCCAACCACAAACACATGCGCGCCCGCGCCCAACTCTCCGACGGCAATGCCCTGTGGTTCGTCGACCAACGCACCTTCGGCTACTGGCGCACCAGCGACCTGGTTGGCGGCATCCCCGAGTCCCTCAACCACATCGCCCGCGATCTCGTCGACCCAGCTGCCGATATCGAAGAATTGGCGCGCAGCATCAAAAACCGCACAGCGCCGATCAAGGTGCAACTGCTGGATCAGACCGTGGTGAGCGGCATCGGCAACATCTACGCGGACGAAATGCTGTGGCGGGCCGGGATCAGCCCCAAACAAAACGCCTCCCGCCTGTCGCTTGCCCGCATCGAAAACCTGCTGCGGTGTGGCCAAGATGTGCTCAGCGAAGCCATTGCCCAAGGCGGCACCAGCTTCGATGACCTCTATGTCAATGTCAACGGTCAATCAGGCTATTTCGATCGTTCGCTCAACGCCTACGGTCAGGCCGGGTTGCCCTGCGGTCGGTGTGCGACCCCGATGGTGAAAGAAATGTTTCGCGGGCGTTCCGCCACGTTCTGCCCCACATGCCAACGGGCTCATTAAAACAGTGCGCCTCCCGGTGGGATCCAGTCACCACTTGACGAAAACTATCCCCCATAAGCGGGTAGTAGAACAACGCTCAAGGGCTGCGCACCCCATTTGGACTGTAACGTTGATCACCGGGACTGTGGCGGGTTAAGTTGCGAAAAACCCACGTCAATCGGGGTGGGCTCCACCCAACGCCAAAGCTCACTGTCGATACCTCGACAGGTATTGGTGTTTTTTGTCTTGACCAGCATTAACAGCACGTGGGGTGGATACCTTAAAGTAGCCTGCATGGAACTTTTGCAAACCCTGGTAGACAGTGCGTCTAACAGCCTGTGGTCCGTGCTTGTCTACATCCTCGTAGCAGCTGGCCTGTACTTCTGTGTGCGCACCATTGTCGTGCAGCTGCGCTACATCCCGGCGATGTTCAGCGCCATCACCGAAAAGCCTTCCCAGTCGGAATCCGGCAAGGACGGCATCTCCGCCTTTAAGGCCTTCACCATCTCCGCCGCTTCCCGCGTCGGCACCGGCAACGTCGCCGGTGTGGCCATCGCCGTGACCGCCGGCGGTCCGGGCGCGGTGTTTTGGATGTGGATGCTCGCCATCATCGGTGGTGCCACCAGCTTCGTGGAGTCCACCCTCGCCCAGGTGTACAAGGTGCGCGACACCGATTCCTACCGGGGCGGCCCCGCCTACTACATCACTAAAGCCCTGGGTTGGAAGTGGCTGGCCACTATCTTCGCCATCCTCATCACCATCACCTACGGTTTTGTGTTCAACGCCGTGCAATCCAACTCGATTGCTGGCTCCATGGTGACCTCCTTCGACACGGTCTCGGAAAACCAGGTCAAGCTCATCGTCGGCATCGTTCTGGCCGCTTTGACCGCAGCCGTGATTTTCGGTGGCGTGCAGCGCATCGCCAGCGTCACCCAGATCATCGTGCCCGTCATGGCTGTGCTGTACATCATCGTCGGCATCATCGTCGTCATCCTCAACATCTCTGAGGTGCCGTCCATGATCGCCCACATCGTCGAAAACGCCTTCGGCCTGCGCCAATTCGGCGGCGCCACCCTGGGCTACATCATCATGACCGGTGTTAAGCGTGGCCTGTTCTCCAACGAGGCCGGTATGGGTTCTGTGCCCAATGCCGCTGCCACCGCCTCCGTTTCGCACCCGGCCAAGCAGGGCCTGATCCAGACTCTCGGCGTCTACTTCGACACCATCATCGTCTGCTCCATCACCGCCTTCATCATCCTGCTGGCCGACCCGTCGGTCACCGAGGAAGACGGCATCGCGGTGACCCAAAACGCCCTCGCCGATAGCGTCGGTGGCTGGGGTATCCACTTCCTGACCATCGTCATCCTCTTCCTGGCGTTTTCCTCCATCATCGGCAACTACTACTACGGCGAAGCCAACATCGAATTCCTCACCGGCAAAAAAGCCGTGCTAAACGTGGTGCGCTTCCTCGTCGTGTTGTGCGTGTTTGCTGGCGCGCTCGGCAAGGTGCCGCTGGTGTGGTCGCTGGCCGACGTGTTCTCCGCGCTGATGGTTTTCGTGAACCTCCTGGCCATCGTCCCGCTGTGCGGTGTGGCCGTGGCGGTGCTGAAGAACTTCACCGTCCAGCGCGTCGCTGGCCTGAACCCGATCTTCCGCCGCGAGGATGTGCCCGGTATCCGTGGCTGGGACGGCATGGAATGCTGGGATGGCACCGACCCGCTGACCCACACCACCGCAGAATACGAACCAGTACTCGCACAGGCCCGCGCGGAATACGAAGCAAAGTAGAAAAGCTTCCACCCTCCGCCCGACGCTTTAAGGGGCATAAAACCCCGCACGCCACCACGCCCGATCCACCAAGACACCCGCGCAACCGGGTTGCGGTGGGGGAGCGTGGTGGCGTTTTTGCATCCCCAAACTATGTTCTTAGGCCAAATAGCTGTTTTAAGATTTCACACAGCACCCCATGCCCCACGCCCCTCGCCGAAAGAAGTTCGCCATGGCCGACACTTCCACAGAAATGTCCTTCGAAGATTTCACCACGCAAGCGAATCATCAGGCCGACAACGTGGTGGAAGCGTGGAAGCGGCTAAACGACCATTGGCGCGCCTATAGCAGTCACGACAACACAGGCAGTACAGCTAGCTCGAATAAAGCAGAAAACACGGCGGAGAAAACACGCCAGCATCGCTTGCCGCCGCTGCTTCCCGAACCATGGGAATCCGCCACCAGCTTGGGGGAGTTCGAACATCACGATTCCCGCACCCAGGCGTTGGCACAAAGAATGCTCGGACTGCTCGTGGACTGGCGCTGGATGGACCGCCGAAACGAACGCATCGACATCAACACCCAACGCCAAACCCGCAGGCGTTTAACCTTCGACTTCACCCTGAGCAACCAAGAAGAAGAATTTACGCTTCCCCTGCTGGGCAGTAGTGGCGACTATGTCGCCGGGCAGTTTCGCAAGCACCCACCGAGCCCAGCTTATAAGCAGCAACCCAATGACACGACAGGCCGTGAAGCAGACAAAAAGGGCGACTCCGAGGAGGATCCCACCCGCCGCGGCACAGTTGCCATTCGGGGCGGGGGAAGTAACCAGATGGCCGTTCCCTTGACGTTTTTGCGCAAAGGAATGCTGGTTAATCTCGACCTCGTCAACGCCGCCGGCGAGGCCATCCCATCCCTGGGCACCGCAAACAACACCGTCTTGACCTACTACCCACTGCAGCACCTGGGGGAGTTGCTGAACATACCTCAGCTGATTAACAACCGATTGGGCCCCGAGCTAGGCAGCACAGAAATCGCCAACCGCATCCACCAGGGCGCATTGTTGGACATCATCATGAGCCGCAACGTCGATAAGACCAAATACCGGGGCGGGCTGCGCAATAGGGAACAGGAAATCTACCGCAAAAGACTGTTTGGTTCGCTAGCGGCCTTGGCTTTCGTGGCACGCCGCACGCTAGAGCACATGTGCGGATGCATCCCGCAAGGAGATGGCCAACAGCTAAAGCTAGGCGATAAAGACAGCACAGAAGCACACCAAAAACCGGATAAAGAAACCCTCGAGTCGCTTAACAGGCTGCTGTTTCTTCCGCGCATGCACAAACAACTTGAAGGCAACCGTTCCAGCAACGAGTGGGCCAGCGATATCACCGCCTGGATGTGTGCGACTAAAGATTCCAAAGATGCTGACAGCGTTGAAGAACTCGACTCTTCCCCCTTGGTCACCCTTTTGGCCATTGCCATCATTGACGCGGTGAAACAAGCAGCTGGACCGGTGTGGACCACGTCCCAACGGTCCTTCGAAGACCTGTCTAGTTCTGGTGACGAGAATCCACCGCAGGATCCGTGCCCCGATCTCAACGACGTCGATGAAAAGCTGCTCAGGCTGTGCCAAGTTGAGTTCTACTGCACCCTGTTGTCGACACTGTCGACAAACTACCTCTTTTCGGCAGCCATCGACTTCGATCGCGATGAGAACACCGCATTGCCGGTGGCGCGCAGGGAAATCATCAAACTGTCATGCGATGCCGAAACCACAGAAATCGACTCCTGGCGCCATGCCGGCTACGACACCGGCGCCAGCAGACTGAAGAACTTTTTCGGCGGCGACATCGGAATCACAGTTCCTGTCCGCTACGCGGCCATGTCCGCCAACAGCACCCACCTGGAAATCGGTCTTCCCGACGGCGCACGGTTGGCAAGTATTACCGCCGGGGAGCTTTCCGGTCGACCATTCCCCCTCGCAGGCTTTCACCAGGCATTCGACACGCGGTGGGACCACACCCGGCCAAAACCTGAGGACGGTGGACACGCAACCGCGCCCCAATCAGACGACGGGGAATACGGGTCGTGTCGTTCTTCCCAAAAATCGATCCATATCGTGGCAGCAAAGGAACCGATGAACCCCATCGGCGTGTTCTACGTCAATTTGCTGCCCAGCAGAACCAGCGCGGTGAACATTGCCGCTGCAGTGGTGTGTGCGGTCCTACTCACCGCGATGGCTTTCCTCTGGTGCGTGAACGCAGTTGACCTTAGCGTCACCATCGCACTAGTCACCCTGCTCGTTGGTACCTTTGGTGCGTTATTTTTCAGCATCGGAACGCACCGTGTCACCCGCAGGCTGTACTCGCCGGTGCAAGCGATCTTGAACCACTCCACCATCTTCAGCGTTGCTATCTTCCCGATCGTGTATCTGCTGAGAAAAGCCCCAATCATTACAGAACACTCAACGTGGCAGCTCGACGCAAAGATAGCTGTCACCTGCATTTCGGTAGCTTTCTTTATCAGCTTGCTCTACCGCGTCAGCGCACTATCCCGGGCACGCAGGCGCTCAAAACTGGGCGAAAGCTGGGGAGAAAAAGTAGCCGAGGGCATCTCCCAACGCTCACGCGGGTGGCGGAGGAAAAACGAAAACGCAGACTTCGTATCGTTTTTCAACGACGTGTGCATCTACGTCGACAAAAGACTCCCCTTCGCCCCCGATGACCGAGACGTCATCGCCGCCACGGAAACAGGGGCTTTCGACAGTCCACACTTTTTCAGCCCCGACGACAACTGGGGTACGCGAGCTACCCACAAAGCTCGGGACTGGGAACTGCTGCGCACCTGCTTGGACTAGGCCCCATGCACTCTTCCCACCTTCCACCGCGCTGACGGGACAAGAACCACACACCCGGAAAAGCCATCTCACACACCGGCAGCCTGCCAGGAGACGCAATGAAAACTCGACCCGCACGCCCCGTTCTAGGAGTCGACCTCGACGGGGTCTGCATGGACTACTCCCAAGCCTTTCGCCCCTTCGCCGCCCGCTGGCTGCGCGTGCCCGAGCAAAACCTCGGCGACCAACAAACCTACGACATCGCCACGGCATGGGGATTCAAAGACCACTGGGACTACCTGGCCTGTCACACAGACGCAGTCAGTAAACACATGTTTGCAACAGGCCCGGTCATCCCCGGGGCAGCAGAAGCCATGCAGAAAATCTCTGATGCAGGCGTACACATCCGCATCGTCACCCACCGACTCCTGGTTGCCGGCCACCACCAAATCGCCATCAGCGACACCGCGAAATGGTTAGACGACAACGGCTTTCCCTACAGATCCCTCTGCTTCACCGGACTCAAAGACTCCGTCGATGCAGACCTATACATCGAAGACGCACCAACAAACATTGCGGCCTTGAAAAAGCAAGGGATCGAATCAATCATCGTCGACCAGCCATACAACCGCGATGTTGCTGGCCTTCGAATCATCGACTGGGCCGAAGACTATCCGGTGGTGCTGCGCAGGTTGGAAGAACTCGTCGACGGATTTCGTGCACACTAGCGGCGCCCAAAAACCACAACCGCGGCGCCAAAATACAACAGAATAATCCAGCAATCCCCACTACTGAGTTCCTGTGCAGCGATAAAATTGGCGCAACCAACCATCATCGAATCCGCACCACACCAAGGACACGCCGACATGACTGCAACCGAAGCCCCCGCAGACTCCACTCGACTCACCGCCTTCGTTCACGGTCGTGTCCAAGGTGTCGGTTTTCGTTGGTGGACCCGCAGCCAGGCCATGGAATTAGGACTCCAAGGATCCGCAACGAACCTGCCAGACGGGCGAGTCTGCGTCGTCGTCGAAGGCGAAAACGATGCGGTTCGCGAAATGCTCACCAGACTGCGGGAGCCTAAAACCCACAGTGGGCGGCCCGGATGCGTACAAACAGTCGTAGAACAATGGGCCAAGCCCCGCGGTGTCGAAGGCTTCGACATGCGCTAACACCGCCGGCGATCATTATCGACCGGGACCAATACGCGACATCTACTAGACTGCCAAGACGTGCACCTGAAATCGTTGACCCTCAAAGGCTTTAAGTCCTTCGCGTCAGCGACGACCCTAAAATTCGAACCCGGCATCTGCGCCGTGGTCGGGCCCAACGGTTCCGGAAAATCCAACGTCGTCGACGCGCTCGCCTGGGTGATGGGCGAACAAGGCGCAAAAACACTGCGCGGCGGAAAGATGGAAGACGTCATCTTCGCCGGTGCCGGCGACCGCAAACCACTGGGGCGTGCGGAAGTCACCCTCACCATCGACAACTCCGACGGCGCGCTGCCCATCGACTACACCGAAGTCTCCGTCACCCGCCGCATGTTCCGCGACGGCGCCAGCGAATACGAAATCAACGGCGCCAAAGCCCGCTTGATGGACATCCAAGAGCTGCTCTCCGACTCCGGCATCGGTCGCGAAATGCACGTCATCGTCGGCCAAGGCCGCCTCGCCTCAATCCTGGAAGCCCGCCCCGAAGACCGACGCGCTTTCATCGAAGAAGCAGCCGGCGTCCTCAAACACCGACGCCGCAAAGAAAAAGCCCAACGCAAACTCGTGGGCATGCAAACCAACCTGGACCGCCTCCAGGATCTGACAGGCGAACTAGGCAAACAACTCAAACCCCTCGCCCGCCAAGCAGAGGCCGCCAGCAAAGCCGCCACCGTACAAGCCGAACTGCGCGCCGCCCGCCTAGCCCTCGGCGCAGACCGACTCATCCGGCTCTCAGAGACAGAAAAGAAAGCCGCCGCCACCTTCGAGGAAATCACAGCGCGCCTAGAAACCGCGCACACAACAGCCAACGCCGCCGTAGAAGCCCGCGACGAACTCGACGCCCAGCTCCAAGCCCTCACTCCCCAAGCCGAACAAGCACAACGCGCCTACTTCGACCTCACCGCGCTCGCAGAACGCATCTCCGCCACCGGGCGCATTGCCCGCGAACGCGCCAACAACCACCTAGGCGTCGAAGAATACCGCGGACCCGACCCCGCGCAACTGGCTGCCCGCGCCGAACGCGCCGAAGAAGAATACGCGCGCCTCCAACAAGAAGTCGAAGTAGCTTCCTCACGACTGGAATCCATCCAAGAAGAAGCCGCCTCCGCCCAAGAAGCCGCCGAAGCAGCCGACAAAGAACACATGGCACAGCTGCGCGCGATCGCCGACCGGCGCGAAGGCGTCGTCCGACTCCTCGCCGCCGAAGAATCCCTCGCAGCCCGAGTCGAACAAGCCACCCATGACGCCACCCGCATGGCCCAAGAAGCCCAAGAAGCCAAAACCCGCGTCACCGAACTGACCACCCAACTCCACGCCGCCGAAGAAACCCTCGCCGCAGCCGAAACCGCCCGACAACCACTCGTCGCAGCCGTCGAAGCCGCCACCGCCGAAACCCGCGGCGCCAAACAACGACTCGAAGAAATCCGCAGCCTCGAACGCGACGCAGAACGCAAAGTCTCCCGGCTCGAATCCCGCATCGAAACACTCCAAACCCAAATGCCCAAAGCCGCCGCCGCGGAACTCCTCGGCGACGCCTTCGGCCCCCTCAGCGACCACCTCACAGTCGACCCCACCCACACCCAAGCCGTCACCGCCGCCCTCGGAAACGTCGCCACCGGCATCATCGGCCCCCTCGACCCCGACACCGTCGAAAACACCGCACACGCCTCCTGCGAACGCACCATCGTCATCGCAGAAGACACCACCGCCACCGGCGACACCACCACCTGGAACATCGACGCCACCCTGCCCACAGGATGCAGCTGGCTACACACCCACATCCACCTCAAAGCCAGCGCCGCACCCATCGCCCGCATGCTCGCAGACATCGTCCTCGCAGACGACCTCGCCACCGCCCGCGCCGCAGTAGCCACCGACGAAAGACTCCGCGCCGTCACCCCAGACGGCCAACTCGTCGGCGCCGGATGGCTCACCATCGGCCAAACCACCCCCACCCCCGTCGACGTCGCCGGCACCATCGCCACCGCCCGCACCGAACTCGAAAAACTCACCACCAGCCTCAACGACCACGCCGGAACCCTCGCCGGCGCCCAAGCCGCCAGCGAAGAACTCGCCGTCGCCCAAGCCACCGCCCAAGCCGCACTCCACGAACACGACCTCACCCTCAGCCAAGCCCGCAGCGACACCACCCGCATCAGCAACGAACTCGACTTCGCCAAACGCGCCCACAACCGCGCCCAACAACGCGAACAACAAGCACTCGACACCCGGGCAACCGCCGAAAAAGAACTCGCCGACACCCGCGACCGACTCGCCCGCGTCGAGCACACAGACGAACCCGAAGAACCCACCACCGCAGCCCGCGACACCGCCCAAGAAACCCTCGCCCAAATCAAAGCGATGGAAATGGAAGCCCGCCTCGCGCTACGCACCGCCCAAGACCGGGCAGAACAAACCAAAAACCAAGCAGCCAGCCTCAACCGTCAAGCCCAACAAGAAAAACTAGCCGCCCAACGACACGCAGAAAACATGGCGCGCCGGGCTAAAAAAGCAGAACTCGCCAGCGTCATCGCCGAGCTGGCCGACGACATCGCGCACCGCGCCCAACTCGCCGTGGAGCAAGCCAGCGAACGCAAAGACGACGTCGATTTTGAACGCAAACAGCTGATCACCGAGCTGAGCCAAGCTAAAGACAAAGCCAGCGCCCTGACCCAGGAAGCAGCGCGCCTATCCAGCAGCGCACACGACGCAGAAATCGCATTGTCCCAAGCACAAGTGCGCCGCGAACAAGCCGAAGCGTCCATCGTCGAACAGCTGGGACTGCCCGCAGAAACCATCATCTCCGAGCACGCCCCCGGGCCAGACTTCGACCGCAGCGCCACCCAAGCCGCCGCTAAAAAAGCCGAAAAAGACCTCGCCGCCCTCGGCAAAGTCAACCCCTTGGCCCTGGAAGAATACAAAGCCCTCCAGGAGCGCTACGACTTCCTTGCCACCCAACTTGCCGACGTCGAACAAGCCCGAAAAGACCTCAAGCAAGTCATCGTTGACGTCGACGAAAAGATCCTCAACCTGTTCACCGAAGCATGGTTGGATGTCGAAAAGGCCTTCCCCGAGGTCTTCTCCACCCTGTTTCCCGGGGGAGAAGGCCGGCTGGAGCTCACCGACCCACAGGACATGCTCACCACCGGCATCGAAGTACACGCCCGGCCCCCAGGAAAACGCGTCACCCGACTGTCGTTGCTATCCGGTGGCGAAAAATCACTCACCGCGCTGGCGTTGCTGGTCGCCATCTTCAAAGCGCGCCCCAGCCCCTTCTACGTCATGGACGAGGTCGAAGCCGCCCTCGACGACGTCAACCTGCGCCGCCTGATTGCCCTGTTTGAGCAGCTGCGAGCCAGCTCGCAGCTCATCGTGATCACCCACCAAAAACCCACCATGGATGTCGCCAACGTGCTCTACGGCGTGACCATGCGTGGCGACGGCGTCACCCGGGTGATCAGCCAGCGCATGAATCCCGTCACCACCGACTAACCCCGGCGCGGCATTCACGCAGACCAGAGCGCAAGTTTATGTGCTGCACCTGTGCTGCAGGGAAACTGCGATGAGGGATTGTCGCTAGACTTGCCAGCAATACGCGCGACACCGTTCTCGCAACCGCCGCGGCCGTGGCCGGCATCTCCGCCATCAACCGGTTTTCCCAGGCAAATCCGCGGCCGCCTAATTCGAGACAATCCTGGTGTCGACCACGCGTCACCGCGCCACCGCGATGCTGATATATTTTTGGCTTTGCATCTTGACGCAACCACTGCATCATCCAAGGGAGTAAGAACCTGTGAACGCTGGCGAAGCCTCGCCCATTGCCGACCCCCAAGATTCCCTTTTGGGGTGGGCCTCAAACTCCGAGATTGCCCTCCAACAGGCGTTTTCTGCCCACGACTTTGTCGCCCAAGCGCGGATCGAAACCGACACCATGGAAGTCTACGAACGCTTCCTGGGTTTGTTTATCACCCGCCAGCTAACTGCCGGAGGTGACTTCACCGCGCTCGTCCGCTTGGTTCCCTCCGTGATGTCGGTGGTGCTGACCTACCGGGCACAAAAACTGGTCGACCCCGCCCAGTTCGGCACTGAATTGCTTGCCGGTCTCGGCGTCGATGCTGCACTCGTTGGAGACAATCCAGATGAGCTCATCTTGGGGCTGGTTGAGGAAATCCTCGCAATGGCCGGCTTGCGAAGCACTTTCGCAACCGGAGAGATCGAGTTGCAGATCCCAGCCCAGGTGGCACTACTCGGCCAGCACGCCGGGCTGATTGATTGCGACATTCCTGATTTGCTGGAGCTGATGGACGGCTTGTGTCCGGGTCCTGAGCTGAGCGTGGAGCAGCGCACCAGCATCATCCTTGAGGCGCTGCGCGCGGGCGATGTTTCCGAGCATTTTGGCGAAGACCACGATGATCGCTTGGCCGCTCCGCTATCCGTGGCACTTGCTTGTGCCGCGGCGGGGGAGAAGATCACTGAGGAACAAATTCGCGGTGCAGCCGATCTGTACGGCTATTCGGCGGCAAATCCGGATGCCCCTTTCCCAGTGACTCCCAGCGGGGATGCGGCAGTGTTGTCGCCGAATGTGTTGGATGCTGTTCGGGCGGAACTTAAGGAGCGACCCGCCGGTACTGTTGGCCGACGGTTCGCGGTGGGCACTGCCACTCGCGAGATCGCGCCGCGCATCATTTTTGATGCGGTGCGCTCGAAGGTGTGTTTGCGTCTGCCGGAATTGCCTTTGTCTGATACCGCTCAGCAGCGGTCGTGGCGGGTGCGGGTGGACGGCACCACTACGGTGTACCGCACCGGCAAGCCCTGGGGCGAGGTCAATCTTCTGTCCCAGGCCATCGATGTGCCAATTGCGCGCCAGGTCCGGGAAGTCACCGTCACCGATGCCGATACCGGCACCCAATGGGTCGTTGCTGTGGTGGCGGAAAAAGACGATCCGGCGCTGATTTTTAGCCTTAAAGGGCAGAACCTGTCCGCGATGCGCTCCGTGCACCATGGGGCGGTGCGGGTTGTCGCCCCGGCGGGTTCCGAAGCTTATGACACCGTGTTGGGTCAACAGCTCACCGTTACCGATCGCGTCGAGGTCGTGGGCTGGGATGGCTGGGAGGCCCTCACCGTGGAGTGCGAAAATGCGGTGAGTTTGCAGATCGTCGCCCCCGGGGCCACTGCCACCTTGGCCGCCCCGATCCGCAGTGTGGATGCTCGGCGACGGGTGCGCTTCGTCGACCCGGAACAGCCGGTTGCTGGTTTGCGTTCCGTGACTCGACTACCGGTCTACGCCCGCTCCCTGATCGCGGAATTCCCACCGACGGTTACCGGCGAGGAGGAGACCTGGTTCTTGACGATTTCCTCGTTTGCGGGTGCCGGAAACTCTGGCGAAGAGGTCGCCCCGGCGGAGCCGTTGATTGTTCCGGCCGAAGGCGGCGTGTTCGATATTTTCGATCCGGGTTTGTACGACGCCCCGTGGGTGGGCGAATACCTGGTGCGTTTGCGCGGTCCGCGTAACGAGTCTTTCCGCCACGAGTACGCCATCGTGGAGGGTTTGTCTGCGACCTATGAGTCGGCAGGGTTGTCTTCCAGTTTCCGGATTCCGGCCCAGGGTGGTTTGTCGGAGGCGACGCTGACGGTTCGCAGTGGCGAGAAGCCTTTCCAGGTCACCCCGAAGAATGTGCATGTTGCCGGTCATGCTCCGGGTGCTGAATTCACGGTCGCCACTGAAGAAGGCGACCAGATGCCCATCTGGTTTAAGCCCCCGCGACTGCGCTTCGATATTCCCTTGGTGGGGCAGCCGACGCGGTGGCGGGCAACCCGCATGGTGACCTCCACTCGTTCCTTCGACGCCGATGGCGTTGTGCGGGTGCGGGTAGCTGGAAAGCCGGGTGCGTTGAAAGACGCCCAGGTCAGTGTGCGCAACCATCATGGCACACCTTTGCGGACGGTGAAGATGACCGCGGAGGATCCTGTCACCATGATCGCACCGTTTGCGGCGCTGTCGCAGGCGATGGGGTCAATGGTGTCCGGTCGCCTCGACGTGGAGTGGACCGATGTGGTGGCTGACAAGCGTGTCTCGGTGAACCTGGCAACAATCACCAACACTCCCGCAGCTACCGGTGCGCAATTGTCCGAAGACGGGACAGCGATCCTGTTGGAGGAAGTTGCCGAGGACCGGGCTTTGGGTGCTTGGGTATGGCCGGTGACCGCCCCCTGGGCGGCCGGCGTGCGGTTGGCTGTGAGCGATGCTCGCATTGAACTTCCGGAGAATCTGCGCGGTGCAGGCTCGTTGAGTGTGCAGCTGCACACTGCGGATCCTTTTTCTTCGATGCGTGCCCCGCTGGTTCCCGGCCCGGGTTCCTTCCTGGTGGAGCAGGAAGGATTCTTTGGGGATGCTGATCCTGCGCGCAGTCAGTTGGCGGAGTTTTTCGCTGGTCTGACCGAGCAGGTGCCTGATGATAAGGCGCTGTGGCCTCTGTTGTGGGATTTCGTGACCGGGCATGAGGCTGCCGGACAGACGGCGACCTTGGCGATTGCTGCTTTGGCAGCGCACCCGCGTGGTGCGCTCACGGGCCTGTCTGCCAGTGAGGTGCCTGCCGATAAGCAGCCCGGCCAGTTGATTAAGACCGGGTTGGTTACCGCTGATTTCGCGGCCCAGCAGCCGCTGGCTTCGGGTGAGGGGGTGCACCGGACCGCCTGGATTGCCGCGCTGGAGCACCTTGCTGATCTGCCGGCGCTGGTCAGCCCCACTGTGGCTGAGAACGCCACGGATGACCAGCAGGCTGCGGAGCCTGTCGCGCCCTCGCCGGTGGATCCGAAGGCGGTGCGTGCTGCACTGGCAAAGATTTCTACGGTTGCGGGCGACCGCTTGGCGGAAACGCTGCGCACCGGCCGCGATGCCACCCTGGAGACCGCCTGCATCGATGCCTCTACGGTTGCGATCGCGAAGATGCCCGCAGCCCAGCAAGAGGCGGTGTTGGAGATGTTCTTCCAGCAAGCACACATTGTGCCCGGCCCCATCATGGATGATTCGGCCCGCCTGTTGGCTGTCTTTGAGGCTTTTAATCAGCGTGAGGAGGTGGCTGCACTGCTGGGCAATGAGGAGTTGATTCAGGCTGCGGTGAGCTTGCTGCGCGCGATGCGTGGGGCTAACCGCCACCTGTTTGCCGCTGCCCGTATTCGTTTCGACAAGCTCGACGGGGTGGACACCGATTCCCCGGATGCCCGCTGGGCGCTGGCACCGGTGGTTTCCATCGTGTTCGCGTTGTCGGCCCGTATGCATGCTCACGGCATGATGGGCAAGTCAAAGGTGCTGGCCGCAGCAACCCCCGGCTGGGCTCAGCTTGCCGAGTTGGTTCCGGATCTGGTGACCGGCGACTTGATTGCCGCTGAGGCTATGGTGCTGTCGGCTTTGCACCCGGAGCTCTCCGACTAGTCGGCGACACCCCCCTTGAAGCTGTGCTCGGGGCCAGCCACCTGTTGTGGTGGTTGGCCCCGTTGTTATTTTCCGTATCCCAGCAGGCTCAGAATGTGTTCTCTGAGGGCGTCGTGCTCCCAGTGTGCGGGCCGGACGTCTTCGATCACGCTGGCATGCGGGCTGGCGCTCATCACCACGATGCGGTCGGCCAGGTATAGCGCTTCGTCGACGTCGTGGGTGATCAGCACAGCTGTGGTGCTTTGTTGTGCACAGATTTGTTTGAGCAGGCGTTGTAGTTCCGTCCTGGTTAGTGCGTCGAGGGCCCCGAAGGGCTCGTCGAGCAGCAGGATGTCGGAGTGGAGGGAAAAGGCGCGGGCGATGCCGACGCGTTGTTGCATTCCTCCGGATAGTTGATCGGGGCGCCTGCGCGCGGCGTGGGACAGTCCCACCATGTCCAGTGCTTGATCGGCGATGGTGTGTCTTTGTTCCCGGGTGAGTTCCGGCCGTGCGGAGGATAGCCCGAAGGTGATGTTGGCGTGGGCGGTTTTCCAGGGAAGGAGTGCGTGGTGTTGGAAGACTACTGCGCGGTCTGGCCCGGGGCCGGTGATGGGCTGGCCGAAGCTGTGGGCGCTGCCTTGGGTGGGCTTTTTGAGCCCGGCGATGATGTTGAGCAGCGTGGATTTTCCGCACCCGGAGGGGCCGAGGATGACCAGGAATTCGCCCGGTTCCACCGTGAGGGTGGTGGGTTCGATGATGGTGGTTTTTCCGTAGCTTTGGCCGACCGACCGTAGTTCGATTGCCGGGGTGGGGATGCTTGTGGCTGTGTTGGTGGCGGTGGGGTGGGGGTTAGTCATGGCGGAGGGCCTTTTCGAGTGCGTTGACGGCGGCATCAAGAATGAATCCGGTGACGCCGATGATGAGGATGGCGATGACGATGGCGTTGGTGTCGAGTCGGTTCCACATGTTCCACACGAAAAAGCCCATTCCGCGCCCGCCGACGAGCATTTCGGCGGCGATGATCACGAGCCAGGAGGTGGATAGGGATAGGCGCAGGCCGGTAGCGATGGCGGGCAGTGCGGCCGGGAAAATGATGTGGATCAGCGTTGCTGTCTTGGATGTGCCTAGGGTTTGGGCGAGGTGCAGGTAGGTTGTGGGAACATTGCGCACTGCCTCCATGGTGGATAAGAAGGTGGGCCACATTGCGGTGAGCACGATGACGAAAATTGCGGTGGACTCGGCGTTGCGCAGCAGTGCCAGTCCGAGGGGCAGCCAGGCTAGCGGTGAGACGGGGCGCAGAATTTGCACGAAGGGTTCTGTGGCTGTGCGAATCAGGGGGTGCAGTCCCGCCGTGAGACCTAGGGGGATGGCGATTGCGGTTGCGATAGCGAAGCCGGCGGCGACCCGTCCCAGGCTGGCGGTCAGGTGCCAGAAGATGCCGACGCTTGCGGGGCCGCGTTGGTAGAAGGGGTCTGTGAGGATTTCCCATCCTCGTTTGGCGACTCCTTGCGGGGTGGGGGCGATGGGGGAGAGCACGCCGGTGAGGTTGAGGATATGCCAGGTGGCTAGCGCGATCAGGGTGGCAATTAGCGTCAGGTGGATGGGTCGCAGCCGAATCCCAACCCGGGTGCGGGGCCGTGCACCGGGGGCTTTCGCGGTGGTGTCGCCGGAAGGTGCGTTAGTGGGGTGGGAGTTGGTGGTTGCGTGTGGTTGGGGCAGCGCAGTTTTTGTAGTCATGGTGGTTTTTAGGTGGGGTTGAGCTGGTAGGTGGATAGTGGCTGGCGGGGGTTGAAGGGTTGTCCTGAGATGTGCAGGGTTGAGCTGCTGGGGGTATTAGCTGGGAGGACTTTGTGTGCGGCGGAGATGATGTCTGCTTCTTTCGGCGCGATCCCTAGGTCCCAGCGAGCCAATTGGGCGGCCATCCAGGTCACCGCTGCCGCGTCGGTGTCGCTATCGAAGCGCATTCGTTCAGGATCGACCACCAGTTGCCCGGACCAGTTGATGTAGCGGCCGGCCAAAGCGGATGCGATGAATTGTTCGGGCTGGTTGAGATAGTTTTCTCGGGCCAGGATGTGGGGAGTTGTTGCCTCCGGGAGGTGCGCGGTGGCGGCGGTTAGGGCGTTTCTTACATTCCCCACCAGGTGCGGGTGGCTGTCGGTGAGTTCGGTGGCGACTGCGATGCAGCAGCAGGGGTGGTTGTCCCACCACTGCTTGGTCAGGGCGAATGCGCGGCCGAAACCTTGGTCGATTGCTCGTTGGGTGAGTGGTTCCGGGCCGACGAAGCCGTCGATGGTGCCGGTGGCTAGCTGGGCGACCATGTCTGCGGGGCGCAGCAGTCTGAGGTTGACGTCGCGGTCGGGGTCGAGGCCTGCGGTGGCTAGTGCGTCGCGTAGCAGGAGCGCGTGGACGGAGTAGTCGAAGGGGATGCCGAGGCTAAAGCCGCGGACATCTTCGAGTTTGCGCACCGTGTGCCGGTGTTTGTTGGCCAGGACGAAGGCTTGTCCGTTGGTGTTGAGGGTGGCTGCGATGGTGGTTTCGCGTCGCCCGCCGGTGGCCCCGCTGTTGATGGCGATGGGCATGGGGGAGAGCATGTGGGCGACGTCGATGTCTTGGGTGACGTATGCGGACCATAGTTCGGACCAGCCGGCGAATTTTCGCAGGCGTACTTTGAGCCCGGCGGCGGCGAAGTGTTGGTGGGCGTCGGCGAGGATCAGGGAGGTGGTGCAGGCAATGGGGACGTAGCCGATGGTGAGTTCGGTGGTGGGGGTGGTGTGTGAGTGGGCGCGTGGTGGGGCGCATCCGCTCAGCGCTAGGGTTGCGCCGGCTCCGAGGGCGGAGAGTGTGCGGAGGGCGGTGCGTCGGGTGATGGGCTTTGTGGGTGGGGTATTCATGTGCTTTGTGGTTGGGTCGACAACGAAAGTACGGTGCAGTCTATTTTAAATAGACAGAACTGTCTAGTTGTGGGGAGAAATTACCTAAACCACCAAAACCTGCCACTATAGAAGGCATGGATCTTTCAACTTTGTCCCCCGCGATGATTGCGGTTGCAGCCCTGGTCGTTATTGCGATCCTGGTTGCTTTGGTCGTCATCATCGGTTTGAACCGCAAGAAGCAAAAGACTGTTTCTTTCGAAACTAAGGAAGAGCCCAAGGAGCTCACCAAGGAAGAGAAGTCTGGAAACTACCAGGCCAAAAGCAATTTCAACTTTGCGCCGGCAACCCCGAAGCAGCCGGTGGAGCGCGCCCGCAGCGCGGCTACGGGTGCGGCTGCCGCGGCCGCAGCTGGGGCCGCCGGGGCGGCTGCAGCTTCTGCGGCTTCGGCAAAACAGGCCAAAGATGACCTGGTCGATAGCGTTAATGAGCAGCTGCGTGCGCAGCAGCCTTCCCAGCCGGAAGCTCCCGCAGCCAATCCGGTCGTCCCGGAGGTCAAGCCTGCCGCCGATGGCCCTGAAGCTCCCGAGCCGGCACAGTGCCCGGAGGATGCGGCACAGCTGACGCACAGCCGGAAGCTGAGCCCGGAAGACATTGATGCTGATATCGCTGAAGATGTATCCGCTCACCCGGGCGAACCTGTAGAGGATGCCCCCGCCGTGGAGGTGGTCAGCCCCTCCCAGGATCCGGTTCAGCCTGAGGTGGTGCTTGGTGGAACGGACGCGCCGTCTGCAAGTGTAGATGAGGCCGAATCTGCCGATGAGGAAGCCGTAGCGGAAGAAGTGGCGGCTGACCCTGTGCGCCCGGTCGAGGACGCTGCGCGTGAAAACGCAGCTGGCGGCGATGCTGCCGCCGCCTTGGATGGTGCGGATGCCACCGAGATCGCCGAGGCGGCCCCGTCGGTGCAAGAAGCCGAAGCGGCCCCGCACCCCAATCCTGCAGAACAAGCCCCGACTGCCACTGATGACGCTGCGGCCAATGCTGCTGCCACCACTGAGCCGGCTGTCACCACTGAGCCGGCTGTCACTGAGGGGGATGCGCCAGCTCTTAACGCTGCAGAGCAGGGCGAAGTCTCCGATACGCGCGACGCCGACGCGGCGCCGGTGCTCGAGGACGCAGCTACTCCGGCTGATGGTGCGGAAGAATCCGCGGCCGCGCCGGCGGACGAGGCGACTGAGCAGCCTGAACACCAGCCCGGTGAGGCTGATGTCGCAGAAGTTGAGGAAGCTGCCTTGGCGGCAGGGGCGGCAGCAGCCGCCGCGGCAGCCGCTCGGGAGACCACCCAGTCCCCGCAGGCCCAGGAAGACACCCAGCAGGTGTCGCAGGCTGCCCAGCAGCCCGCCCTGCAGGATGACATTGCTCCGGCGGAAGGCCGCCTGGGGCGCCTGCGCGGGCGCCTGTCGCGTTCCCAAAACGTCATCGGTCAGGGCGTGCTCGGCATCCTGTCCGCCGGC
This sequence comes from Corynebacterium aquilae DSM 44791, assembly GCF_001941445.1. Lineage (NCBI taxonomy): Bacteria > Bacillati > Actinomycetota > Actinomycetes > Mycobacteriales > Corynebacteriaceae > Corynebacterium > Corynebacterium aquilae. Next base: position 1,852,060 of record NZ_CP009245.1, on the reverse strand, counting down.
GACCTTGATGAGGACGCGTGGGAGGAAATCGAAGACACCCTGCTGATGGCCGACCTAGGTACGGCAACCACCGTGAAGGTGGTCGAGAACCTCCGCGACAAGATCGCGGCGCGTGGCGTGTCCAGCGAGGCTGAGGCGCGCGCGATGCTGCGCGAGACCCTGATCGAGGCCTGCAAGCCCGAGCTGGATCGCTCCATCAAGGCAATGCCCTACGAGGGCAAACCGGCCGTGGTGCTAGTCGTTGGAGTCAACGGCACCGGAAAGACCACCACCACCGGCAAACTGGCGCGCGTGCTGGTGTCCATGGGGCACAAGGTCCTGCTGGGGGCTGCCGATACTTTCCGTGCCGCAGCCGCCGACCAATTGGAGACCTGGGGTCGCCGCGTCGGCGCGGAAACCGTGCGTGGCGCCGAAGGCGCGGACCCGGCATCCGTGGCCTTCGATGCGGTCGCCCGGGGTGTGGATGAAGGCGTCGATGTGGTGCTCGTTGACACCGCCGGCCGCCTGCACACCTCCGTCGGCCTGATGGATCAGCTCGGCAAGGTCAAACGCGTCGTCGAAAAGAAAGCCCAAGTTGATGAGGTGCTGCTAGTGCTCGACGCCACCATCGGCCAAAACGGGCTGATGCAGGCGCGCACCTTCCGCGACGTCGTCGATATCACCGGCGTGGTGTTGACCAAGCTGGACGGCACCGCCAAGGGTGGCATTGTCTTCCAGGTGCAAGAAGAACTGGGCGTGCCGGTGAAACTGGTGGGCCTGGGCGAAGGCGCCGATGATCTGGCCCCCTTCGAGGTCGATAGCTTCGTCGACGCGTTGTTAGGGACTTCCGCTTCCTAATTGCTAACCCGGTGTACCGGTTGCCCGGGGAGTAAAGATCCTTGAGCGAGCCCGCAGCCTTAAGGTGGTCGCAGCATGAGCTGCGGCCACCTTTTTGCATGCTTAGGTGTGGTGTTAGTGCAGGTCAAAAGCATAGTGGCAAATATCTATCGACTTATAGTTAGATATTGGGTGGGTGCTGGCAGCACCTGCCACCCACCCACATCCGCATCCCATACCCCGGCCGCCACAGGAGGACACCACTATGGCCCACCCCATGGACTGGGACACCGCCCCCATCATCACCGCTGCCCCCACGGCCACCACCGACACCGGTGCCGCCACCTGGGTGCTCATCAGCGCCTGCCTGGTGCTGCTGATGACCCCGGCACTGGCCCTGTTCTATGGCGGCATGAGCCGCCAAAAGTCGGTGCTGAACATGATGATGATGAGCTTTAGCTCCCTAGGCATCGTCACCATCACCTACATCGCCTACGGCTACGCCGCCTCCTATGGGCCCAGCATGCTCGGCGGGCTGGTGGCCAACCCCGCCGACAACCTCATGCTCAACCAGGTCATCAGCCACCTCGCGAACACCCCGGCCGGGGGTGCCAACGGCTACCCGGAGATCATCGACGTGTGCTTTCAGCTCACCTTCGCGGTGATCTCCGTGGCGCTGATCAGCGGCGCGCTGGCAGAACGCGTGAAGTTCGATGCGTGGATGATGTTCGCCGCCGTGTGGGTATCTTTGTGCTACTACCCGCTGGCACACCAGGTCTGGGGCGCAGGCCTATTGTCGGAGTCCCACGACTCCCTATCCGCCCTGCTGTTCGGCCGTACCAGCCACGGGGAGGCCGCAATCGCCCCCATCGACTTCGCCGGCGGCACCGTGGTGCACATCTCCGCCGGCACTGCGGCACTCGTTTTGGCCATCATCGTCGGCCGCCGGCGCGGCTTCCCCCCAGCCACCCACCGCCCCCACAACCTGCCCATGGTGATGCTCGGGGCGGCGCTATTGTGGTTCGGTTGGCTCGGCTTCAACGCCGGCTCCGCCCTGGGTGATCTAGGCCTGGCGGGGCTGGCCTGGCTCAACACCACCGCGGCCGCAGCAGCCGGCCTCTGCGGCTGGTTGATCGTGGAAAAAATCCGCGACGGCCACGCCACCAGCCTGGGTGCCGCCTCCGGCATCATCGCCGGACTGGTCACCATCACCCCCGCCGCCGGCGACGTACGCCCCGGATGGGCACTGGTTCTCGGCTTGACCGGCGGCATGCTGGCCGCGCTCGCGGTCACCCTCAAATTCCGCTACCGCTTCGACGACTCCCTCGACGTTGTCGGCGTGCACCTGGTCGGTGCCCTGTGGGGCACCATCGCCGTTGGCTTCGTCGCCACCGATAGGGGACTTTTCACCGGCGGCGGAATCGCCGCCGGCACCAAGCTGGTAGCCATCCAAACCCTGGTGGCCCTGGCAGCCATGGCCTTGTCTGCACTCGTGACCGGGGTGCTCGGACTCATCATCGCCCGCACCGTCGGCTGGCGCATCGACCCAGAGGAAGAACGCGGCGGCATCGATACCTCCATCCACGGCGAATCCGCCTACGACACCCACGCCGCCGTGTTCGGCGGACACATCCACTCCCGAGACTCCCGCCGCTGACCCGTCAGTTAGCTAGACTTGCACACAGCACACCCGGGGCACCCACCAGCCAACCCGCCCCTTTCGCCCCGTGAGACCGTGCCCCGCGCCGGCGCCGCGCACTAGGACAAAAGAAGGTTTTTCGTGAAGCTCATCACCGCAGTCATCAAGCCATTTACCCTGGCAGAAGTCCAGGAAGCACTCGAACAGCTCGGCATCAACGGCATGACCGTCACCGAATCCCAAGGTTTTGGCCAACAAAAAGGCCACACCGAGGTCTACCGCGGCGCCGAATACGCCGTCGACTTCGTCCCGAAAGTCAAACTCGAAATCGTCGTCGACGACGAAGACGTCGAAGACGTCATCGACGCCATCGTGGAATCCGCAAGCACCGGCAAAATCGGCGACGGCAAACTCTGGGTCACCCCCGTCGAAGACATCGTGCGCGTCCGCACCGGCGAACGTGGCGTCCAAGCCATCTAACCCCCACCCCGGCCAGCCCGACCCCCTTCAGAGAATCCTTCCCGCACAAGAAACGGCGCACCCGTGGCATCCCTGCCCCCACCCGAGACCGGTTTTCCCCCATCCGGCGCGGAATACGCCGCGCACCTGCGCGCCCAGCGCCAACACGCCACCGCCAGGCTGCTGCAACAACTGCAGATCCCAGACGGGTGGGCGCTGGCAGTCACCGGTTCCTGTGGCCGGGCGGAAATGACCAACTACTCCGATATCGACCTGGTCATCCTCATCCCAGACTCCGCCCCGGACGCAGACATTTCCGCCGCCGTCGACGAAATCCTGTACCCACTGTGGGACGCCAAGGTCAAAGTCGACCACTCCGTACGCACCACCGCCCAATGCCTACAGGTGATGGACGAGGACACCACAGCCGCCCTAGCCTTGCTGGAGCTCACCCACATGGCGGGATCCCACGAACTCGTCGAACACGCCCGCGCCAGCATCCTCAAACACTGGCGGACGATCCTGCCGCGCACCTTCGACGAAGTACTCGACTCCGCAATCGCCCGCTGGCGGCGCTCCGGATCCGTGGTAGCCATGACCCGCCCAGATATAAAAAACGGCCGCGGGGGACTCAGAGACCTGGCCCTGATCAGGGCACTAGCCCTCGGGCAAGTGTGCGACATCCCGCCCCTAGACACCGAACACCGGCTACTGCTGGACTCGCGCACCCTGCTCCACGAATCCATCCGGCGCCGCCGCGACATCCTGGATCCCGAATACGCCATCGACGTCGCCCTCGCCCTGGACTACCCCGACCGCTACGCCCTCTCCCGCGCCCTTGCCCTGGCCGCCCGCACCATCGACCAGGCACTAACCAATGCGCTCGGACAAGCCCGCGCCATCCTGCGGCGCACCAGCCCCCAACGCCACACCCAACGCCGCCCCCTAGACACCGATGTCGTCGAAATCGGCGGCACCATCGGGCTTTCCCGCACCCCCAACTTGAGCGACCCCGGACTCGTGCTGCGAGTCGCCGCCGCCTCCGCCCGCACCGGCCTGCCCATCTCACCCACAGCACTGTCCCAACTGCGCAGCGTGCCCCCACTGCCACCACAATGGCCCAAAGCCGCCGTCAGCGACTTCATCGCAACCCTGGCCTCCCCCGCCTACACCCACCACGTCGTACGCACCCTCGACGACGCCGGACTCTGGGCACCCATCGTGAACGAATGGGACCACATCCGCGGACTCATGCCCCGCGAACCCAGCCACATCCACACCGTCGACCACCACACCCTCGACACACTCGCCCGGCTCGGCCACAACACCGTCGGCGTCGCCCGCCCCGACCTACTACTCCTCGCCGCCCTCTACCACGACATCGGCAAAGGCTACGACCGCCCCCACGAACAAGTCGGCGCCGAACAAGTCGCCCGCATGGCAGCCCGCATGGGGCTCAACCCCCGCGACATCATGATCGTGCAAACCCTCGTCGCCGAACACACCCTCCTGGCCCGCATGGCAGCAACCATTGACCCCAACGACCAAGACGCCATCGACCAAGTCCTCGACGCAGTGCACTACAACCCGCTCATCCTGGACCTATTAGAAGTACTCGCCGAAGCCGACGCCCAAGCCACCGGGCCCACCGTGTGGACCCACCGGCTCGCCCGCCACGTATTCACCCTGTGCGCCAACGCCCGCAGGCACATGACCCACCTGCCACCCGCCCGCCCCTACGTCGTCGCCCCCAACGACCTCGGCCTTAGCCGCATCGACGGCGGCTACAACATCCACTGGGCCGGCGACTACCCCCGAGAATCCGTCCGCGTGCTCGCACTCATCGCCGCCAAAGGACTCACCATCAGTGCAGCCCGCATGGTCAACCACCACGAACCGGACGGCACCACCAAGGCCTGCATGGCCGAATTCGAAGTCCGCGGAGCCGTCGGAACCCTCGACGAAGCCGAATTCATCCAGGCCTACAAATCCGGGGTCTTTTCCATGCTGCCCCCCACCACCCCCGTACCCGTCAACACCGTATGGCACGGCAACACCATCGAAGTCAGAGCCGTCGACCAAAAAGCCCTCCTCGGTGCCGTCATCGGACTGCTACCCGACTTCAACTGGCTATCGATGACCACCACCGGCGCCACCATGATCGCCACCGCCCACCTGGCCGGCGGATTCCAGCGCGCACAGGTGGAACGAGACATGGCGCGCCTAAGCAACTAGCCCCACCACCCCACAAGCAGCCGGACACACACCCAATCCAACACCGGGTACCGTGGGGCTAACTGCCCACGCTGCGCCCCACGGCCGCTAAGATGGCACAAGCGAAAAAATAACTTGTGGCGCGCGCACCCCACCGCACCGGGAAGACAAACCCTGCGGTGCCAGCCCCGCTGCACCGCGCGCCCGTGACGACACCAACGGTTTCGCCGCGTCCCACACACCACATCGAAGGGGAGAAAAACCACCGTGTTCGAATCCTTGTCAGACCGCCTAACAAGCGCCCTCACCGGACTCAAAGGCAAAGGCAAGCTCACCGAAGCTGACATCAACGCCACCGCCCGCGAAATCCGCCTCGCGCTGCTAGACGCCGACGTCTCCCTCCCCGTCGTCCGCGCCTTCATCAAACGCATCAAAGAACGCGCCAACGGTGCCGACGTCTCCACCGCGCTAAACCCCGCCCAGCAGGTCATCAAAATCGTCAACGAGGAACTCATCGAGATCCTCGGCGGCGAAACCCGCCGCATCACCCTGGCGAAAAACCCACCCACCGTCATCATGCTCGCCGGCCTCCAAGGCGCTGGTAAAACCACCCTGGCCGGCAAGCTCGCCAAACACCTAGCCAAAAAAGGCCACGCCCCCATGCTGGTGGCCTGCGACCTGCAGCGCCCAGGCGCGGTGCAGCAGCTGCAGATCGTCGCCGAGCGCGCCGGGGTGGACTGCTTCGCCCCGGACCCGGGCACCGCGCTGGACACCCTCGACCATGAGATGGGCACCAGCCACGGTGACCCGGTGGCGGTCGCCCAGGCCGGTATCGAGGAAGCACAGCGCACCAACCACGACATCGTCATCGTCGACACCGCGGGTCGTTTGGGTATCGACGAGGAGTTGATGACCCAGGCCCGCAACATCCGCGACGCCGTCAACCCGGACGAAGTGCTGTTCGTCATCGACGCGATGATCGGTCAGGACGCCGTGTCCACCGCCGAGGCCTTCCGCGACGGTGTGGATTTCACTGGTGTCGTCCTCACCAAGCTCGATGGCGATGCCCGTGGTGGTGCCGCCCTGTCGATCCGTGAAGTCACCGGCAAGCCGATTCTGTTTGCCTCCACCGGCGAAAAGCTCGAAGACTTCGATGTGTTCCACCCGGAGCGCATGGCCAGCCGCATCCTGGGCATGGGTGACGTGCTGAGCCTGATTGAGCAGGCCGAAAGCGTCATTGATCAAGAAGACGCGATGACGACCGCCAACAAGCTGGTGTCCGGGGAGTTGACCCTGGAGGACTTCCTCAACCAGATGCTCATGGTGCGTCGCATGGGCCCCATCGGCAACCTGCTGAAGATGCTGCCGGGTGGCAAGCAGATGAACCAGATGGCGGACATGGTCGATGAGAAACAGCTCGACCGCATCCAGGCCATTATTCGCGGTATGACCCCTGAAGAGCGCGCGAACCCGAAGATCCTCAACGCCTCCCGCCGCAAGCGCATCGCCGAAGGCTCCGGCGTGAAGGTGTCCGACGTTAACCAGCTGGTGGAGCGCTTCTTCGAAGCCAAGAAGATGATGGGGCAGATGGCCGGCCAGTTCGGGATGGGTGGTTCCCGCAGCGCCACGAAGAAAAAGCCCAAGGGACGCAAGGGTAAAAACGGCAAGCGCAAACCCGCCAAGAAGGGGCCCACCCAGCCGCGCATGCCGCAGGGGATGCCGGGAATGCCGGGAATGCCCGGCATGGGTGGTGCCGGCATGCCCAGCATGGAGGAAATTGCCAAGCTGCAAGAACAGATGGGATCCGGTGGGGGAATGCCGGGGTTGGGCAAGCTGGGCAAGCTTCCTGGCATGCCGAAGTTGCCCCCGGGATTCGATCCCGGTGCCTTCGGTGGCCCCGGCGCCCCGAAAAAATAGGCTGATCGAGCCATTTGGTTGAAACATCGCCCCTGCGTGCTGCGGGGGCGATGTTTTATTGTGTGCAAACCTTTTTTATGTCATCAAGATAGTGGTTTCCCCTGGGGTATCACTTTTGCTAAAAAGCTTAAAATGTGCAGGTTATGGCGGTGGGGGAGGGGCTTATGAAAAGGGTTTCATTGTGTTTAGGGTGGGATTTTAGCGAAGTGAAAATAAAACCTTTTTTCGAATTCTCAAAATAGTTTTTAGCCCTTTATTATTGCGGCGTTAGTGAGAATTGCCAGGCTTTGCACAGCTGCTTAGCCACGAATCCCAAAGGATCGGACATGACACCCCGTTCGCGTCACATCGCGCTCGCCCTGCCGCTTGCTGTTGCCCTCTCCAGCCAAGCGGTCGTCCCCGCCCAGGCCTTGTCCCACCCCATCGACACCTCCCGTGCGGATGCTCCGATGTGCACCATGGTGGAAACTGCAGCTGACCGCCAGGCGCTGGCCGCCTACCGGGCAGCGGTCAAGCAGGCAGCCGATAACATCGTCAGCGGTCTGCGACAGATGGTCAGCCGTGATGAGGACGCCGCGGAAGCACTAGCGCTGATCGACTACATCAACGCCCAGCCCCAGCGCTCCCCCGAAGACGAGGAAGCGCTCGAGGAAGCTGCCTTCGAGCTGTTCCCCCTGTATGAATCCCTGGGCTACCTGATCGATGACATCACCGTCGTCACCCACCCGGAATCCCTCGTCGAGCATGCAGAGCAGGCCATCGCGCCGGTGCTGCGCCCGGAAAACACCTCCGGTAGCTTCACCGAGGCACAGGCTGGTGAAAAAGCCAACGATCTGAACATGATCGAGCCGGATTTCTACGCGCCCTTCCGCAACGATGACTACTCCGAGGCGCTCAACGAGTTCACCGCTGATGTGGCAGGAAGCACCAACGGCTTCATCGAAGCTGCCCGCGCCATGGAGGAAGCCTACGGCAGCGTGCCCTTCACCAACTGCGTGGCCGACATGGTTGAAAAGCGCACCGCCGAGCAACAGCGCGCCGAAGAATTGGCCACCGCACAAAACGCCGCCGCCGCCGCACAGCGCGAGGCCGAGCAGGCGCGCGCCGAGCGCGATGAAGCCAACCGTGCCGCAGCCCAGGCACGCCAGGAAGCCACCCAGGCGCGTGAGCAGGCCGATGCCGCCAAGCAAGCCCAGCGCGACGCCGAGCAGCGCGCAGCGGACGCGCAGCAGGACGCTTCAGCCGCGCGGGAGGACGTCGCACGCGCGAAGCAGGAGGCCGAAGCCGCCAAGCAGGAAGCCCAAGCTGCTGAGCGTAAAGCTGCAGCCGCTGAACAAAAGGCGAGCGAAGCTGAGCAGGCGCGCAGTGAAGTAGAAGGCAAGCTCGACGACGCCACCACCCGCCTTGAGGACGTCAATGCCCAATTGGACGAAGCTAAGCGTCAGCACGCCGAAGAATTGCAGGCTGCACGAGAAGCCGCCGAGCAAACCCAGCGGGAAGCCGACAAGGTCAACGCCGAAAGTAATAAGCAGGCACGTCTAGCACAGCAGGAGGCCGAGCAGGCACGCGCCGAGCGCGACGAGGCCAACCGCGCCGCAGGCGAGGCGCGTCAGGAAGCCGCCGAAGCGCGCGAGCAGGCCGAAGTCGCCAAGCGCGCCCAGCAGGAAGCTGAACAGCGCGCCGAGACCGCACGCCAGGAAGCTGCTGACGCCCAGCGCGCAGCTGAGGATGCCCAAAACGCAGCAGCCGCTGCCGAGCGCAAAGCCGCCGAGGCGCAGCAGGCAGCCGAACAAGCACAGCGCGACACTGGTGTTGCTACCGCCGCCCGTGAACAAGCCGAGCGCGCCGCAGCCCAAGCGCGCAAGGAAGCTGAGCAGGCGCGCGAGCAGGCCGAGGCAGCCAAGGCTGCCCAGCAAGAAGCAGAGCAGACCGCTGCGAGCGCGCAGCAGGCTGCCGCTACCGCGCGCGAGGAGATGACCCGTGCGCAGCAGGAAGCCGCCGACGCACAGCAGGAAGCCGAAACCGCGAATCGCAAAGCCGAGGCCGCTGAGCGTAAAGCCAGCGCTGCAGAAGAAAAGCTGAGTGACACCGTCACCACCCTGGATGAAGCCAAGGAGCAACTCGAGCAAGCCCAGCGTGCTGCTGAGGCTGCTAACCAGCGTGCTGATGTTGCTGAGGCTGCGCGTGAGCAGGCTGAGCGGGAGCGGGATGCTGCGCAAGATGCTGCTGAGAAGGCTAATGCTCAGGCTGAGGCTGCGGCGAAGGATCTTGCTGCTGCGCAGAAGCGGGTGGCTGAGGTTGAGGCTGCTCGTGGGGTAAGTGATGCTGAGGCGGTTGCTGCGCGTGAGCAGTTGCAGCGGGCGCAGGCTGCGCAGCGTGAGGCTGCGGCTGAGGCTGCTGCGAAGGTGAAGCAGTTGGAGGAAAAGACTGCTCGTCAGGTGGCTGCGGCTAATCAGGCTGCGGGTGCTGCGAAGGGGCGTGCGGAGGCTGCTCAGCGTGCTGCTGAGGCTGCTAACCAGCGTGCTGATGTTGCTGAGGCTGCGCGTGAGCAGGCTGAGCGGGAGCGGGATGCTGCGCAAGATGCTGCTGAGAAGGCTAATGCTCAGGCTGAGGCTGCGGCGAAGGATCTTGCTGCTGCGCAGAAGCGGGTGGCTGAGGTTGAGGCTGCTCGTGGGGTAAGTGATGCTGAGGCGGTTGCTGCGCGTGAGCAGTTGCAGCGGGCGCAGGCTGCGCAGCGTGAGGCTGCGGCTGAGGCTGCTGCGAAGGTGAAGCAGTTGGAGGAAAAGGCTGCTCGTCAGGTGGCTGCGGCTAATCAGGCTGCGGGTGCTGCGAAGGGGCGTGCGGAGGCTGCTCAGCGTGCTGCTGAGGCGGCTCATCAGCGTGCTGATGTTGCTGAGGCTGCCCGCAAGAAGGCAGTGGCAGACGCCGAGAAGGCCAACGCCAAGGCCGCAGCAGCCGCCAAGGACCTTGCTGCTGCGCAGAAGCGGGTGGCTGAGGTTGAGGCTGCTCGAGGCGCAAGCGATGCCCAGGCTGTCGCAGCTCGCGAACAGCTCAAGCGTGCCGAAGACGCCCACCGCAAGGCCGCAGCTGCCGCCGCTGCAACGGTAGCCCGAGTCAAAGCGGAGGCTGCTGAAGAAATCGCAGCCGCCCGCGAGGCCGCCCAGGATGCGCGGACCCGCGCTGAGGCCGCTCAAAAGGCCGCAGCAGCCGCCACCAAGCGCGCCGAGGTAGCCGAAGCGCAATCCGGCAAGGACTCCGCGGCTGCCCGCCAGGCTCGCGAGCAGGCCAAGGCAGCGAGCCAGCAGGCAGCAGCCGCACGCAAGGCGCTGTCCGACGCCGAGCGTAGGGTCGCCACCACCGTCAAAAACCAGCAGAAGGCACACCAGGTCGCCCTGGCAGAGGCTGTGCGAGCCAAGGAAGACGCACAGCGCGCCACCGCAGAGGCCACCCGCCGGGCTCAGGCAGCCGAAAAGCGCGCTGGCACCAACTCCCAGGAAGCAGCCGCTGCCCGCGAACAGGTGCGCCACGCACAGGAGAAGCAAGCCGCAGCCGAAAAGAACCTCGCAGCCCTCGAGGGCGAAAAAGCGGCGCTGGCACAGCAGCTTGCCGAAGCGAACAAGACCATCGCCAAGCTCACCGAGGACAGTAAGAAACACGAGCAGCAGCGCAATGAGCAGGGATCTTCGGATTCTTCCAGCATGGGATCCAGTGGATTCGCCGTGATCGGCGTGCTGCTTGCCGTGCTGGGTGCGGTGCTGGGGCTGTTCCACCTCGGTGGCACCATGGGCCTGCCCGGTCTGCCGATGCGGTAACTCAAACACACCTGTGCTAAAGTTCTTCGGGTTGCCATTTCTGGCATCACGTAAGCATTCCTGTGGAACACCGACACCGACCACGGTCGGCCGGTGGTCACCCGCAGGTTAAACACCAAGGGCTGAACCGGCCCGGGGATACGCCCCGGGCGCCTGAACTGCCCAGTGACCAAGAAGGAGCCACACCATGGCCGTCAAGATCAAGCTGCAGCGTCTCGGTAAGATTCGCACCCCCGAGTACCGCGTCGTCGTCGCTGACGCTCGCACCCGCCGTTCCGGCAAGGTCATCGAGAACCTCGGCATCTACCAGCCGAAGAACGACCCCTCCATCATCCAGATCGACTCCGAGCGCGCTCAGTACTGGCTGTCCGTCGGTGCTCAGCCGACCGAGCCGGTTCTGGCCCTGCTGAAGGTCACCGGTGACTGGCAGAAGTTCAAGGGTCTGCCGGGCGCCGAGGGCACCCTGAAGGTTGCAGAGCCGAAGAAGTCCAAGCTGGAGCTGTTCAACGAGGCTCTGGCCGAGGCTAACAACGGCCCGACCGCCGAGGCTATCACCGAGAAGAAGCGCAAGGCTAAGGCTGAGGCCGAGAAGAAGGCTGCTGAAGAGGCAGAGGCTGAGGCTGCTAAGGCTGCCGAGGAAGCTGCTTCCGAGGAGTCCGCTGAGGCTGAGGCTGAGGCTCCGGCCGAGTCTGAGTAAAACTCACTTTTCACCCGCTGCGCCATCAAGCGCGCCGCGTGTACCGCATCCCCTCCACGTCAACAGTGGAGGGGATGCTTTTGTTATGTGGGTGGTATCTGCGGGCGCCACAAAAGAGGTATATTTAAGTCATCTTTAGGTTAGTGTGTGCTAACAACCGCTCAGTGAAAGGCCGCCCCACATGTCACCGAACCAACTTCCCGGATCCGGTCGCGCACCCGCCCACACCCCAGGCCACTGGCTGCTAGCCCAGCTAGGCAAAAAAGTCTTGCGCCCCGGCGGCAAAGAAACCACCACCTGGCTGCTTGACCACGCCGACATCGCCGGCAAAAACGTCGTCGAATTCGCCCCCGGCCTGGGCGTGACAGCCCAAGACATCCTCTCCCGGCTCCCCAAAAGCTACATCGGTATTGACCGCGATGCCGACGCCGCAGCCCACGCCGCCACCCGTCTAGCTGGCAGGGGAGAAGTCCGCGTCGGCCACGCCGACGCGACCGGCCTACCTGATGACAGCTGCGACATCGTCGTCGGCGAAGCCATGCTCAGCATGCACACCGACAAGCTCAAACGCGACATTTTGCGCGAAGCGGCCCGCATCCTCACCCCCGGCGGCATCCTCGTGTCCCACGAACTGCTGCTCACCCCCAACACCCTGGCGGAAGAATACAAAACACACATCCGCCACGACCTTGCCCGTGCTATACACGTCAACGCCCGCCCCTTGACCGTCCACGAATGGTCCACCCTCGCGGCAGACGCCGGGCTGACCATGCGTGACCACTACCAAACAGACATGGCACTGCTCGAGCCTCGACGCCTGATTGCCGACGAGGGGCTGGGGGTAGTCACCATCGCCAAAAACTTAGTAACCAAACCAGCGGCCCGCAGCCAAGTACTAGCGATGCGCGCAGCATTTCGTCGGCACCGGGAACATCTCGGCGCGATCGGTGCCATCTACGTCAAATAAACCCAGCACACCATCAGGACACCCATGAGCCCCCACCGCAACCCCCTGCCGACCAACACCCCCGACACCTTCGGCGCCCCCACCCCCGAAACACAGGTTTTTACAGCAGACCTCATTAGCCAAGCGCCCCCACCGCGCGAAGGAACCCGCCCGGCGGTCGCACGCATCCACACCGGCCCCCGTGCCAACCACATCCTGTTTACCTTTACCCCCGGACAACAACTCACCACCCACCAAGCAGCACACCCCATCACCGTCAGTTGCCCAAAAGGCCAGCTGATCTTCACCGTCGAAGGCCAGCAACCGGTGCTGCTCGAAGGCGGCGCCATGATGCATCTCGACGCCTACATTCCACACAGCGTCGAAGTTCCCGCCGACGCGCCCGGCGCAATCCTGTGGCTCATCATGCACACCCCCGATAGCGAGCACTAGCAATCTGACTCACCCAACCCGCCCGTACCGGCTGAACCCAAGCATGTGTGCGGACCACCGGGTGCCAATCTGCACCTTTTTCCGTTACTGAAAAAGAAATGAAAAAGTCGGTACGCTGGTGCCCCATGAGCCAAAAAGTCACAGGAGTCATCGCCCGCACCAAGGGCGCACCCGTAGAAAACGTCCCCATCATCATCCCCGACCCCGGCCCCAACGACGTCATCGTACGCATCCAAGCCTGCGGAGTCTGCCACACCGACCTCGCCTACCGCGACGGCGACATCGAAGACGCCTACCCCTTCCTGCTCGGCCACGAAGCAGCCGGCATCGTAGAAACCATCGGCCGCAACGTCACCCACGTCGCCGAAGGAGACTTCGTCGTGCTGAACTGGCGCGCCGTTTGTGGGCAATGCCGCGCCTGTAAAAAAGGCACCCCGAAATACTGCTTCAACACCCACAACGCCTCCAAAAAGATGACCCTGGAGGATGGCACGGAACTCACCCCCGCCCTGGGAATCGGAGCCTTCGCCGAAAAAACCCTCGTCCACGAAGGACAATGCACCAAAGTTGACCCCAACGCCGACCCCGCCGCCGCAGGCCTTTTAGGCTGCGGCATCATGGCCGGACTCGGTGCAGCCGTCAACACCGCAGAAATCCAACGTGGCGAATCCGTAGCCATTTTCGGCTGCGGAGGCGTCGGCATGGCAGCGGTCGCCGGGGCGCACCTGGCAGGAGCATCCACCATCATCGCCATCGACATCGACGACGACAAGCTCCACACCGCCACAGCCGAATTCGGCGCCACCCACACGATCAACTCCCGCAACCTCAGCGACGACGACGTCATCGCCGCCATTCGCGAACTAACCAACACCCACGGCCCCGACGTCACCATCGACGCCGTAGGAATCCCCGCCACCACCCGCCAAGCCTTCTACTCCCGCGACCTCGCCGGACGCATGGTCCTCGTCGGAGTTCCTGGCCCCGACGCTCGCCTCGACATCCCCGCCATCGACTTCTTCGGCCGCGGCGGATCCCTCAAATCCTCCTGGTACGGCGATTGCCTGCCCGAACGAGACTTCCCCATGTACGTCGACCTGGCTAACCAAGGACGCTTCCCACTCGGTAAATTCGTCACCGAACGCATCAACCTAACCGAAGTCGAGCAAGCCTTCGACACCATGAAAACCGGCAAAGTTCTACGCAGCGTAGTGGAGGTCTAAACCACAATGAATATCGAACACCTCGAAACATCCGGAACATTCCGCCTCGACGGCGGCGAATGGGACGTCGACAACAACGTCTACCTCCTCAGCGGAAAAGAAGGCGTCTACATCGTCGACCCCGCCCACGACAAGCAAGCCATCATCGACGCCGTCGGCGACCGCAAAGTCCTCGCCGTGCTGCTCACCCACGCCCACAACGACCACTGCGACCTCGTCCCCGAAATCGTCGGTCACTACGGCGCCCCCGCCTACCTCCACCCCGACGACGACATGCTGTGGAAAGAATCCAACGGGGACGCCACCTACCTGCCCCTCAACGACGGACGCCACTTCGAACTCGACGGGCAACCCATCATCACCATCCACACCCCCGGACACAGCCCCGGCTGCGTCGTCTTCCACATCCCCAGCGAAAACACCCTCATCTCCGGAGACACCCTCTTCAACGGCGGCCCTGGAGCCACCGGACGCAAATACTCGGACTTCGACACCATCATCGAATCCTTGCGCACCCGCGTGTTCACCCTCGACGCCGATACCACCGTGCTGCCCGGACACGGCGACAACACCACCGTCGGCGCCGAAGCCGCACGCCTCGACGAATACATCCAGCGCGGATACTAACCACCGCCACACCGGCCGGGCTAAGCGGGCACCAACCCCCACAGCCCGGCCGCTTTCATGCCACCACCCACACCACAACAGCCCAACACCAGCAATACCCAGCCTTGCCCCCAAAGCCGGTAGAGTACACAACCATGACAAGCGACGTTGAACTCCTCATTGGCCGAGTCGTCAAAGCCCACGGCATCCGCGGCGAAGTAGCGGTAGACATCACCACCGACGAACCAGACATCCGCTTCGCGATTGGGGAAGTGCTCACCGGAAAACAAGCCGGAAAACAACACCAACTCACCATCGCCAAGGCCCGCGCCCACCAAGGTCGCCTCCTGATCACCTTCAAGGAAATCAGCGACCGCAACGCCGCCGAATCCCTACGCGGAACCCAATTTTTCGCACCCCCACTCGAAGACGACGAAGACGACGACGGCTTTTACGACCACGAACTCGAAGGCCTCCACGTCATCCACAACGGCGCTGACATCGGCACCGTCACAGAGATCACCCACGGCCCCGCAGGAACCCTGCTCACCGTCACCCTCAACAGCGGCAAAGAAGCGATGATCCCCTTCGTCCACGCCATCGTGCCCGACGTCGACCTCGATGCAGGCCAACTCACCATCACCCCGCCCGACGGTCTGCTGGAACTCTAAACCCACCTCAAACCCCACACCCCAAAAACACATGCGCCTCGACGTCGTCACCATCTTCCCCGAATACCTCGAACCCCTGCGGCACGCACTACTCGGGCGAGCCATCGAACAACAGCTACTCAGCGTTGGTGTCCACGACCTCCGCCAATGGGCACACGGCGTCCACCGCGCCGTCGACGACACCCCCTACGGCGGCGGGCCCGGAATGGTCATGCTCCCCGAAGTCTGGGGCCCCGCACTCGACGACGTCGCCGCCGCAACCGGCCCCGCAGCCAACAACCACCTCCCCAGCGCACAACCGCACAAAACCCAAGCCACCCGCGACGAAAAACACGGCAAAACCGCCACCGCATACACCGACACAGACCCCCAAGGCACCCCGGACGAAGACCCCAACCTGCCGCTCCTCATCGTGCCCACCCCCGCAGGTATTCCCTTCACCCAACAACACGCCCGCGCCTGGTCGCGCGAAAACCACATCGTCTTCGCCTGCGGTCGCTACGAAGGCATCGACTCCCGAGTCATCGAAGACGCCCGCAACCGCTACCGAGTTCGCGAAGTCAGCATCGGCGACTACGTCCTCATCGGTGGGGAAGTAGCCACCCTGGTCATCGCCGAAGCCATCTGCCGGCTCATCCCCGGCGTGCTAGGAAACACCGAAAGCCACGAAGACGACAGCTTCTCCGACGGACTAATCGAAGGCCCCAGCTACACCAAACCATTGACCTGGCGAGGTCTCACCGTCCCAGACGTCCTCACCAGCGGCAACCACCAAGCCATCGCCGAATGGCGCCGCCACCAAGCACTCGACATCACAGCCCGCCGCCGCCCCGACCTGCTAGCCAACGTCGAGCTCAGCGACGCCGACACCATGCACCTCTACGGCAAAGACACCCATATCGATGTCGCAGGGATCCCGCCCACCGGAAAGCCAGCCAAAGCACTGCGCCGAAAAATCAAAAACATCCCCGGCATCGGCACCGTCACCGCGCCAGACACCACCAACCGCCCAGATATCTGCCAGCTAAAACTCCGCACCACCCTCGACGACGAAGCACTCCTAACAGCACTGCGCGCCGCAGGTGTCCGCAACGTCACCATCACCTAAAAGACCACGGCCAAGCCGAAGCGGAAATAACAAGCACCACCAGTGGGTTGGAACAGGCGAAAAGGGGTTTTGCAAGGCCCCACCCACACCACAAAGGATTCCCATGAG
Source organism: Corynebacterium aquilae DSM 44791 (assembly GCF_001941445.1). Classification (NCBI taxonomy): domain Bacteria; kingdom Bacillati; phylum Actinomycetota; class Actinomycetes; order Mycobacteriales; family Corynebacteriaceae; genus Corynebacterium; species Corynebacterium aquilae. The sequence goes on along the minus strand of NZ_CP009245.1, from coordinate 1,835,391 downwards.
CACTCCCAGTCGTGACACCCACACCGACATCCAAGCCCTACTGCCACCCCATGAACTCGAAGCCTCACTGCCGACGTGGCAAAGTGCTCTCACCACCGCAGGAATCACTGGCGCCGACATCCACGTCGAACCCATCAGCCTTTCTTGCGAGCCCGACAACATGCTCGTCACCGAATACGAACAAACCCATGGTGCACCACCAATCACCGAAGTCCTGCACCGCATCGTGGTCAACGCACACACCGCACTCAACGAGCGGGATCTGACCAAAGCAATCGTGGACTGCTTGCCAGCAGGCACCCCCTGGTACGGCACCAGTGGAGACGGCCACATCGACCCAGGTGCAAACGCCGCCTGCAACATCTCCTACTAAAAACACCACCCACCGCCCACCTAAGCGCAGACCCAGTGCTTATAGGTGGGCGTTTTCGCACACACCAGCCGGTGCAAACAGACTCGCAGGGCAGGTCGGTAGGATAGGCCAAATGACTGCTAGTACACCGGCAACCGATTCCTTTGACGTCGCACGAGCGATTGCTGAAGAGACCAGCATCCCGCTGAGCTCAGTTCGCGCCGCACTCGACCTGCTGGCCGAAGGCAACACCGTCCCCTTTATCGCTCGATACCGCAAAGAAAAAACAGGCGGTCTCGACGACAGCCAGCTTCGACTCATCGAGGAACGCTCCGAGTACCTCGCCGACCTGCATGCCCGCAAACAAACCGTGCTGGCCGCCATCGAAGAACAAGGAAAACTCACCGACCAACTGCGCGCACTGATCGCGGAAACCACCACCAAGGCACGCTTGGAAGACCTCTACCTGCCTTACAAAAAGCGCCGTCGCACCAAAGCTGATATCGCCCGGGAAGCCGGCATTGAGCCCCTGGTGGATGCCATCTTGGACAACCCCAGCAGCGACCTCAATGCCCTGGCGGAAAAATACACCGCCGAAGGCTTTCCCGATGCGCCCGCCGTGCTGGAAGGCGCCCGCCAGATTCTGGTCGACCGACTGGCAACAGACGCCGACATCGTGGGCGAAGTCCGCGACACCTTCTTCCACCACGGTCACGTCACTGCCACAGTGATCGAAGGCCAGGAAAAAGAGGGCGAAAAATTCAAGGACTATTTCGACTACTCCGAACCCTTCACCAAGCTGCCTTCGCACCGCATCCTGGCGCTGCTGCGTGGAGAAAAAGATGGGGTGCTGCGGCTGAATTTCGCAGCAGACGAAGGCATGGATTTTCCTGGCCTCATCGCCAACCGGGCCGACATCCCCGTCGAAGAGTCCAGCTGGCTCGCCGACAGCGTGACCTGGGCATGGCGCACCAAATTGTCCGTTAGCGCTGGCCTTGACACCCGCATGCGACTGAAAGAACTCGCAGAAGACGGGGCACTCAAAGTTTTCGCCACCAACCTCAAAGACGTGCTGCTGGCAGCACCGGCAGGGCAACGGGCGACAATGGGCTTGGATCCCGGATACCGCAACGGTGTCAAAGTTGCTGTCGTAGATCCCACCGGCAAAGTTCTCGACACCACCATCGTGTACCCGCACCAGCCCCAAAAGCAGTGGGACAAAGCGGTCAAGGAGCTGTCGACTTTGGTGGCAACCCACGGTGTTGATTTGCTGGCGGTTGGCAACGGTACCGCCTCCCGAGAGACATCGACGCTCGCCAGCGAAGTCGCTGACCTCATCGCCCAAGCTGGTGGCGCTCGCCCGACCCCCGTCACCGTTAGTGAGTCCGGGGCCAGTGTGTACTCGGCATCCAAACTCGCAGCTGATGAGTTCCCCGACATGGACGTCTCTTTGCGTGGCGCGGTCTCCATCGCACGTCGTCTCCAAGACCCGCTTGCAGAACTGGTCAAAATCGACCCGAAGTCCATCGGTGTCGGACAGTATCAACATGATGTGAACCAGACCCAGCTTGCCCGCACCCTCGATGCAGTCGTCGAGGATGCAGTCAACGCCGTCGGTGTGGACGTCAATACCGCATCGGTGCCGCTGTTGAGCCGAGTGGCGGGTATCTCCGCCGGTGTGGCTAGCAACATTGTGGCCTATCGCGACGAACATGGTGCTTTCAAGAGCCGCAAAGAACTCACGAAGGTGCCCCGGTTGGGGCCGAAGGCCTTCGAACAGGCCGCCGGCTTCCTGCGCATCAGCGGGGGCTTGGATCCATTGGATGCCTCCGCGGTTCACCCGGAGGCCTATGCCGTGGTCCGAAAAATTTCGTCCACCACCGGTCTCGATGTGGCGTCGCTGATCGGCAACACCCGCGAACTCCACCGCCTGAAGCCAGAAGACTTCGCCGACGAGACTTTCGGCGTGCCCACCGTGAGCGACATCCTCGCGGAGCTCGATAAGCCCGGACGCGATCCGCGCCCGGAGTTCAAAACCGCCACGTTTGCTGAAGGCGTTCACGAGGTAAAAGACCTACAACCAGGCATGGTGCTGGAAGGCACCGTCACCAACGTCGCTGCTTTTGGCGCCTTCGTCGATGTGGGAGTCCACCAAGACGGTCTCGTCCACGTTTCCAATATGAGCAAGCAGTTCGTTGATGATCCCCACAAGATCGTCAAAAGTGGTGATGTTGTGAAGGTGAAAGTGATCGACGTCGATGCCGAGCGCAACCGCATCGGACTTAGCTTGCGTCTAGACGATGACGCCCAAGGTTCGACTGACGCGAAATCACGGGAGAAAAAGGCTCCGCGATCTGCGGGAGGTGCAGGTGCCGGGCGTAAAGGACAGCAGCGCGCGGCGCAATCGAAGGGACGTGGTTCCGGTCGCCGCGATGAGCGCAACAACGCTGCTGGTGGGGGAGGAGCTTTGGCGCAAGCCTTGCGTGACGCTGGTTTGCGCTAAAGCTATCGTCCAGACACTAGTGTGACTGGTGGTGCAAAGTTGCTGCTCAACGGGGCTTTGTGCCATAATTGTCTGGTTGTCTAGCTGGAACCACATTTGTGTGCGGGCATCTACCGGTCGCGTGAGCGGCTAAAAGTGCTCGTCACATGCGGTTTCAGCGGGCTGCATGATACCTGTCTCGGATACGAACCGGCCGAGCGCCCCAGGAGGGGAAGTGCCGCTAGGTTCCTCTATCCATTGCATCTTTTAAGGATTGCTCAACATGAACATTCTCGACAAGGTCGACGCCGCGCAGCTGCGCGACGACATCCCGGACTTCCGTCCCGGTGACACCCTGAACGTCCACGTCAAGGTTATCGAGGGCGACAAGTCCCGTATCCAGGTCTTCAAGGGTGTTGTTATCCGCCGCCAGAACGGTGGCATCCGCGAGACCTTCACCGTTCGTAAGGTCTCCTTCGGCATCGGTGTGGAGCGTACCTTCCCGGTTCACTCCCCGAACATCGATCACATCGAGGTCCTCACCCGCGGTGATGTCCGTCGTGCGAAGCTGTACTACCTGCGCAACCTGCGTGGCAAGGCAGCCAAGATCAAGGAAAAGCGCTAAGTCTTTTAGCTTTCGTCGCGTCCAGCGGCCGAAAATGGCTTTATTACAGCCTGCTTAACCTGGAAAACCCCGCCTGTAAAGGCGGGGTTTTCTCGTTGCTTGTGCATCACAAAAGTGCGGGCCCAGTCTGTGTCGACTGGGCCCGCGCTTTATGTTTTGGTGGCTAGGATGCCTTGGAAGTTACTTCTTCCAACCGATGTTTTGAACCGGGAAGGAGGCAAAGCCGGTAGCGCCGTAGTTGGAGATGCCGTCCTTGAGGGCGACGATGCTTGCCGGTGCGTAGGTCGGGACGATGCCGTAGAGCTGGAAGGCTTCCTTCTCGAGCTCGTTAGCACGATCCATCTGCTTGTCGGCGTCCTGCATCATGGCCATCTCTGCGATCTTCTTGTCGAGCTCTTCGGTGCCGGTGCCGGACTTGTTGAGCGTCGAGTTGGAGTTGTACATCTGGCCGAAGAAGGCAACGCTGTACGGGTCGGTTGCACCCCAGGCAGACGGGAGGATGTCGAAGTCGCGGTTCTTGACGGTCTTAGAGAACTCGGATGCCGGGCGGTTGTCGATCTGGAGATCGATGCCGATGTCGCGCAGCATCTTCTGGTTGGCCTTAGCCAGCGCAGCGATGGTTTCGTTGTCGCCGAACAGGACGTAGCGGACGGTCAGCGGGGCGCCGTCCTTCTGACGGATGCCGTCGCCACCTTCGGTCCAGCCAGCCTCGTCAAGGAGCTTCTTTGCTTCCTCGGGGTCGTACTTGACGGCCTCGGCGAAGTTGTCCTTGTAGCCCTTCTGGTAGGGGAAGTTGATCATGGAGTTCAGCGGATCGCCGTGGTAGGGCAGGCCGTTGAAGACAATGTTGGTGAGGGTGTCGCGGTCGATGGTCTTGGCGATGGCCTCGCGAACCTTGGCATCCGAGAGGTTGGGTGCCTTGGAGTTCATGGTGAGCAGGCCGCTTCGGGTATCGAGTGCGGAGTACACCTTGACGCCGGTCATGTCCTTAACGGCGGCGTAGTTGTCCTTGGTGGTGGCGGTCACGGCGTCGATTTCGCCGTTCTTGAAGGCGTTGATCTGGGCCTTGGGCTCGAGCTTGCGGAAGATGCGCTTTTCCAGCTTGCCTTCCTCGCCCCACCAGTTTTCGTTGCGGACGAAGGTTGCCTCGCCACGGTTGAAGTCCATGGACTCCAGCTTGAACGGGCCTGCGCCCCATTCGGGGTGCGGCTTCTTGACGAAGTCGTTGAAGTTAGCTGCGTCGCCCATCGCGGGGTGTGCGATGACGTTGAACAGGCCAGGCCAGTAGAGGTAGGGGCCTTCGAAGGTGACGACGACGTCCTTGTCGCTGTCGCCACGTTCAACGCTGGTGATGCGCTCGTAGCCGTCGGTGGAGTTCACCGCAAATGCATCGTCTTTACCGTTGTTGATCTTCCAGGTGGTTTCGAAAGCCTTGTAGTCGATGGGGGTGCCATCGTTGAAGGTGGCTTTGTCGTTGAGCTTGTAGTGAACGACGGTGTTGCCGTCTTTCTGGTCTGCTTTCATCTCGGTGACGTAGTCCGGGTTGTTGACCGGCTCGCCTTCCGGGGTGAAGTAGATCATCTGGGGGTTGAACCAGTTCCACAGGACGCGGGTAGAGGCAACCATGTCGGCGTGGAAGACGTTTTGCTGCTCGGGGATTTCACCGAGGGCGGTAACCAGTTGGCCACCATCCTTGAGTTCGTCGCGTTCCGCCTTGAGGTAGTCCGAGGCCTTGGCGTCGGTGACCTTCTGACGGTCGCCCTTGTCTGAGTCTCCGCCGGAGCCACTGTCGGATGCGCAGCCGGTGATGAGCAGTGCGGTAGCAGCGACCATGCTGGTCATCTGAAGCGCAAACTTTTTAGTCTTCATAAGGTTTTCCTCCTGTTACGACGTGTGTCGCGGGATGGTCGAGGGGGGTTCCGCGGGGCGGGGCGTATCGGCCATCGCGCATGCGTCCCACTGGTGTGGTGCATCAGTGGGGAAGATGCATGTTTGGGAGTCTACAAGACACTGTCACCTAGCGCACATTTATCTGTGAATGTGATGTGTGAGAAAAGCCCGTTGTGAGGGTTTTGTGAACTCTTTTTCAGCTGCCATGAGACGCTCGGGTGAGCAATACTGACATTGAGCAGGCCTTTTGGCCAAGTGGGTGAGGCTGTGTGGTGCGAATGTAGTTTTCGGTGGCGCTAGGGTGGGGTAGAAATTTTTTTACCCCGTTTGGGTGAAAGGGGCTTGTTTTTGTGACTCAGATCAACAATGCGCGCTTGGGGGTACGGGAGAACCGCGTTGTCTATGAGTGCCGTCCCATGTGGGTGGGATGACAAAAAGCTGCCCCCACACATGTCGTGTGGGGGCAGCTGTCATGGGCAAGGCCTGGTGGCTTGCGCTATGACGGGGTTATTTCAGCCAACCGATGTCCTCGATGGGGTAAGCGCCGAAGGCGCTGGGGCCGAAGTTGGCAAGATCCGTGCGAACTGCCTCGATGTTGGCACCGTTGAACATGGGGATGTAACCGAATTCCTTGAAGGCTGCGGCTTCAACCTTGTTGCCGGCGGCGATTTGTTCTTCTGCGGTCGGCAGCTTCTGCATGTCGCGGATCATCTGGTCGATTTCAGGGGTTCCGGTGCCGGAGTCATTGAAGTCGGAGGTGGACATGTAGAGCTGGCCCAGGGTGGCCATGCCGAAGGGGCTGTCGGCGGTGAAGGCGATCGGCAGGATGTCGAAGTCGTCGTTCTTGATGACACTGGAAAAGTCGCTGCCCGGGCGGTTGACTAGATCCAGTTTCACTCCAACGTCTTTGAGCAGCTTCTGGATGGCAGTGGCGTCAGCCTTGGCGGCTTCGGAGTCGGAGAAGTAGACGTAGCGCAACTCCAGGGGCTTGCCGTCCTTTTCACGGTATCCGTCGGCGCCTTCGACCCAACCGGCTTCGTCGAGGATCTTCTTGGATTCTTCGACACTGAAGGTGGTGGCTTCGGCGAAGTTGTCGTTGTAGCCTTCCTGGAATCGGAACAGAGCCAGGGAGCCGGGCGGGGTGGGCTCTTCGAAGGGCAGGCCCTTGGTTTGGATCTTAGACATCAGTTCGCGGTCGATTGCGGTGGCAATTGCCTTGCGAACCTTGACATCGTTGAGCGCGGGGGCAGCGGAGTTCAGGGTGAGCAGGGAGTTGCGGGAGCGCTGGGAGATGCGGACCTGGGTGTTCGGCTCGTCCTTGACTGCGGAGTATGCTTCGCGGCTTGCGGCGCTGACGTTGTCGAGCTCGCCGTTGCGGTAGGCGTTGATGGCGGCCTTGACCTCGAGCTGGCGGAAGATGCGCTTGTCGAGCTTGCCGGGGTTGCCCCACCATTTGTCGTTGCGCTTGAAGACGACCTCGCCCTTTTTGTAGTCGACGTCTTCGACGGTGTAGGGGCCTGCGCCCCATTCGGGGTGCAGCTTGTTGAGGTAGTCGTTGTAGTTATTAGGATCCTTCAGCGCCGGGTGCGCGATGAAGATGAACAGGCCTTCCCACCAGGGGTAGATGCCGTCGAAGGTGACCTTAACCTGCTTGTCACTGGTGCCGGGCTCTACGGATTTGATCTGCTCGTAGCCGTCAGTGTTGTTTGGTGCGTAGTCCTCGGAGTCGCCCCGGTTGATGATCCAGGTGGTCTCGAAGGCTTTCCAGTCGATGGGGGTGTCGTCGTTGAACTTGGCTTTTTCGTTCAGGTCGTAAGTGACGACGGTGTTGCCGTTTTCTACGTCTGCGGACCAGCCGGTGATGTAGGACTCGTTGGGTTTGGCTTCGCCGTCTGCGGTAAACAGCACCATTTGCGGGTTGTACCACTTCCACACCTGGGTGGTGTAAATCATGGCGTCGACGTTGAAGACGTTTTGCTGCTCGCTGAATTCTCCGAGCGAAGAGGTCAGGGTGCCTCCGTCTTTGAGGTCATCGCGGGGGTGTGCGTTGATGTCCTCGTCGGGGGTGTCGTTGACTCCGGCCTTGGCGGCGGTTTTGCTGGTGTCGGAAGACGCGGAGTTGGAGGTGGTGGCGTCTTCTCCGCTTGCGCAGGCGACGAGGGAGAGGGAGGAGAGCGCGGTGAGTGCCGCGAGCTTCATCACGGTGCGTGACATCATGGGGTCAGGAGGTCCTTTCTGACCATCGGGTTGCACTTAGGGTTCGTGCCAGCACTGCTGTTGCTTCTGTTGGGTTAGGGCAAGCGTGGCGCAACTCGGGCTGGTTGCGGGGGTGTGCGCGCAGTCCGTGTTGGTGCGGTGCTGGTGGGTGGGAATGGAGGCGGGGTCTGTGCGGATGATTGGAGTTGACTGAAATCTTGCGCACAATCTGCTCATTCTGAGCTCAAATTTTAGTGTTTATGAGCGTTTTTGAGCTAATCGGAAATTGCTGCCCTAGGGTGCGGTGCCATTACCCACATTGTGCAAAATATGCAGCCCTTCCGGATATATGCCCTTTATATGCCTGGACAAAAATATTTATGCAGCGATTTTATCGAGTGTGAGTGAGGTGTCTTTGCTATTTATGCGCTACCGCCTCAAAGGGTAGGTAGCGTGAGCGCGCGACCTTGCGATAGGAATCACAGCTTGCGTGAGTTGTTTTGACCGGTGCTGCGCTTGTCGGTGACTTCTGCCGTGGTGGAGAATGCGCAAACCCCTGGGGTGGCACCCGCTTGGTGAAGGAAAAGATTCACGTTGCGGGCGCGTCCCAGGGGTTGGCGTGGAAGGTGGTGTGAGCCGCTAGCGGTGGTGGCACACTACTTCGTGGTCTACGCCGTCGAATTCGTGGTGGGGCGGGGCGACGGTTTCGCACAGCTTCTTGCCGTCCGCGTCGAGCTCCGGGTAGAGCGGGCAGCGGCCGCGGAAGGCGCAGCCGACAACCTTTTCGGTGGGGGAGGGCAGGGAGTCCTTGAGCACGATGCGTTTGCGGGTGCGCTCCAGGTCGGGGTCTGCCACCGGGATGGCGGACAGCAGGGCCTGGGTGTAGGGGTGCTGTGGGTTGTCGAACAGGGCGTCGGTGTCGCCTTGCTCCACGAAGCGCCCGAGGTACATCACGGCCGCCCGGTCGGAGATGTGTCGGATGACCGACAGGTCGTGGGCGACGATGAGGTAGCTCAGGTTGAGCTTGGCTTTGAGCTCATCGAGCAGGTTGAGCATGCCGGCCTGGATGGATACGTCCAGGGCGGACACGGGCTCGTCGAGGACGATGAGTTTGGGGTTGGCGGCCAGGGCGCGGGCCACGCAGATGCGCTGGCGCTGGCCACCGGAGAAGTGCCCGGGGAAGCGGTCGATGTGCTTCGGGTCGAGCCCAACCAGTGCCATGACTTCGTGGATGCGGGCGGTTTTATCGCCTTCGTATCCGAGGGAGTCCAGTGGCTCGCGGAGAATGTCCGCCACCGTCATACGCGGATCCAGGGCTCCCATGGGGTCCTGGAACACGATCTGGATGTCTTTGCGAGCCAAGCGGCGCTGGGTGCGGTTGAGGGTGCTGGCGTCGGTGCCGTTGAGGACGATTTTGGTGTCGTCTTCCGGCTTGAGATCCATGATTTCCAGCAGGGTGGTGGTTTTACCGCAGCCGGATTCGCCGACGATGGCGAAGCATTCCCCTTCGCGGATGTCGAAGGTCAGCCCGTTAACGGCGTAGACCGAACCCACCCGGCGTTTGAGCAGGGCGCCCTTGAGCAGCGGGAAGGTCTTGGTCAGATCCTTGACGTCGAGCACGGTTTCGCGCTGTTCGCGGGGGACTTCCGCCAGGGCGTTTTCGGGAAGCGCTGGGGTGGGGAAGATCTCTTGGCCGTCGATCTTGCGGTCGACGATTTCCTGGGCGCGCACGCAGGCCACTCGGTGGCCCGGGGTGATTTCGACCTGGGCGGGTTCGGTGCTGCGGCACTCGGGCTTGGCGATGGGGCAGCGGGGGGCGAAGGGGCATTCGTCCGGCAGGTCGACCACGATCGGGGGGTTGCCCTCAATGGTGGTCAGTGCGGTCTTTTCCTTCTTGACGATGCTGGGGATGGAGCCCAGCAGGCCGACGGTGTACGGCATCTTCGGGGTTTTGAACAGCGTGTGCACGTCGGTGTGTTCGACGGGGCGGCCCGCGTACATCACCATGACGTCGTCGGCGGTGCCGGCGACCACACCCATGTCGTGGGTGATCATGATGGTGGCCGCGTTGGTTTCGCGCTGTGCAACCTTGATGAGTTCCAGGATCTGAGCCTGAATGGTCACGTCGAGGGCGGTGGTCGGCTCGTCGGCGATGAGCACGTTGGGGTTGTTAGCGATCGCGATCGCGATGACCACGCGCTGGCGCATACCGCCGGAGAACTCGTGGGGGAAGGCCTTGGCGCGGTTGACCGGGTCGGGGATGCCGACGAGGTCGAGCAGTTCGACGGCTTCCTTCCAGGCCTGCTTGCGGCTGACCTTGCGGTGGCACTGGATGGCTTCGACGATCTGGGTGCCGACATCAAACACGGGGGTCAGCGCAGAGAGCGGATCCTGGAAGATCATGCCGATCTCTTTGCCGCGGATGTCGGACATCTTTTCGTCGGACAGGCCGAGAATTTGGCGACCGGATAGCTCGACGCTGCCGGTGATGTTGGCGTAGCCGGGCAGCAGGCCCATGATCGCCATGGAGGTCACGGATTTACCCGAGCCGGATTCGCCGACGATGCCGAGGGTTTTGCCGGGGTAGAGGTCGAAGTTGACGCCGCGGACGGCGTTGACGACGCCTGCTTCCGAGGGGAAGGAGACGTTGAGGTCCCGGACGGATAGGACTGGTTGCTGGGTCATGCTTTACCTCCAGCGGCAGAGTTCGGATCGAGTGCGTCACGCAGGCCGTCGGCGATGAAGGCCATGGACACGGTCAGCATGGTGAGGAAGGCGGCGGGGAAGTAGAACTCCCACGGGGAAGATTCGAGGGCGGCTGCGCCGGTGGACAGCAACGTACCGAGGGACACGTCGGGGATCTTCACGCCCAAGCCCAGGAAGGACAGGCCGGTCTCGCTCATCACGGCGGAGACCACGCCTAGGGTCAGGTTGATGACCAGCAGGGAGCCAATGTTGGGGATCATGTGGCGGATGAGGATTTTGGTGTTGCCCACGCCCATGTAGCGGGCGGCGCGCACGAATTCGCGTTCGCGCAACGAAATCGACATCGACCAGATCACGCGGGACTGGTAGATCCAGCCGAAGGCGATCAGGACGACGATGAGCAGCTTCCAGTCGCCACCGGAACCGGACACCATCAGGGCGATGATGAGGAAGGAGGGGATGACGAGCAGGAAGTGGATGATGCCCAGGATGATGCTTTCGGGGCGGCCGCCCAAAAGAGCTGCCGCGGTGCCCACGAAGGCGGCGATGAACGTGGTGGCAAGGGAGACCAGCACCGCGATCATCAGGGAGCGGCCCAGGCCGTGGACGACCATGGCGAACAGGTCATTGCCGGAGCTGGAGGTGCCGAACCAGTGCTCCGCGCTGGGGGGTTCGGACAGGGCCAGGAAGTCGGGGTCGTCGAAAGACCACTGGGAGACGTATTTGCCGAACACGGCGACCAGCACCAGTCCGAGGAAGATGATCAGGCCGAAGACTGCCATCTTGTTGCGGAAGAAGCGGCGGGTGTACAGGGTGAACTTCTTCATCGGCGCCTTGCCGGTGGGTTCATCGCCCTGCGGGTGCTGGTCATCGATGACCTGGTGCTTGGTGGCGGAGGCCGACTGGTTTTGGTTGGTCGGGTTCGACTGCACAGTCATGTCCGCGGTGGGGGAGGTGTGCTGCTGGAATTCCTCGCCCATGGAGCCAGAGTGGTTCGTGCGATTAGTTTTGTCGGACATTTAGCTCACCCTCACGCGGGGATCGAGGAAGACGACCAGGAAGTCGGACAGGATAGCGCCGACGGCGGTCATGGCGGCACCGAAGGCGGCGACCGCGACAACGCCGTGGATGTCGTTTCGACTAATGGTCTGAATGAAGTACTGGCCCATGCCCTGCCAGCCGAAGATGGTCTCCGTCATGACGGCACCGGTGAAGATGCCGGGGATGGAGAACGCGACGGTGGTGGCCACGGGGATGATGGAGGTGCGCAAAGCGTGGCGGCGCACCGCCTGCGCGCGGGTCAGGCCCTTGGCGCGGGCCGTGCGGACGAAATCGGCGTCGATGTTGTCCAGCAGGATCGAACGCTGCAGGAAGTGGTAGCTCGCGTAAGAGATGATCAGCAGCGAGACGGTCGGCAGGATCAAGTGCTGGGCGGTGTCGACCAGCGTGTTGAAAAAGCCGTGGACGCCGACCGACGAGCTGCCGGTGACGTAAAAGACCGTCTTGTGGGCGGACTTATTGATCTTGATGGCCGCCCACACCACCAGCAGGCTGGCGACGACAATGTGGATGTTCATCGTGATAATCGAGATGAACTGCCACACGCGGTCGCCGGCTTTGTACTGGCGGGATGCGGTGTACACGCCGACGGAAACACCAATGACCACAGACAAAATGGTGGCCAGCAGCATCAGCTCGGCAGAAACCCACACGCGGTAGGAAATCTGTTCATTGACGCTGTCGCCGACGGGGGACTGGCCCCAGTCCCAGTGCAACAAAATATTGGTCAACCAGGTCCACCAGCGTTCGAGCAGGGGCTCCTTGTTGTTGAGGTTCAGGGGAGTCAGGATGGCGTCGACTCGTTCTTCCGGTACGGGTGGCCGGCGCTCCGCGTAATTGGAGCGAGGGTCAAGGAACGAGTTGGCCAGGAAGTACGTGATGTTCACGGCGATGAAAATCATGCCGATCCAGCTCGCCGTCTTCTTGAGCAGATACTTGATCATGGCTGGTTCTTTACTTGGTCGGGTCGGCGGCAGGGCCCACGGTGGGGTGACAGTGGGGCGTCTACCGACGAGACTGTAAGACTGTGCGTCTGCTCACAAAATATACCGGTCGACAGGTGACTTAAAAAACTGTCGAAGCGAGCACAGCATCCACAAACACCGCAGTTAAAAGTAGGCTTACCTTTGTTTTTGACTTAAAGGTCGTACCTGCTTTTTCGTCCCTGGTGCACGTCCCCGGCCCTTTTTGGGCCTCGGCGAGCGCTGGCCTGTTATAGGGCAAGGCTGTCGTTGGTGATAGATATATTGTCTAGGCCGTTGAAACTAGAGGCATATCCCACTGTTTTTGCTGGCTTTTTCGCAGCATTTTTCATAGAAGATCCCGGATTTGGGCCGCTGAAATGACCGCCATGCAATTCCACCGTTCGGGTGTGTTGCTCGCTATTGGTGCGCTGGAAGCAAGCTCCCACCAGCCAAAGGCACCGCATCCCCACAGTCATATCGCAGCAATTTTCCATCAATATCTACGTAAGGTTGGCGAAAGGACTAGCCACAGCGCTGGTAAAGTTTGCGCACGTGACTTCCAACTTTGATTCGCAGCCTGCCGCGCAGACTCCCCAAGCCGCACCGCGTGGCAAAGCACAAAAGAAGGGCAAAGACAACCAGCAGCGCCCTTGGTACATAGAAATCCCCATCATCATCGGCATGACGCTGGTCCTGGTGTTCGTCATGCAGACCTTCGTGGGCAGGATCTATGTCATCCCCTCCCAGTCCATGGAGCCCACCCTGCACGGCTGCAGCGGATGCACCGGCGACCGAATCTTCGTCGACAAGATCACCTACGATTTCTCCGATCCGAAACCCGGTGATGTGGTGGTGTTCAAAGGGCCTGACTCCTGGAATGAGCGCTATGTCTCCCAGCGCAGCGCCAATCCGGTAATCCGCGGTATCCAAAACGCCGGAGCCTTCCTCGGATTCGTCGCCCCCGACGAAAACGATCTGGTCAAACGCGTCATCGCCACCGGGGGACAGACCGTGCAATGCCTCGAAGGTGACAAGGGAGTCACCGTGGATGGGAAAGTTATCAATTCCTCCTTTATCCTCAACCCGCCCGCCTACCCCGTGGATCCCCGCACCGGATCCGAAGCCTGCGGTGGAGAATACTTCGGCCCGCTCACCGTGCCGCAGGGCAACATCTTCGTCATGGGTGACAACCGCACCAACTCCGCTGACTCCCGCTACCACATGGGAGATCAGTTCCAGGGAACCATTCCCGACGACTACGTCATCGGCAAAGTCCAGGCCATCGTGCTGCCGCCCAGCCGCATGGGACTAGTGAAGTCACGCGATCTCTACGCACAGTCCTAAGCAGTACGACACAGAGCCCGTAACACAGAGCCCGTAACACAGAGCCCATAACAATGTCCTCCAGCGACCACGAAAGCCTCCCCACCCCGGCGGAGGCTTTCGATGTTTCTTTTCCCCTCGGGGACATACCCACCGCGAGACAAGGTGCAAAGGTGATCGCCCATGCGCACACTGAAACAGCTCAGAACGCTTGAAGTCTATGCCGACAAGGCAGGGCTGGGTCCTGTTGCTGGGGTCGACGAAGCTGGCCGCGGTGCCTGCGCGGGCCCAATCACGATTGCGGCCTGCATCCTGCCCACCCGAGTGATCCCCGCACTGGACACGCTCACCGACTCTAAAAAGCTCACCGCCGCCCACCGCGCACGGCTGTTCCCCCTGATCCAACAGCACGCGCTGAGCTACTCCATCATCGTCATCCCCGCGGCCACCATCGACCGGTGGGGACTCCAAGCCGCCAACATCGGTGGCATGCGACGCGCCATCGCAGCACTGACCCACACCCCCGGATACGTGCTCACCGACGCGATGAAAGTGCCGGGGTTGAGGCAGCCACATCTGCCCATCATCGGTGGCGACGCCACCAGCCGCTGTATCGCCGCCGCCAGCGTGCTCGCCAAGCATAGCCGCGACACCCTCATGATGGACATGGATGCCCTCTATCCCCACTATGGATTCGCCGGGCACAAAGGCTACGGCACCGCCAAGCATGTTGCTGCGGTGCGCCGCCACGGCGCAAGCCCCATTCACCGTTATAGTTATGCCAACATTGCAGCAGCCCACGCCCACTGGCGTGAAGCCCAGCTGCACACCCCACCGGCCACCGCTTGACGGGGCCACCCACACATCGATCAGAAGCCGGAGCACAATGAGCGCTGAGGAGTTGGAAAACTACGAGGCAGACGTCGAACTGTCGCTATACCGCGAATACCGCGACGTCGTCAGCCAATTCTCCTACGTCGTCGAAACCGAACGACGTTTCTATCTCGCCAATGCGGTCGAGCTGATCCCCCGCACCGCAGGCAACGAGGTCTACTACGAGTTGCGCATGTCAGACGCCTGGGTGTGGGACATGTACCGCTCCGCCCGATTCGTCCGCTACGTCCGCGTCATCACCTACAAAGACGTCAACATCGAAGAACTCGACAAGCCGGAAATCACCTTCCCGCAATAACCCCATCACGCCCAGCCACCCAAACACACAAGTGGCCGGCATCAGCCGACAACCGCCCGCGCAATCAACGCGCGGGCGGTTTTGCTGTTGATCCCACCCCGGTCCGCACTACCGGCACACCCCCGCGTTCCACAATCCCGCACCACAGGCATATCCCGGGGCAAAAACACACAACCCCGAAAACAGGCAGCTGTGGACAGTGTCAAAGACACGGCGCTACGCCATCTGGACATCCACACCCCTGCCGGTCTGACAACCCGCAGGTTGTTTTTAGGCCTACACACTTGGAGGCACTAACGCCCCACACGGGCCGAACTGCACTAGTACCCTCCGGCAGCGCACGCGCGCTGGCGACAACCTGCGCATAGAAAGACCCAAATCGCCATGACCCGGCAGCACAACACCCCGCAACCTTGTCGCGACAACCCGCCCCCTAAGGGCCCCACCCGCACCCAACACACCGCATGGCGCGACCGCTACGAACAAATCCCCACAGCCGACCACGGCGGCGAGTTGATCGCCCTCGGCCGGCATTTGGCGGCCCAGTTTTATATCCAGCGTGGCGGCACCATCGTGGAGACCCAACCACGCATTCACGGCGCCAAAGCCGACCTCATTGTGCGCCTGCACCAGGGAACCCATGCGGCAACCGACACTCTGGTTGTCGTTGATGTCAGCGTGCGTCGCGGGATCAGCTTCGGTCGCCAGCCCTACACCAGTGCGGCCAAAAAACAACGCCTCATCGCAATCGCCCAGGCTGCCCGGCACGTCCATCGCGACTCTTCCGACCACACGCGCCCCTGTCAGGTGCGCATCGACGCCGCCCACATCTATGTCTTAGGAACCACCGCCCACGTCATCGTCGAACCCTGCGCGGTACCGCTGCCGCAGGTGGCTGCACCGCGCCCGACACCAAGCCCCACCGGTGCAACCCAGCCGACCATCAAAGCCCTCGTCCCACTCGACAGTGGAACCCGTCCACAGCGCAGCACAACCCGCCGCGCGAGAGTTCGGAACAACAGCCGGTGGGCGGCATGAGCCCCACGCTGTCCGGCCACCCCGGCAGCCGCGCGGTTGCTCCCAGTGCGGAGAGGCATCGGCATGCGGTGGCCTTTGTGCAGTCACTCCTGCCGGACTACCACCCCGAACTCACCGCCCTGATGCATCAAGGCCATAGCGTGGTCGAGATCGCAACGGCCATCGCCCAGGGCGATCGGTGGGTGGGGCAGGTGCTGCTGCACCGAGCACAAACCCGCATGAAGCACCCGGACGCCGCCCAGGTGCTCCAGGGGGCGCGGGAAGACAATATTGAGCTGCTGGTGCCCACGGATCCGGCATGGCCCCACCACCTCGACCGGGCCATCGCCACCGGCACCGGACCCCACCAGACCCATCACCCCCTCGGCCTGTGGATCAGCCCCAGCCGCAGCCACCTCCTCGCCCAACCAGCGATCGCAATCGTTGGCACGCGCACGATGAGCCCCTACGGGAAAAAGATGACCGAGAAAATCGTCGCGGACATCGCTGACGCAGGTTATGTGATCATTTCGGGAGGCGCCGTCGGGATCGATACCGTCGCCCACCGCACCGCACTTGAGCGCGGTGCGCCGACAATTGCCGTTGCGGCCAGCGGGCTGAGCACCCACACCACACGCACAGTCCACGAACTACGTCACGCCATCGAAAAGGGAGGAGGGATGATGCTCAGCGAGTACGCGCCCCAGGTGCGACCCGCCCGGCATCGCTTCCTCACCCGCAATCGCCTCATCGCAGCCCTAGCGTCTGCGGTCATCGTGGTCGAAGCGTCCTGGCGTTCCGGCTCGCTCAACACCGCCTCCTGGGCGCGCGCCTTCAACGTGCCACTGTTTGCCGTCCCCGGACCCGCCGACTCCAGCACCAGTGCCGGCTGCCACCACCTGATCGCCCGCAGACGCGCCCGCTTAGTATCCAGTGGGGCAGAAGTCATCAAGGCATTAACACAACACGCAGCGTCCCAGGCAAAGCAACTCCCACTATGGCAACACCGCTAAAAGAACAGGTGTCCGGAAGTCGCCCACAAGCTGTCCGGGGGTAGACGGCAGCGGGGGAGAAACGCCCCCGAGAAAAGTAAAACAGCCGGTAAAGGTGAAAAAACACTATCCACGGGAGGAAGCTGCGGGGGTAACTTCATAGAGGATTAAAAATAAGGGTTGCATAAGCTTGCGTCTCAAACTAAAGTTGGTCAGGCAAGCCTCAATAAGTACGGAGTTGAGGGGTTCGGGCTGGAACCCTCCAACACCGTCAAGCGGACAACATTTTCTTCCGCCACCTCCCAGTGGCAAGCGCTGCCTTCCAACGACGCTCGTGATGAACTTTCCTTCCTGGGTTTCCATCACAGCCACAGGGAAAACGCGAAAGAAAAACCGCTAGCGGGTTCTTGCATTTGGGTGAGTCAAAACGGCGCATCATCTACACACGCTCAGGCGAAAAGTAGATGATGCGCCGTTTCCCGTGTATAACCCCAACCACCCATACACCCTCCTTAAGTACACTGCACACCATGGGCAGGAACGACACCCCATTCCACGACGCAATTCACCGGTTTGCCACCTACCTCGACACCGTCGAAGGGCGATCCCCCAACACCATCAACGCCTACACCCGCGACCTTCGCGACCTAGCAACCCACATCACCGACCCCGCCGACTTCACCCTCACCACCCTTCGCAGCTGGCTCGCCCAAGGCGTCCAAGAAAACCTCAGCCGCGCCACCCTCGCCCGCCGCGTCGCAAGTGTGCGCTCCTTTAGCACCTGGGCCGCCCGCCACAACATCATCGCCGCCGACGAAGCCGCCCGCCTGGTCACCCCCAAACCAGCTAAAACCCTCCCCACCGTCCTCGGCCACCAAGCCGCCGCCGGACTCATCGACGCCGCCAACCCCACCCCACAACACCCGCGCGACGACGAAGATCACCGCAATCACGCAGAACCACACACCCCCCAGCGCGCAGCACAAGCACTCCGCGACCAAGCCATGATGGAACTGCTCTACGCCACCGGAATGCGCGTCGCAGAACTCGTCGGCCTCAACATCGGCGACATTGACACCCGCACCTGCCGCGCCACCGTCACCGGCAAAGGCAACAAACAGCGCACCGTGCCCTTCGGAACCCCCGCAGCCCAAGCCGTCGAAAACTGGCTACACAACGGGCGCGGACACCTCGCGACACCAGGGGAAAAAGCACTATTCGTCGGCGTCCGCGGCAAACGCATCGACCAACGCCAAGTGCGCCGCATCGTCGAAAAACTCGCCCGCGACATCGACGCCCAAGGACTTACCCCCCACGGGCTACGCCACACCGCAGCCACCCACCTCCTCGACGGCGGGGCCGACCTCACAACAGTGCAAGAAGTCCTCGGCCACGCATCCCTCAACACCACCCAGATCTACACCCACGTCTCCACCCAAAGACTGCGCGAAGCCTTCATGCAAGCCCACCCCCGGGCCCGCGAAGAAAACAACTAACCCCCACCAAAACTCACAAAACAACCGGCTTCAAACGAATCACCGGCGGAGTAAGGAGCAGCATCGGATCAACATAAGTATCCCGATCAAGCCGCGCACCCCACTGCAACCCCGGCCACTGATCCACCGGAGCAGCCAACGTGCCAATCACCTCACCCACAGACACCACCTGCCCCTTAACCACCACCGCCTCCACAGGCTGATAAGTGGTCCGCAACCCATCTGGATGATCAATACTCACCGTCGGCGTACCCACCACCACCCCCGCAAAAGCCACCACCCCCTGCTGCGCCGCCAACACCGGCTGGCCAACATCCGCCACCAAATCCACCCCACGATGCCCCGGCAGCCACGGCTTTTCGGGATTATCAAAAGGGCGAGACACCATCGGAACAGCAGTAGTACCCGACACCGGAGAAACATAACCGCCAAACCGGCGTGAAGCACCCGGGGCGCGCCGGGGAGATTGCGCCGCGGGGGCTGCCGACTCGACCGTCCGGCCAGGGCTAGGTGGTTTTCCAGGTTCGCCCGGTAAACCTGCTGCCGGCACGGTGAACAGCGCGATAATGAAAGCCACCAGGGTGATTACCGGAACCAACTTCCTGCGCCTGGTCGACTCTCCGAACCGTGGCAGGTGCTTTAGGCGGGAGTGCAATCTTTTCAGCGCGGCGGAGCTCATGAGACCATGCAACCCCAAGCGGGCAGATGGTGGAGAAAAACCTCGCCGTGGACTGTGGAGGCTGGCACAGGAGTGGCTGATGTGAAAAGTGCTGCGCACAGCAGGAAAAGCAGTTTGTAGTGCAGGCCTACAATCCGCTAAGCTGTCCCGCTAGCAGTGTGCCAAACCGTGCCAATCGAGACCAGATGGGATCGAGTCCTGCATCCTTGGAGGTCAAGGCATTGTTGGTGGGCTGACTTCGCGCGGAGACCGCGTTCCACCATGCAAAGGCTGACGGAAACGACAGCAAGCAGCAACAGCTGCTCACTTTCGCGGAACGCACCAACCCCGAGTACTCCAACGGTCCCTAACACACCGTAGAAAACACTCGTTTTCACGACAGTCTAGGGCGGAGAGCCGGGCGCTTCGCCAGGGTGACCGCGAAAAGCGATCACACGCAAAACCCAATCATCAAAACATAGAAAGGAAGCACCTCATGGCAGTCGTAACCATGCGCGAGCTTCTCGACGCTGGTGTCCACTTCGGTCACCAGACCCGCCGTTGGAACCCGAAGATGAAGCGCTTCATCTTCACCGACCGCAACGGCATCTACATCATCGATCTCCAGCAGACCCTGACCTACATCGATCAGGCCTACGAGTTCGTCAAGGAGACCGTTGCCCACGGTGGCACCGTTTTGTTCGTCGGCACCAAGAAGCAGGCTCAGGAAGCCGTCAAGGGCGAGGCTGAGCGCTGCGGTATGCCGTACGTCAACCACCGCTGGCTCGGCGGCATGCTGACCAACTTCCAGACCGTTTCCAAGCGTCTGCACCGCATGAAGGAACTCCAGGCAATGGATTCCGCCGAGGACGGCTACAAGGGCCGCACCAAGAAGGAAATCCTCATGCTCACCCGCGAGCGCACCAAGCTGGAGCGCGTCCTGGGCGGCATCGCCGACATGAACAAGGTTCCTTCCGCACTGTGGATCGTTGACACCAACAAGGAGCACATCGCCGTCGCCGAGGCTCACAAGCTCAACATCCCCGTTGTGGCTATCCTCGACACCAACTGCGACCCCGACGTTGTTCAGTACCCGATCCCGGGCAACGACGACGCCATCCGCTCCACCTACCTGCTCTCCAAGGTCATCTCTGAGGCCGTCATCGAGGGCAAGAAGGCTCGTTCCGAGCGCGAGCAGGCTGCCGCTGTTGAGGCTGCCGGCGACGCCGACAAGAACGAAGAAGTTGCAGCCAAGGTTGAGGTTGCAGCCAAGGTTGAGGCTCCCGCCGAGGTCGCAACCGAGTCCGAGTAAAATACTCGCAACTCACATGCTTTACCGCCCCCAATATGACACCAACAGTCACGGCCGACGCGTCGCGCAGGGTGTGATGTTGGGGGCGTTTTGCGCGCCAGGCATGCCAGGCGCGCGCCACAACAACTAGTCTTGGACTGACCCCTTGCCACAATCGTGTGCCCCCGCGCGCACGAACACCGTAAATTGCTTACAGTGGTAAGCGGAAAAACCCCAACAACAAGGAGGATCGCCGCACATGGCGAACTTTACCGCTGCAGACGTTAAGAAGCTTCGCGAGATCACCGGCTCCGGCATGGTGGACTGCAAGAAGGCTCTCACCGAGACCGATGGCGACTTCGATAAGGCCATCGAGCTGCTCCGCATCAAGGGTGCAAAGGACGTCGGCAAGCGCGCCGAGCGTACCGCTGCCGAGGGCCTCATCGCCGTCGACGGCAACACCATGATCGAGGTCAACTCTGAGACCGACTTCGTCGCCAAGAACCAGGAGTTCAAGGACTTCGCCGCCAAGATCGCTGCAGCTGCCGCTGCTGTGAAGGCTAACTCCGTCGAGGAGCTCAAGGCTGCTGACGTCGACGGCAAGAAGGCTGAGGAGGCTCTCCAGGAGCTGTCCGCCAAGATCGGCGAGAAGCTCGAGCTGCGCCGCGCCGCCACCATCGAAGGCGACAAGGTTGCCGTCTACCTGCACCACCGCGCTGCCGACCTGCCGCCGGCAGTTGGCGTCCTGGTCGCTTACACCGGTGAAGGCGAGGCTGCCGAGCAGGCTGCTCACGCCGCTGCCATGCAGGTTGCCGCTATGAAGGCTTCCTACCTCAACCGTGAGGACGTCCCCGCCGACGTCGTCGAGAAGGAGCGCGGCATCGCCGAGGCTACCTCCCGCGAAGAGGGCAAGCCGGAAGCTGCTCTGCCGAAGATCGTCGAAGGTCGCCTCAACGGCTTCTTCAAGGACGTCTGCCTCAACGAGCAGGCTTCCGTGACCGACAACAAGAAGACCGTCAAGCAGGTCATGGATGAAGCTGGCGTTACCCTCACCGACTTCGTTCGCTTCGAGGTTGGTCAGCACAACTAAGCACTCGCTGCTTAAAAGCCTGCTCCACTCCACCTGGTAGGTAGAGCAGTCGCTGAACCTAAGACAAGCCACCGCGGTATCAACCGCGGTGGCTTGTCTTTTTTCTTTACTCCCGCCACAACCGTGGGTAGGAGGCCCCATCGAGATGCCAAGACGCAGTTTGAGCCTATCGGCGGTAGGATAGCGGGGAGTAAAAACCAAGCGCCCTTTAACGGGCCGGATGAGGAGTGAATACGCTGTGAGTGACACCCAACGCGAAGGCTTCAAGCGAGTAATGCTCAAGCTCGGTGGCGAAATGTTCGGCGGCGGCAACGTCGGTATCGACCCTGATGTCGTCGAAAACGTCGCCCGCCAGATTGCAGAGGTCGCAAAAGCTGGAACCGAAGTCAGTGTCGTGATTGGTGGTGGCAACTTCTTCCGAGGCGCACAACTCCAACAGCGCGGCATGGACCGTAACCGCTCCGATTACATGGGCATGCTCGGCACCGTGATGAACTGCCTCGCCCTCCAGGACTTCCTCGAGCAGCAGGGCATCGATTGTCGCGTCCAGACCGCCATCAACATGGCACAGGTCGCCGAACCCTACCTGCCGCTCCGCGCGAAGCGTCACCTTGAAAAGGGGCGCGTCGTCATCTTCGGCGCCGGCATGGGTATGCCGTACTTCTCCACCGACACCACCGCCGCACAGCGCGCCCTGGAAATCGACTGCGATGTTCTGCTCATGGCTAAAGCCGTCGATGGTGTCTACGACTCCGATCCTCGCACCAACCCCGACGCCAAGCTGTACAGCGAAATCACCCCAGCAGAATGCATCGCCAAGGGGCTAAAGGTCGCCGACGCCACTGCGTTCAGCCTGTGCATGGACAACAACATGCCGATCCTGGTGTTCAATCTGCTCACCGACGGCAATATTGCTCGCGCCGTCAACGGTGAGCGTATCGGCACGCTCGTCAGCTCCTGATAAAATAACCAAAACACAGCATTCATTCCCCCTTATTTGTGAGGAAACTTTCTACCCCATGATTGACGACACTCTGCTTGAGTCCGAAGACCGCATGACCCACTCCGTGGAACACGCTCGTGAGGAACTCACCACCATCCGCACCGGCCGCGCAAACCCGGCCATGTTCAACGGCGTCATGGCCGAGTACTACGGCACCCTGACCCCCATTACGCAGATGGCGACGATTTCCGTGCCCGAGCCGCGCATGCTGCTCATCAAGCCCTACGAGATGTCCGTCATGGGTGAGATCGAAAACGCCATTCGCAACTCTGACCTCGGCGTCAACCCCACCAACGACGGTCAGGTGCTGCGCGTCACCATCCCGCAGCTCACTGAGGAACGCCGTCGCGACATGGTCAAGCTGGCCAAGTCCAAGGGCGAGGACGCCAAGATCGCCATCCGTAACATCCGCCGTAAAGGCATGGAAGAGCTCAAGCGTATCCAGAAGGACGGCGAAGCAGGCGAGGACGAGGTCGTCGCCGCTGAAAAGGAGCTCGACAAGGTGACCGCCAAGTACGTCGCACAGGTCGACGATCTGGTCGCCAAGAAGGAAAAGGAACTCCTCGAGGTTTAAGCCCCTCGGCACACGCCGCTAGGGTCGCCTCACACCCACGGTTTTTGGGCCGGGTCGACTTATTCGGTCGCCCGGCCTATTCCGTACCCATACCTTTTCCCGCACCGCACCCACCACTGTGACTCTGATTCAGACAGCGAAAGACACAGTGGGGGAGCAGCGCACACACATCCCAAGGAGACAGTCCGTGAGCGAAAGCGTCAAAGGCTTTGCCAAAGAAGGCCTTCCCAAACCCAAAAACGGGGCCGGGCGCGACTTAAAAGCAGCGATCACGGTCGGTGTTGCACTGGGAGCACTCGTTCTCGCCTCCATCTACTTCGCCCCCTGGGGGTGGTACGGCCTAGTCAGCCTCGCTGTTGCCGTAGCTACCTGGGAGGTGTGGAGCAGACTCAGCGAAAACGGCTATGTCATCCCCGGCATCATTTTGATCCTGGGCGGACAAGCCATGGTGTGGTTGAGTTGGCCGTTTGGTCCCAGTGGCGTCGTCGCAGCTTTTGTCACCAGTGTTTTGGTGTTGATGTTTAGTCGACTCTTCGTCAATGGACGATTCGTCGCCCCCACCAATTATCTTCGTGATACCGCCATCGGGATTTTCGTTCTGGTGTGGATTCCCCTGTTCGGTTCCTTTGCCGCCCAGTTGTCTCTGGTCAGTACCGAAAAGATCTCTCCTGGCCTGTTTATCATCACGTTCATGCTGTGCGTGATCGCCTCCGACGTGGGCGGCTATGCTGCGGGCGTGATGTTTGGTTCCCACCCCATGGCGCCTGCTGTCAGCCCGAAGAAGTCCTTGGAAGGCTTCGCCGGATCGGTGGTGTTGGGCTCAATTGCCGGCATCCTGTGCGTGACTCTGCTGCTCGACGACGCCTGGTGGTTGGGTTTATCCCTAGGATTCGGCTTGGTCATCTGCGCCACCCTGGGTGATTTGGTGGAGTCTCAGTTCAAGCGCGAGATCGGCATTAAAGATATGTCGAACCTATTGCCGGGGCATGGTGGCCTGATGGATCGCATGGATGGGCTGTTGCCTTCAGCCATGGTGACCTGGTTGATTCTGTCACTCATTGGTTCCTAAAAAGCCCCTTACTCGAGTAAAACGAATGGCCCGGAAAACATGAAAGGTTTTCCGGGCCATTGGCTTGGCTTTTACCTGAGCTGGTACTAGAGCTTCTTGGCGCGTTTGACCTGGCGACGCAGCTCCAGCATGCGCACGCCACCAACCAGAGCCATGATCAAAGCTCCAGCGATAGCGGCGAGCAGGAATCCGACCCCAACGGGCACCGAGAAAGACCAGGCGAACATGGTCAATTCAACTGAGTTTTGGTTCTGCAGGATAAAGACCAGCAGTGCGATGAGCAGCAAGAGCCCCAGAATAAGTGCGACCCATGTGCCACCAGCAACGGAGCCTTTAACCTTGGGCTTTTTCTGATCCTGCGGTGCAGGGGCGGCATCATCTGTGGGGGCCGGCACAACCGGTTCGACGGGGCCATGGTCGGTGGCGGGACGGGTGTCCGGCAAGTGATCCTCGGGTTCGCCGAAGTCGGGGTGCTCTGGGTTGTTGTTCATGTTTCCCATTTTCCTGGGTGAGGTGGATAAAAGGCAATTCCATGCCGCTAGTTAGGTGTCGCGCGGCCGTGGTTTAGCGCACAGTAGTGGGGGATTCGGTGCAACATCATTGAGGTCTAAAAGTGGGTAAACGTGGCAAACATGGCAAGATGGTGGGGCTATGACTACCACCCAGCCCGCACCTATCCCGCTTGTTTTCACCGCCCCGAAAAAGGGGATGCCACCGAAGCATTTCGCTGATCTCGATAACGAGCAGCGCATTGAGGCGCTTAAGGAACTCGGTTTGCCGAAGTTCCGCGCTAATCAGCTTGCTCGCCACTACTATGGCCGCTTGGAAGCTGATCCTCGCACCATGACCGATCTTCCGGCGGATGCGCGCGAGAAGGTTGCAGAAAAGCTGTTTCCGGAATTGATGCACCCGGTTCGCACTATCTCGTGCGATGACGGTGAAACCACGAAGACGTTGTGGCGTTTGCATGATTCCACGCTCCTGGAGAGTGTGTTGATGCGCTATCCGGATCGAGCAACGCTGTGTATTTCTTCACAAGCGGGTTGCGGTATGGCGTGTCCGTTCTGTGCCACCGGCCAGGGCGGTTTGGATCGCAATTTGTCTACTGGCGAAATCGTCGACCAGGTGCGCGCGGCAGCCGCGACGATGCAGCAGCAGGGTGGCCGCCTGTCGAACATTGTGTTTATGGGCATGGGTGAGCCGCTGGCGAACTACAAGCGGGTGGTCTCGGCGGTTAAGCAGATCACCAACCCCAGTCCCGATGGTTTCGGTATTTCGCAGCGCAACGTGACGGTGTCGACGGTGGGTTTGGCGCCGGCGATCCGCAAGCTCGCGGACGAGGGCTTGTCGGTGACGTTGGCGGTGTCTTTGCACACTCCTGACGACGAGCTGCGTGACACTCTGGTTCCGGTGAATAACCGGTGGTCGGTGCAAGAGGTGTTGGATGCTGCTCGCTATTACGCGGATAAGACGGGCCGGCGTGTGTCGATTGAGTACGCCTTGATTCGGGATATCAACGATCACGGCTGGCGTGCGGACATGCTGGGCAAGAAGCTGCATAAGGCTTTAGGATCCCGGGTGCACGTGAATTTGATTCCTTTGAATCCGACGCCGGGTTCGAAGTGGGATGCGTCCCCGAAGGATCGTCAGGACGAATTCGTGCGTCGTGTCATTGCCCAGGGGGTGCCCTGCACGGTGCGTGATACTCGCGGTCAAGATATTGCTGCAGCCTGTGGGCAGTTGGCGGCTGAGGAACGCTAGGACACTTGTGTAGGCTCTGTGCCTTTTGCCCGCAGTCCCATCCGCGTGTGGTGGGGACTGCGGGCTTTAGTGTCTCTACCTACGCTGAGCTAGTGGTGTGAGGTGGGATGAAAAAACCCCGGTTCCTCGTGGTGAGGAGCCGGGGGAGAAGCCTAGCCGTGTTTAGTGGATGGCTTTGCGACCTTCGACGGTGGCGGGGTCGATGTTCAGGGAGCGCAGCTGGGCGTCGTTGAGCTCAGCGTAGGGGCCCTGGAGAGACTTCTGCAGGTATGCCCAGTCGGGTTCCTGGTGGCCGGAGGGCTTGTTGTGGCTGGTGACGGTGCGAACCTGGCTCAGCTTCGGCTGGAACAGCTGGAGCAGCAGGCCGATGGCCACGAGAGCGGCGAGGGCGAACAGCCAGATGGTTTCGACGTGACCGTGGTGGTTGCCGAAGTTGTAGGCCAGCAGGAACAGGACGGAAACCCAGCCTGCCTTCTGGACCGCGCTACGAGAAAGGCCGTGCCAGCCCCATGCTGCCGACGGCTCGTCGAGGGTGCTGACGCCGTTGTGAATCTCGGGGACGGGGGCGTGGGAACCTGCCACGATGATCTCCTTGCTAACGAGGATAAGTCTTAGGGTGAGGATTCGAAGCGCCTCGCGCACCCCGTGTCATGGCCTTTTGCGGTCATTTCTGGGCGCACGGTGTTCAAACCATGTCAATGCGTCCTATTTTTGCACACTGATAGCTTGGAAACCACTCAAAGCCACTCCGCTGCTGTCTTTTTCACAACTTTCCCGACCTCTGGTTGCCCCTAAAGGGGGGTGGAGGTGATTGTGCAACAATTGCGGTATGAACAACTTGGCTTCTTCTGCTTTATCCGCCGACACCCAAGCCAGCCCCAGGCGTCGGGTTTTGTTGCTCGGCAGCACGGGTTCCATCGGCACCCAGGCTATTGAGGTGGTGCTTGCCAATCCGACAGATTTTGAGATTGTTGGCATTGCTGCGGCGGGGCGTAATCCGGATGCGATCATTGCGCAGGCTCACAGTTTGGGTCTGCCGGCGGAGCGGGTGGCGGTGGCGCTCCCGGAGGCTGCTGCCACGGTGGGGCAGGCACTCGGCGGGGTGGTGCGTAGTGGTGAGGATTCGGCGCGGCAGCTCGTTGAGGACGTTGACGCTGATGTGGTGCTCAATGCGCTGGTGGGCTCTTTGGGGCTAGGCGCGACGATCGCCACGATTGCTAAGGGCACGATTCTGGCGTTGGCGAATAAGGAGTCTTTGGTTGCCGGCGGCGCGTTGGTGATGGATATGGCGCGGCCGGGTCAGATTGTTCCGGTTGATTCTGAGCATTCGGCGATGGCGCAGTGTTTGCGCTCGGGGAGTAATGATGAGGTCTCCCGGCTGGTGTTGACGGCTAGTGGTGGCCCGTTTCGGGGGTGGACGCGTGAGCGGATGTGGGATGTGACCCCTGAGCAGGCGGCGGCGCACCCGACCTGGTCGATGGGGCAGATGAATACGTTGAATTCGGCCACTTTGGTTAATAAGGGGCTGGAGTTTATTGAGGCCAGCTTGTTGTTTGGGATTCCGGCGGATCGTATTGATGTGGTGGTTCACCCCCAGTCGATTATTCACTCGATGGTGACTTTCCATGATGGTGCGACGATTGCGCAGGCGTCCCCGCCGAGCATGAAGTTGCCGATTTCGCACGCGCTGAATTATCCGCATCGGGTGGCCAAGGCGCAGGAGGCGTTGGATTTTTCGGCCGCGTTTTCGTGGGATTTTGAGCCTGTTGATCATGTGGCGTTTCCGGCGGTGGAGTTGGCTGCTGAGGTCGTTGGTCGGGGCGGGACATTCCCGGCGGTGTATAACGCCGCTAACGAGGAGGCTGCTGAGCGTTTCCTTGCTGGGCGGCTGCATTTTCCGCAGATTGTGGATTGTGTGGCCCAGGTGGTGTCGCGGGCGGATAGTTTCGCGGGCATGCCCAGTGGTGTGGAGGACGTGTTGGCGACGGAGCGGGCTGCGCGTCGGGCGGCGCATGAGGTGTTGGCGTCGATGGGCTCCTAGCTGCCGTCGGGAGCCTGGCTGGCGGGCGCGGTGGCGGGCAATCCCCAGTCAATTGTGTGGTGCTTTGTAGTTTTTTGGTACCTGTCTTGCCGGTTGGCTCGGTTAGAGTTGGTGTCTTCAGTAGCTTCCGGCGGCGTGCATGGCGTGGCTGTGCGCGGTCGCCGGGTTGGTTTTCGTTGTTTGTGTGATTGGTTGGCTTGCCGTGAGCTTTTTTGTCGGCGTTGTCGTTTTTGCCTTGGGTATTGCTGCGACCATTGCTTTGCATGAGTTTGGGCATATGCGTTCGGCTTTGGCGTGCGGGATGGTGGTGCGCCGTTTTTATGTCGGTTTCGGCCCCACTGTGTTTAAGGTGCGCCGGGGTGGCATCGAATATGGGTTGAAGGCCATCCCCTTGGGTGGTTTTTGTGACATTGCCGGGATGACCATTCATGACGAGTTGGGCGAGGTGCCGGCTGATAAGGCGATGGTGAATAAGCCTGCTTGGCAGCGAGTTTTTGTGTTGCTTGGTGGCATTTTGATGAATTTGCTGCTGGCGTTTGTGTTGATTTATGCGGTGGCGGTGTCGGTGGGTTTGCCGAATCGTGATGCGGATTTTTCGGCTGTGGTGGAGTCGACGGGGTGTGTTGCGCCGGCCCAAAATGAGGATGGTTCTTTGGCGCCGTGTGCGGGTGAGGGGCCGGCCGCTGCGGCTGGTATGCGCGCTGGTGACAAGGTGGTCGCTGTTGATGGGCAGCCGGTGGAGTCGTTTATGCAGTTGCGTGAGAAGTTGATGGAAAAGCCGGGCCAGACGGTGCAGTTGGAGGTGCAGCGTGGGGCGGAGACGTTGTCGTTGTCGGTGCCGTTGGAGTCGGTGACGCGGCGCAGTACCAGTGGTGAGGTGATCACGGTCGGGGCGGCTGGCATTGTGGGGGCGCGTCCTTCAAACACGATGGTGGAGTACAACCCGTTGAGTGCGGTCGGTGGTGCGGCTCGTTTTTACGGGATGATGTTTGAGGGCACGGTGAAGGGCTTGGTGGCGTTTCCGGGCAAGATTCCTGGGGTGATGGCCTCTGTGGTGGGGGCGCCGCGTGATGAGGAGAGCCCGATGTCGGTGGTGGGGGCGAGCCGGATTGGTGGGGAGTTGGCGCAGCAGTCGCAGTGGCCGACGTTTGTGATGTTGTTGGCGTCGTTGAATTTCTTTTTGGCGTTGTTTAATTTGTTGCCGTTCCCGCCGCTAGATGGTGGGCATATTGCGGTAGTGGTGTATGAGAAGCTGCGGGATGCGTGGCGTCGGATGCGGGGTTTGGCGCCGGCGGGCCCTGCGGATTATTTGAAGCTGATGCCGTTGACCTATGCGGTGACTGCCGCGTTGCTGCTGGTTGGTGTGGTCACGATTGCGGCAGATATCGTCAATCCGATTCGTTTGTTCTAGCTGTGTGTTGGGGTGGGGTTGTGCGGCGGTGTGTGGCGGGCTTTGTCGGTGGCGGCCTGCGGTGGGTGGGCAGTGATAGAATCTGCCCCATAGGTCCGCGCGTTGATTGCCGCGGACATTGACAGTGGTGAGCGCTTGCGTGTGCTGCCTCCAGCCCCTTTTTTGGGCAGCGTGCGCGTGTGGTGTTTGCTCTGTGTTTTTCATTCTCACCGTTTTGGTCTTTTTAAAGGAGCGTTTTCGCACCGTGTCTAACCCCACCTCCATTGGCCTAGGAATGCCCGAAGCTCCGCTGCCCACCCTGGCTCCAAGGCGGAAAACTCGCCAGCTGATGGTGGGCAAGGTTGGCGTTGGTTCGGATCATCCGATCTCGGTTCAGTCGATGACGACGACGAAGACCCACGACATCAATGCCACGCTGCAGCAGATCGCCCAGCTGACTGCTTCTGGTTGCGACATCATTCGTGTGGCGTGCCCGAAGACGGTGGATGCGGAGGCGCTTCCGATCATCGCGAAGAAGTCGCCGATTCCGGTGATTGCGGATATTCACTTCCAGCCGAAGTACATTTTTGCCGCCATTGATGCTGGCTGTGCTGCGGTGCGTGTGAATCCGGGCAATATTAAGGAGTTTGATGGTCGCGTCAAGGAGGTAGCCAAGGCTGCCGGTGATGCGGGTATCCCGATCCGTATTGGTGTCAACGCGGGTTCTTTGGACAAGCGTTTGATGGAGAAGTACGGCAAGGCCACCCCGGAGGCTCTGGTGGAGTCCGCGTTGTGGGAGGCCGGCCTGTTTGAGGAGTACGGCTTCGGTGATATTGCCATTTCGGTCAAGCACAATGATCCGGTGATCATGGTGGAGGCCTACCGCCAGTTGGCCGCCCAGTGCGATTATCCTCTGCACCTCGGTGTGACGGAGGCGGGCCCGGCGTTCCAGGGCACGATTAAGTCGTCGGTGGCGTTTGGCGCGCTGCTTTCGGAGGGCATTGGCGACACGATTCGCGTGTCGCTGTCCGCTGATCCGGTTGAGGAAATCAAGGTTGGCGACCAGATTCTGCAGTCGTTGAATTTGCGTCCCCGCAAGCTGGAGATTGTGTCCTGCCCGTCGTGTGGTCGCGCCCAGGTGGACGTGTACACCCTGGCTGAGGAAGTGACCGCCGGCCTGGAGGGCATGGATGTGCCGCTGCGCGTGGCGGTGATGGGCTGTGTGGTCAACGGCCCGGGTGAGGCGCGCGATGCTGACCTGGGTGTGGCTTCCGGTAACGGTAAGGGCCAGATCTTCGTTAAGGGTGAGGTCATTAAGACGGTGCCGGAGTCCCAGATCGTTGAGACCCTGATTGAGGAAGCGATGAAGATCGCTGAGACCATGGATGAGGGCACGACCGGCGCTCCGACGGTGTCTATCACCAAGTAGGCTACAAAGCCTTTAAGCCCTTAAGCCTTTAAGGTTTTAAGCCTTTTTCGCGATTTTTCGCTGAACCACCCACCCGTTTGTTTTCGCTGTTGCGAAGCTTGCGGGTGGGTTTGGCTTTTCGCGGGCATTCCGGCCGGGTTGGTTGGTGGTGGGCAGCCGGTGCGCCTTAACAAAACCATCCCTGGGCACTGTTACAGTTGTGCGCATGAAAACCGTGGTCAGTGTGCTCAGCGTCGCCGCCCTCGCGGGCCTAGGCCTGGTGGCGTGCACCCCCAAGCCCGACCTGCCGCAGCCGGTGGTGCAGGAATTTTTGGACGCGGTGGCGGCGAAGGATTTTCAGGCCGCAGCAGAACTGACCGATTCCCGCTCCGCGGCGCTGGCCGACTTGACCGCCTCCTATGAGGGGCTGCAGGCCGATGGTTTCAGCGGGGAAGTCGACAAAGCCACCATCAGCGGTGACAACGCCACCGCCGAATACTCCATGAAGTGGAGCTTTCCGCGGCAGCGCGTGTGGGATTACGACAACTCCATGATGCTGTCCCGCACCCCGAAAGGCTGGGTCATCCGCTGGCAGCCCAGCGTGCTCTACCCGGGGTTGGGTGCGAATCAGCACATGGAGCTGCGCGCCATCACCCCGCCGAAAGCCGGGGTGCTCAGCGCCGACGGGGCAGAAATCCTCGCCCCCGGCACCTACTACCGCATCCTCATCGACCCCGCCGCCACCAACAGTGCTGCGGTGCGCGCCGCCGCTGCCCGCATCGCCACTGCGATTCAGCAGGTGCACGCCGCCGACGACCGGGTCGGCCTGGTCGACGCGAAGAAACTGATGGATCAAGCAAACGGGGCCTCCTATCCGATCTCCGTTGCCATGCTCACCGAAGCGCAATATCTGCCCATCAAAGAGCAGCTGCAGGATTTTCCCGGCATTCGCGTTAACCCGGAGGCCGGCATGATCAACACCGACCCGTCTTTCGCCCCGGAGATCATGAGCCGGGTGGAAAACATCGTCCACGACGAAGTGGAGGGCGCCAAAGGCTGGCAGGTGATCGCCGCCAACAACAATGGGGCCCAGCTCGAAGTGCTCACCCGCCACGACCCCCAACCCGCCCCCGCCATCCGGGTATCCCTAGACAAAAACGTCCAAGACGCCGCCCAAAAAGCCGTCGATTTGCGGCGCGAAATGAAAGCCATGATGGTCGTCATCAAACCCTCCACCGGCGACATCATGGCAGTCGCGCAAACTCCCGCCGCCGACGGCGACGGTGATGTCGCCATGTCCGGCCAATACCCGCCGGGCTCCACCTTCAAAATGATCACCGCCACCGCCGGCGTTGAACACCAAGACCTCAGCAACCAATCCATCGTGCCCTGCCCCGGCACCATGGACATCGGCCACCGCATCGTCACCAACTACAACGGCTTTTCCAAAGGCAACGTGCCCCTCCAATCCGCCTTCGCCGCCTCCTGCAACACCACCTTCGCCGACATCTCCTCCAAACTCGAACCCGGCCAACTCCAAGCCACCGCCAAACAATTCGGCGTCGGCCTGGACTACGACATCCCCGGCATCAACAGCATGACCGGATCCGTGCCCCAAGGCGAGGAACTCGTCGACCGCACCGAGGCCGGCTTCGGCCAAGGCAAAGACCTCGCCAGCCCCTTCGGCATGGCGCTCGCCGCCGCCACCGCCGCCGCCGGGCACACCCCCACACCGACCCTCATCAGCGGGCACACCACCACCGTCAGCGAAAAAGTCGACCCGCCCAGCGCACACGCCATCGAAGAACTCCGCGCCATGATGCGGGCAGTCGTCACCAGCGGCACCGCCCGCGGCATGCAAGCCCAAGGCGAAATCTTCGGCAAAACCGGCGAAGCCGAAATCTCCGGTGGCTCCCACGCCTGGTTCGTCGGCTACCGCGGCGACATGGCCTTCGCCACCCTCATCGTGCTCGGCGGGGGCTCCGAATCCGCCGTCGCCATCACCGACCACTTCCTGCGCACCCTCGACGAAAACACCACCCCGGTCGAATAAGCCACCACCCCGCTATAACCCGCCCACCAAAAGCCTTCGCCACAACAGGATTATGATGGGGCGTTATGACTACACGCGCCCCCCTGACCCCCGGCACCCCCACCCCCATCCGCGAAGTCCCCGCACACATCGAACGGCCCGAATACGCCTGGAAAGACACCGTCCAGGAAGCCATGGGGGAGCCCTACATCCAAACCCCCGAAACCATCGAAAAAATGCGCGTCGCCAGCGAAATCGCCGCCAACGCGCTGCAGCTGGCCGGCAAAGAAGTAGCCCCCGGTGTCACCACCGACCACCTCGACGACATCGTCCACACCTACCTGTGCGACCACGGCGCCTACCCCTCCACCCTCGGCTACCGCGGCTTTAGCAAATCCTGCTGCACCAGCCTCAACGAAGTCGTCTGCCACGGCATCCCCGACAGCACCGTCATCGAAGACGGCGACATCGTCAACATCGACGTCACCGCCTATATCCACGGCGTCCACGGCGACACCAACGCCACCTTCCTCGCCGGCAACGTCAGCGAAGAACACCGCCTGCTGGTCGAACGCACCAAAGAAGCCACCATGCGTGGCATCCGCGCCGCCAAACCCGGCCGCGAAATCAACGTCATCGGCCGCGTCATCGAGGTCTACGCCAAACGCTTTGGCTACAACGTCGTCACCGACTTCACCGGCCACGGCGTCGGCCCCACCTTTCACAACGGCCTCGTCGTCCTGCACTACGACTCCGACGCCTACACCGACATCCTCGAACCGGGCATGACCCTGACCATCGAACCGATGATCAACCTCGGCGGTCTCGACTACGACATCTGGGACGACGGCTGGACCGTCGTCAACCGCGATAAAAAATTCACCGCCCAATTCGAGCACACCATCGTCATCACCGACGACGGCAACGAAATCCTCACCCTGCCCACCATCGACTAGGCGCCAACCCTTCACAACCCCCACAACTCCCGCCCCGCACCCCACAACGCACCCGCGGGAGTTTTTCCCACCCACCCCACACCCCACCTGCACCCAAGGACCCCCTGTGACCGCAGTGCTTCTCGCCGGAACCACCAGCGACGCCGGAAAATCCATCCTCGCCGCCGGACTATGCCGCGCCCTGACCCGCAGGGGACTATCCGTGGCCCCCTTCAAAGCCCAAAACATGTCCAACAATTCCGCCGTGTGCCCCAGCGGCGGCGAAATCGGGCGCGCCCAAGCCCTCCAAGCGGCCGCCTGCGGACTGCAACCCCGCGTCGAATTCAACCCCATCCTGCTCAAACCCGGATCCGACCGCACCAGCCAACTCGTCGTCCTCGGCCAAGCCCAAGGAAACGTCAGCGCCCGCAGCTACGTCGAACACCGCACCCACCTGCGCAACACGGCCGCCCAGGCCTTAAAACAACTCGAACAAGACTACGACCTCGTCGTCGTCGAAGGCGCCGGATCCCCCGCCGAAACCAACCTGCGCGACACCGATGTCGCCAACTTCGGACTCGCCGAAGCCGCCAACCTCCCCGTCTACATCATCGGCGATATCGACCGTGGGGGAGTACTCGCCCACCTCTACGGCACCTACCACATCGTCGACCCCACAGACGCCGCCAGAATCCAAGGCTTCATCATCAACAAATTCCGCGGGGACGAAAGCATCCTCACCCCCGGACTCGACGAGCTGCGCCAACGCACCGGAGTACCCACCATCGGCGTATTCCCCTTTATCCCGGGGCTGTGGATCGACGCCGAAGACTCCCTCCAATCCATCGTCGGCGCACCCCTGGGCCCACCCACCACCGCCCTCGGCACAAGCCGGCTGACCGTGGCAGCCATCCGACTACCCCGCGTCTCCAACGCCACCGACATCGAAGCGCTCGCCTGCGAACCCGGCGTCACCGTCAGCTGGGCCACCGACCCCGACCACGTCGCCACCGCCGACCTCGTCATCATCCCCGGCTCCAAATCCACCATCAGCGACCTGCAATGGTTGATAGACACCGGACTAGCCGAGGTCATCACCGACCGGGCCGCCACCGGCCGCCCCGTCCTCGGCATCTGCGGCGGCTACCAAATGATGTGCGCCACCATCACCGACGACGTTGAGCACCTCAGCGACACCCCGCACACCCCCGTGCCCGCGCTCGGCATCTTCGACACCGACATCGTCTTCCACCCCACCAAAACCCTCATCCGGCACGACGACGGCGCCTACGAAGTCCACCACGGACAAGTCAGCCGCACCACCGAAAAACCCTGGATCGGTGAGGAAGGAAACCGCCGCGGCGCACTCTACGGCACCCACCGCCACGGACAATTGGAAAACGACGCCTTCCGCCGCGCCTTCCTCCGCGACATCGCCACCCACTGTGGTAAAGGCGACACCTTCATCGTCAGCCCCAACACCAGCTTCAACGACGCCCGCATGGCACAACTCGACGCCATCGCCGACGCCTGGGAACAACACGTCGACATCGACGCCCTTCTTGACAATATCCGCACCTACCGCACCCGCACCCAGACCACCACAGGACGCACCCCCACGCCATGACCACCCAAGCCCCCACCGACATCGCCGGTCAACTGCTAGCCAGCGACCTCGACGGCACCCTCGTGTTCCACCACCACATCAACAGCGCCGACAAAACCGCCCTGAACAGCTGGCGCCAGCGCGGCGCAACACTGGCGATCGCCACCGGCCGCTCCCTCAACCTCACCCGCGACCTGCTCCACCAACAACACCTCGACGTCGACTACCTCGTCATGTGCAGCGGCGCCGTCGTCACCGACGCCCACTACACCCCGATCTACACCCAACCCCTCGACACCGACATCGCCCAAGACATCCTCAACTTCATCCGCCAATGGCCCCAAGTTGCCGCCTGCGGAACCTTCCTCGACACCCGCGACTCCATCCTCTTTTCCAACGTCGGGCCCGGGCATAGCACAGAACTGTTCGACCTTTACGCCGCCGAAGGAACCGGACGCATCGGCGAAAACATCATCACCGGGCTGCCCCTATGGCTGCCCAGCAACGAACAACACCCCAGCGCCGAAGGCTACGGCATCGACGATCTCCACGCGGCACTCAACCAGCGCTACGGCGACGCCATCGACGTCCACAAAAACCTCGACTTCCTCGACATCGCCCCACCCGGCTGCACCAAAGCCAAAGGCCTTGACCGCGTCATCGAAACACTGCCCACCCCACCCACACTGACCCGCACCATCGGCGACAACTACAACGACATCCCCATGCACCAGTGGGCCGACCACAGCGCCAGCCTCACGCACTCACCCGAGGACGTGAAAAAACACACCGACGTCGTCGTCGACAGCGTCGCCGACTACGTCACCCCGCTGCTCGGCGCCTAACCCCAGCCAACCCTGCCGGCATCAACCCCGGCCCGGCCCCCAGGGACTTTTCGGCGACCACAACGCCACCAGCGGCACCGTGACCGCAGTAATCGCCAAAAACAGGGCAGTGAACTTGTAATCGGGAAAGAAACGCGCACCCGAGGTCTGCAACAACCCGGCGATCGAAATCATCGACGTCATACCCACCGTGCCCATCACCTGCAGCGCAGAACCATGGAAACCAGTATTCGAAGCACCCGCGCGCTCCAGGGTCTCACTCGACAACCGCGGATACACAAAACCCATACCCGCCGCAGCGATACCCCACCCCGCAACACTTACACCCCAATGGGTTTCCAACGCCGCCGACACCGTCATCAGCGCCGTACCAGCCCCCATCACCGCGAAACTCGACAACATCACCGACTGCAACGCAAAAGCACCGCCAAACCGCGACTGCGCCCACGACGCGCCAAACCACGTCACCCCAGCAACAGTCAACCCCATGCCCGTCAAGGTCGGCCCCAAATGATAATTCTGCGACAACAACAACGGCAGATAAATCTCAGCGGCAAAAAACATGTCAATCAACGCGCGGGTCACCATCAACCTATTGCGACCCGGAACCAAAGGGCGCACCGCCAACAAAGTGCCCACCAAACCCGCCAGCAGCAAAGCGACAGCAAACAACAAAGACGACAGCTGAGAAGAAAAATTCATCGCCGCCACACACAACGCGACCAACACCGCTGCAACCACCGCCTGGCGCTTACTCCGCGGCGCGCTATCACCACCCCGCGGTAAGGTCCGCAGCACCCTCGACAACAACAGCATCGCCACCACCAAGGTGACAATCACCAGCCCAAAAACCCCATGCCAGCTGGTCAACTCCGCAATCGCCCCCGCCAACGCCGGCCCCACCAAACTCGGCAACACATACGCCCCAGCAAACGCCGCAAACACCTTCGGGCGAAGCCGCGCCGGATACGCCAAACCGATCACCGAATAGATCGCCACAATGACAGCACCAGCCCCAAGCCCCTGAATAGCCCGCGAGAGCACAAAAATCGCCATAGTAGGGGAGACCATCGCAAGCACCAACCCCACGAGGAAGGTATAACAGCCAGCCATCATGGACGTACGCGCCCCGAAACGATCCGTAAGCAGCCCCGCTGAAACCATCCCCACCACACCCGTGGCCAAAGGAAGCACAAACGACAAAGAATAAGCGCTGGTGCCCCCCAAAGCATCCGTGATAGCCGGCATCACCGCAGTCACCGCAGTCTGGTCAAAAGCACACGCAATGACAGCGATCAAAACGCCTGCAGTGGTCGGGGCAAGCTTTCCGCGATAGATACTGGTAGAGGTCATGAGGCGCCATTGTATCCATCACAGGCACAACAGACGACCACACACCCACACAAAACCACCGCCGCCCCCCACCATCCCAGCACACAGCCCCCGCGAACACAAAGGTTCACGGGGGCTGCGCAGCTGCAAAAACAATCACCGTGCCACAACACAAACCAGCGTGGCACACAAGCGAAAAAGGGGAGTGCGGGCTAGAACTCCAAACCCAACAAGGCGTTCTCGATCAACTCCGGCAACGCCGGGTGGATCCAGTACTGCTCAGAGGCAACCTTGCGAACATCCAAATCGAAAGCCATCACAGTGATCAGCTGCTGAATCAGCGTCGACGCCTGCGGGCCAATAATGTGCGCACCCACCAAACGACCACTGTCACGATCAGCGATCAACTTCGCAAAACCAGTGGTGTCCTCCATAGCCCAACCAAAAGCCACATCACCATAATTTTGCACCTTCACCGTGACATTAATGCCAGCATCTCGAGCTTCCTGCTCAGTCAAACCGACAGTCGCGATCTGCGGGTGCGTGAAGATCGCGGCAGGAACCAGATCATGCGGCATCTTCTTCATCGCCTCAGGATGCAACAGGTTGTGCTTGACCGCACGCATCTCAGCATTCGCGACGTGCTTGAGCTGATACGGCGACGACACATCACCCAAAGCCCACACCCCATCGGCCGTGGTGCGGCCAAAGTCATCAACCACGATTCGGGGGCCATCCATCTCAATGCCGGCCTTATCCAGATCCATCTGATCACCATTCGGGGTGCGGCCAGTGGCGACCAACAACACCTCAGCCTGAACCTTCTCCCCATTGTCCAGCACCAACTCCACCCCACCATCAACATCGCGGGCCTGATCAATGGTGCGACCCAACTTGCAGGTGTACTGCTGCTGAGCAAGCTCGGTGAAACGATCCGAAACCTCAACATCCAAGTGCTTGAGCAAACGCGGCGAACGGTTAATCACCGTCACGTCCACACCCAGGGACGAAAAGACATGCGCGAACTCAGCGGCAATGAACCCGCCGCCCAGCACCACCATCGACGACGGCAACTGCGGCAAACGCAAAATATTTTCGTTCGTGTAGTACGTCACCCCCGACTGCTCAATGACGGGCAACACCGTCGGGCGCGCACCCGTGGCAATAATGATCGTGTCGCCAGAGACCAACACCTCCTTATCGCCATCCTTGGTGCTCACAGTCTTCGGGCCAGTGAAACGCGCATGACCATCAAACACCGTGATATTCGGAGTCTCATTACCACGGCGATACTGCTCACCACCAGCCGCAATCTTGTCAATGCGCTCAGTAAAGACCCGATCGACAATCTTGGACCACTCACAGCCCTCATAGGTGGCCTGCAAGTTGTAGCGGGCTGCTTCCTGAATCTCCCGCGCAACATCCGCGGCGTACACGTACATCTTCGTGGGAATACAACCGACATTGAGGCACGTGCCACCGAAAACACCCTTTTCGATGATGGCAATCGACTTGTCCTCAAACTCTGGGCCAGGAATCGAGTTACCCGACCCGGTTCCAATGATGACGATGTCGAAATGCTGGGTATCAGTGGTCATGAAGAAAAAATCCTTTGATGGAAGTTATTGACGGCGGGTGAGAAAAAGACACCCTCATGGGCACCAATTCTAGGAGCCAAAGACACAACACAAGCAGCCCGGCCAGTGAAGCCTAGCCCTGCAGCGCTTAAGAAAGACGCCGCACGGCGAAACCTAAACCAGCCAAAACCACCTCAGTGCCGTGAAGTACTCGTGAGCTCGAGGTCGTCTAAGAAGTCATCGAGCCTGCTAAAAGCAGTAGCTCGCGCGATCTGCTGAGACAAAAACACATCGTGGCGCGCGCCGGGAACCTGGTGGATTTCCACCTTGCTTCCGTCGGCCACGAGGGAGGGCGCCCAGGCGAGGATGTCTTCGACATCCAGAACCGCATCTGCGCAGTCCGTGGCGGCCGAATAAGGCTTGTTCAACCACGAGCTCGTAGAACACAACACCATTGTGGGGGCCGGACATTCCACAACGCCGGAATGAATTGTGTCCTGGCCCAGGATGACAGCGCGTAACCAGCCAAAAGTCTTTTCTTGGCCGTTGACTGGTTTGTATTCCAGGTTGAAATCCCACTCGCCGTTGTGGTTTTTGTGGAGGGATTTTCCGTAGGCCGTGAGGTCTCCACTGCCCGAGGGCATCAACATGTTGGGTCGGGCTTTACCCAGGGTGCGTACCGCGGGGCGCAGCATCCGCTCAGCCCAGTTCGGAATCATCATGCCCAGCCAAGGGGAGTTCAACACGACGCCAGCAAGCGGATTGAGCAGTGAAGTGGCCGCTGGATCGTCTTCCGACTGCAGGCGTAGGCGATCTAGCCACAGCGGTGCAATCAGCCCGCCGGTGGAGTGCGCCATCACGATGACGGGGCCGTGTTGTCCCGCAGCAGCCAAAGCAACATTGAGTTCCGGGTCGTAGCTCGACAGGTCGAGGGTGTGGTGCCAGCGTTGGCCTGCGCGGTGCGAACGCCCACATTTACGCAAATCGACGGCCATGGTGTTAATGCCACGGGAAGCGAGGTGTTCCGCCACGTGGGTGTGGAAGAAATAATCGGTCATGCCGTGGATCCACAGGGCTGTTGGCGCATCCTCGGCGAGCTTTTGCTGTGGCAGGTATTTGACGAGGGTGGCAACGACCTCTCCTTCGCCGTCAGGGTCGGGGCCGAGGTCAATGGTGGCTTTGCGGAAACGCTCACCGAGTTCGTCAGCCTCCCAGTGCAGCTGATCGAGACTAAAACCTGCAGGCCAGGCGACAGACGAGCCTGCTGCAGGCGGGAGTGCGGTGGGATCTTGGGCGGAGATGTGGTGGAGATCGCTCATGGGTCAAACCTATCGGGTATGGCTGTGTTTTGTCTGGGAGTCAGGGACGAATCTTGCTGAGGATGTCTGGTTCAGTCGCCGGGGTATCCGGGGAGATGTCTAGGCCGAAACCACCCGGCGGTAGCTGTGGTGCAGTCGAAAATCCTGGCGCCCGATGATTCGGTGTACCCTGCCACAGTTGCGGGGGTAATTTTCTTGCTGTGTCGACCGTCGCATATTTGGCGGGGTTTGGCGATAGTTCCGCACCCGGTACTGGGGATTACAGCCCGTCAGCGCCCTATGCGGCGAAAGCAGATGGGGGGAATTTTGGGTGAAAACAACAAAAATGGTGCTACCCCCGGGCGAATGGGAGTAGGGTGGTAGGGCAAAGGAGACTCTGCCCGTATGGGGGACTCGCTCCGCATGACTGCGGCTGCCGCAAGAAACCTGAAGCTCTTGCGGCGTCTTCGTGTGGACAAAGCTATCCCGTGTGCCCGGCTGCTGTTGGGCGGGTGGTGTCTCGAAGTTCACTGACTCCTTAAGTCCGTGTCGCGCAGCCTTCTGTTGGTGGGCGGCGGCGCGAGCCTGAAGTCTGTCACGACGAAGCGAAAGCAATCCGTAAGGAAGTAACAACTGTGTCTGATTCCACCACTGGATCCACGACCAAAAACCCTGTGACTGATGAAGCCGATGTCGTTCTGATCGGTGCGGGCATCATGTCCGCAACCCTGGGCGCAATGCTCGGTGAGCTGGAGCCGAACTGGTCCCAGGTCATTTTCGAGCGCCTGGATGGCCCGGCAGAGGAGTCTTCCTCCCCGTGGAACAACGCCGGCACCGGCCACTCTGCGCTGTGCGAGCTGAACTACACCCCGGATGTTAACGGCAAGATTCAGACCGCCAAGGCTATTGGCGTGAACGAGAAGTTCCAGGTGTCCCGCCAGTTCTGGGCACACCAGCTGGAGCAGGGCGTGTTGACGGATGCCCGCGACTTCATCAACCAGGTGCCTCACGTGTCCTTCGCGCAGGGTCGCGACCAGATGGACTACCTCAAGCGCCGCTACGATGCACTGGCACCGCACCCGCTGTTCCCGGACATGCAGTACAGCGATGATCCCGCGAAGTTCGCGGAGTTCTTGCCGCTGATGGCCAAGGGCCGCGATTTCGACACCACCCCCGTGTCGATTTCCTGGACTGAAGCCGGCACCGACATTAACTACGGTGCACTGACCAAGCAGTTCATTAAGGGCTGCCAGGAGCGCGGCACCACCGTTCGTTACGGCCACGAGGTCAAGGACATCAAGCGTGATGGCGCCAAGTGGAAGGTCGTTGTCCGCAACGTCCACACCGGTGATGAGTCCGTGGTTCGTGCCAACTTCGTCTTCGTGGGCGCCGGCGGCATGGCTCTGCCGCTGCTGCAGAAGGCCGGCATCCCCGAGATCCGTGGTTACGGTGGTTTCCCGGTTTCTGGTGAGTGGCTGCGCTGCACAAACGAGGAGCTCGTTGAGCAGCACCGCGCCAAGGTTTACGGCAAGGCTTCCGTGGGCGCACCCCCGATGAGCGTGCCGCACCTGGATACCCGTGTGATCGATGGCAAGAAGGGCTTGCTGTTCGGCCCCTACGCCGGCTGGACCCCGAAGTTCTTGAAGCAGGGCTCCTGGTTCGACCTGCCCAAGTCCCTGCGTCCGACCAACCTGATGTCCATGGCCGCCGTGGGTGTGCAGGAGATGGGCCTGACCAAGTACCTCATCACCGAGCTGCTTAAAGACGAGGAAGCCCGCGTCGAAGCCCTGCGCGAGTACATGCCGTCCGCCAAGGCGGAGGACTGGGAGCTGGTCACCGCCGGCCAGCGCGTCCAGGTCATCAAGCCGATTGTCGGCCCGCGCTTCGGTTCCCTGGAGTTCGGTACCGCACTGATCAACAACTCCGAAGGCACCATCGCTGGTCTGCTGGGTGCTTCCCCGGGCGCTTCCATCGCTCCGGCCGCCCTGCTGGAGGTTCTTGAGCGCTGCTTCGGCCAGAAGATGGTCGAGTGGGGCCCGAAGATCAAGGAAATGGTTCCCTCCTACGGTGTGCAGCTGTCCGCGAACCGCGAGATGTTCGACGAAGTGTGGGCACACACCCAAAAGGTGCTCAAGCTCGAGGGCTAGTCATCCCCGCCTTCGTTGATTGGGCATCACATAATCAACACTTACCGCACCCCAGGACGCGCTCGTGTCCTGGGGTGCGGTGCTGTTGCGCCCAACAATCCCCGCATTGTCCCTGCGAAGGTTTCAATTAGCTGAGGTATCGCTACACTAGGACACCGTGACCTCACAAACGAAACCCATGACCGGTTATCCCTTCGCAGCCATCGTCGGGCACGACGACTTAAGGCTTGCGCTGATTTTGAATTCGATCTCGCCCACCATCGGTGGTGTCGTAGTGCGGGGTGAAAAAGGCACCGCGAAAACTACCACCATCCGTGGTTTCGCGACGCTGATGAACGGTCCTCTGGTCAACCTTCCCATCGGCGCTACTGAAGACCGCGTGGTGGGTTCCCTGGATGTAGAAACGGTGCTCACCACCGGCCGCGCCGAATACAAGCCGGGTCTGCTGGCGCAGGCCGACGGCGGCATCCTCTACGTCGACGAAGTTAATCTCCTGCCTGACCACCTGGTGGACGCGTTGCTGGATGCGGCCGCCACCGGCCAGGTCACCATCGAACGCGATGGCATCTCCCACACCAGCCCCGCCCGTTTCGTGCTCGTCGGATCGATGAACCCCGAGGAAGGGGAGTTGCGTCCCCAGTTGCTGGACCGCTTTGGTCTTGCTGTGGAGGTAGCGGCATCCCGCGACGTTGAGGTGCGCTGCGAGATCATGCGCCGCCGCCTGGCTTTCGACGCCGCTCCGCAAACCTTTGCGGCCCACTACGCCGACCAGGAACGCGCCTTGTCCGAACAGCTGGAACAGGCCCGCACCTTGTTGCCTGATGTGGAACTCCCCGACGCGATGTTGGCCCGCATTGCCCACGTGTGCGCCACTTTTGATGTCGATGGAATGCGCGCCGACCTGGTGATCGCGCGCACCGCGTGCGCGCATGCGGCGTGGCGTGGCGCGCAGCGCGTGGGGGAGGAAGACATCGCTGTAGCCGCCAAGTTGGCCTTGCCGCACCGCAAGCGCCGCGATCCTTTCGATGACACCGGACTTGACGAGGATCAGCTCGACCAGGCTCTCGATGAGGCCAAGGAACAGTTCCCCGAGCAGCCCGAAAACACCGAAGACGACGGCGGTGCGGAGCAGCAACCGCCACAACCAGAACAGTCTGACGCTGACTTGCAGCCCCCGCAGGACACCCCCGATGAGCAGCCCACCCAGGACGGGAAGGCAGGTCGCGCCGATATCGGCGCCCCCTTTCGCCCCTAGGCTGCTGCGACGGGCAGGAGTCGGCGAGGAAGGACTACCGGGTCGGCGCTCCAAAGCCTATTCCGCCCAAGGAGCTACCGTGCGCGCCGTGCGGGGCGGCCACGGCCTCAACGTGGTCGGCAGCGTGCTGGCCGCCGCGGATCGTGGCGCCAGCATCAGTGGGGAAATGATCGATTTTCGCCCCAGCGACCTGCGCGGAAGCCTTAGGCGTGGGCACGAATCCAACCTCATCGTTTTCCTCGTTGATGCCTCCGGCTCGATGGCCGCCAGGGACCGCCTATCCGCGGTCACCGGGGCAGTGGTCTCCATGCTGCGCGACGCCTACCAACGCCGCGACAAAGTGGCCGTGATCTCCGTACGCGGTGCCGCCCCCGAACTGCTTTTGCCACCCACCTCAAGCATTGAGGTTGCGGTGCGCAGAATGGCGCACGCCGACACCGGTGGGCGCACCCCACTGGCGCAAGGCCTGGTGATGGCCCAACAACTCATCGAGCGGGAACACCGCAAGGAGCCCGCGCGTCGGGCCATGCTCGTCATCCTCAGCGATGGGCGCGACACCTCCCACGCGGGAGTCGCCGGGGTCCGCACCGCAGCCAGCACGATCTCCCGCCGCGGGCTGGCCGGA
This sequence comes from Corynebacterium aquilae DSM 44791, assembly GCF_001941445.1. Lineage (NCBI taxonomy): Bacteria > Bacillati > Actinomycetota > Actinomycetes > Mycobacteriales > Corynebacteriaceae > Corynebacterium > Corynebacterium aquilae. Next base: position 1,791,159 of record NZ_CP009245.1, on the reverse strand, counting down.
AGCCTCGTCATCGACTGCGAACGTGCAGGGCGCGTCACCCTGGGGTTGGCCAAGGAACTCGCCCGCGGACTGGTGGGCGCCTACGTCAAAGTCGACGAACTCAACGCCGAATCCATCTCCGGCATCATCGACGCCGTCTAACACCAAAAACACACCACCTTGAACTACCCGGCACTACCCGGCCGCATCGTTGCGGTCGGGTACCCTTATCGGCATGACAACAACTCCCGGTAACCCAGAAGATCCGCGGGACACCCCAGAAAATCTGCACGGTGACCACGCACCCACCTCGGCCGACAACGAGGCCGATTCCGAACTTCTGACCTCCGGGATCGCACCCAGCGCCGAGGACATTGACGCAGTCGCTGAAACAAAAAACAGCGAAGATACCCCCAGCGAAGAGGACAAACCCTGGTGGGACCAGCCCGGGATGCCCTGGAATAAACAACCCACCAAAGCCGACCTGTGGTGCTTTGGTGCCTTTATCGCCGTCGGTTTTATCTCCATGGCGCTACTCCCACTGCGCGCCTACCTGCTCGGCGACGAATCCCGCCTCCCGTGGGCGGTCGCACTTCTAGGCTCCAGCACCGGCGGCGCCGGACTTGGGGCACTACACAAAGTCGGTACCGAAGTGCCCCTATTGTGGCCCCTGCTGCTCGGCGGACTGACCCGCATCAAGTTCGACTGGATCTACTGGTGGGCAGGCGCCCTATGGGGCCGCGGCATGATCGAAATGTCCGCCGCCCAATCACCACGCGCCGCCCGCAACTACGCCCGCGCCGAAAAATGGGCCCACAAAATGGGCTGGATCGGCATCTTCGTCGCCTACGTGCCCATCCCCCTGCCCATCCGACTCGTCGTCTTCGTGCTGGCCGGCGCGCAAGGCATGAACCTGAAAAAATTCCTCCTCATCGACTACCTCGCCGCTACCGTGTGGCTGGCGGGATACATGTACTTCGGATACTCCGTCGGCGAACCCGCCGTCGCAGTGCTTGAGGGCTATGCGAAGATCGCCAACTATGTGGCCATCGGCCTGGTGGTCTTCATCATCGCAGCGGCCATGATGCGCAACAAGAAACAGGCCACCTAAGACCCATCATCCCCATCCACACCAGGGTGGGGATGATCGCTTTTCGCATCGCCTAGGCCCCAAAAGCCACCACAACAGCAGCGAAAACCCCCACCTCGTTTATCCTTAACCCATGCCCAAAGGAAAACTCGACCCCGCATCCATCCCCGACGACGGCCTGACGACCCGCCAACGCCGCATGCTGCCCATCACCGCAGTCCACACCGGCCCCGGCAAAGGGAAATCCACCGCCGCCTTCGGCATGGCCATGCGCGCCTGGAACCAAGGCATGAAGATTGGGGTTTTCCAGTTCGTGAAATCACCGAAGTGGAAAGTCGGCGAAGAAACCGTTTTCCGCACCCTCGGGGAATTACACGACACCACCGGCCAAGGAGGACCGGTGGAATGGCACAAAATGGGTGAGGGCTGGTCCTGGGCGAAAAAGGCAGGCTCCGAGGAAGACCACGCCCGCGACGCCCACGAAGGATGGCTCGAGGTGAAAAAACGCCTCGAAAACCACACCCACGACTTCTACGTGCTCGACGAATTCACCTACCCGTTGACCTGGGGCTGGATCGACATCGACGACGTGTGTTCCACCCTCGCCAACCGCACCGGCACCCAACACGTGGTGATGACGGGCCGTAACGCCCCGGAGCAGCTCATCGACGTTGCCGACCTGGTAACAGAGATGACCAAGATTAAGCACCCCATGGATCAGGGACGCAAAGGACAAAAGGGGATCGAGTGGTGACCACAGCCACCCCGGCGATCTGTATCGCCGCCCCAGCATCCGGCACCGGCAAAACCACGATCGCGACCGGCCTGATCGCAGCGATCGCGCGCCGCACCACCGTAGCCCCCTTCAAAGTCGGCCCCGACTACATCGACCCCGGCTACCACACCCTCGCCGCCAAGCGCCCGGGCCGAAACCTCGACTCCGTGATGTGCGGACGACAACTCATCGGCCCCCTCTACGCCCACGGCTCCCGTGGGGCAAACATCGCAGTTATCGAGGGCGTCATGGGGCTGTTTGACGGAAGAATCACACAGGACACCGACCCCACCTGCGCCCCCGGCTCCACCGCCGAGATCGCCGAAATTTTGCAGGTCCCGGTCGTACTGGTGGTGGACGTGCGGGGCATGAGCCAATCCGCTGGCGCCTTGGTGCGGGGATTTGCGACCAGCAACACCAACGTGCGGGTAGCGGGCGTCATTTTGAACAAGGTCGGTACCGAAAGGCACGCGGCGGTGGCGCGGGCTGCCGTGGAAGCGGTGGGAGTACCCGTGCTGGGGGCTGTGCCACGCATGACCGGGGTGGAAGTCCCCAGCCGACACCTAGGATTGGTCACCGCCGCAGAGCACGGCTCGGAGGCCATCAACGCGGTCGAAACCATGGCCGACCTGGTAGAAGAACACATCGATGTGGACGCCATCATGCAATTGGCATCCTGCGGATACCAAGGCCCCGCCTGGGACCCAGCCACGGCACTGGGGGAGTACGCCGCCGAACAATGCTGCCCAATCGGTGCGGGAACAACCAGCAGTGCCATGGAAAACCCCCAGGCGCATCGGCCCCGCATCGCGCTTGCAGGTGGCCCCGCTTTTACCTTCGCCTACACCGAACACGAAGAACTCTTGGCGGCAGCCGGGGCGCACGTGGTGCGTTTCGACCCGCTGCTAGACGCATTGCCGCCCTGCGATGGGCTCATCATCCCGGGAGGCTTCCCCGAAGAACACGTGGAAGCACTGGCAGCGCGTACCGATCTAAGCGAGCAGATCCGCGCGCTAGTGGCCGCCGGTGCCCCCGTGCACGGGGAATGCGCCGGCTTGCTATGGCTGACCGCAACACTGGACGCACACCCCATGCTGGGAGTTATCGACACCCACGCAGCGATGGGCCGCCGGCTAACCCTGGGCTACCGGGAGGCCGTCGCACTCAGCGACAGCGTGTTGTACTCCGCCGGACAACGCGTCACCGGCCACGAATTCCACCACACCGCCTTGACCTGCCAACAGGCCCCCGGGTTCTCAGCAGCATGGGGTTGGCGGGCCTGGGACAACAGCCCCGCAGCAGAAGGCTTCGTCAGCCCCACCGTGCACGCATCCTATCTGCACGTGCACCCCGCCAGCACCCCGCAAGCAGTAGGCCGATTCGTGGCAGCCGCCCGCGAATTCGCCACCACCCACACCACGGTCGCACAACACTAAACACCGGCCACAAAACCCCAAAGGGGCCTGCCTCCCACCAAATCAACGGTGACAGACAGGCCCCTTAAGTGCTGTTAAAAGGGTCCTCTCGGCGTTTTCACGCCGCCACCCCTAATAGGAGGGAGTATTTTCATCCCGCGGTGAAAGCACCCCATCGACCATGACCAATTCGCGATCAGCTCGCGCAGCGGCGTCACGGTCATGAGTTACCAGCAGCGTACCCACACCCTCCTCACGCACGAGCTCCAACAACAGATCCATCACTGCCTGAGAACGCTGAGAATCCAGCGCAGAGGTCGGCTCATCGACAACCAGCAACTCGGGGTTATGCATCAAGGCGCGGGCAATATTAACGCGCTGACGCTGGCCACCAGACAGCGCACCGGTGGAGCGATTCATGGAGTTACCCAAATCAAGTCGCTCCAACAACGCCTCGGCACGCTTACGGGAAGCCGCCTTGTCCTTAGCACGGTGCTTCGACCACGGGGCAACCAGGTGGTCGGTCATCAACAACTGATCAATGGCGCTGAGCGAACCCAACAGATTGGACTGCTGGAACACGATACCGATGCGGTTTCGACGCACCTCAGCGGACTGCTTAGCGTTCAAATGAGCCAACTCCGTCGACCCCAGCATCACGGAGCCAGAATCCGGCTGAATCAGGGTGGAGGCGACAGCCAACAAAGAAGACTTACCAGAACCGGACGGGCCAGTAATGGCAACCAATTCGCCTTTCGACAAATCAAAGCTGACGTGATCAACAGCAACAACACGATCGTCACCGTCGGGAAAACTCAACACCACATCCCGCAGAGAAAGCGCGGTGTCGTGGGGAGCAGTGCGGTCGAATGCGGGCGTGGTGCTCATCGGTTACCTCCCAGGGCAGACAGAGCGGAAGCGGTACGCAGGAACGTCAACGACAAACCTGCACCCAAAAGCCCCAAGGCAAACATGCCAGCAGCGGGGACAATAGTGGTGGACGGGGACACGACGAACGGCATAGCATCACCGATACCGGCCGCAGCCGCCAGAGTGATAGCCAAGCCAGCGCCAATGCCAAACGCCAAAATAATGGCAGCCTGACCCAAAGCATCAATCACCAAAGAAGGAGTGGTCGCACCCAGCGCCTTCAACGTGGCAATGTCGGGCTTACGCTGAATCGTCCACACCGTGAAGAACGCGCCAGTAACCAACGCCGTAATCACCAACAGCATCACATTGATCATGTTCAGCGACGTCGACTCCGCCTTATACGAAGCAATAGTGCTCGGCAGCTTGCCAACCTTCATGGCAGTCAAACCCTGAATCTCAAGCTCCGGGCCGTCAGCAACAACGAAGCTGGCAGGAGTCTCCGGCGGCAAATTAGTCCAGATCACCTGCTGGTGGGCATACCAGTCATCGCCGGAAACAGCATCCACCTTCAACTGCTGCTTATTGTTAATAGTGATCTCATCGCCAGGAGAAACATTGAGAGTCTTAGCGGCAGCCTCACTCACCACAGCATGCCCCTCAGCAGGCAGGGGAGTATCACCCGCCGCAGGCCCCTGCTTACCGGCCTTAGTAGCCAAAATGGCAAAAGCATCGCCAGCAACCTTGCCACGAGAAATCGCCACAGCAGTCGCCGGCTGAGAATCCAGCAAACGCGACGGCACGGTCAAAGTAGAACGATCCAAATCATCGTCGCCAACATAGGCGATCTTGCCGCCCACAGTCTGAATGGAAGAAATATTTTGGTGAACCAGACCTCCAGTGAGGCCAGAAAGGAAACTGACGAGAAGCGCCATCATGCCAACGGTGACAGTGATGAGCGCGAAACGCCCTTTGGCGGCCTTAAGGTCGCGAAGCGCGAGAAACATTGAGGTGTAAAGCTCCTGATAAAAACAACAACGCCGACAAGGGAAGAAAAACCGGCGAATTTTTTAGTACTGCCAACCATTATCGTCTTAAACAACGAACCGGCGCCCGCCGGGGCATCAAAGATCCGAGACCCGCGCAAGCAAAAGGCAGCGTAGCTGGCACAAGTACCACAGGCTGCGCCACAAATTCGACAGAACCATCACTTCCGTTTGGCTCAACGCTCGGGTCGCGCCGGGCTCGCCGCGTCGGGATTGCTCGGCACGGTTTAGATTGCTGGGCTGCACGCTGTGGAAGCCGTGGTGCGATGGGTGCGATAGCGGTGTGCTAGGACGCTAACAACAGTCTTGTCGAAAACTCCATGTCCGACATCGCCCGAGCGGACATAAAAAACCCACATCTTCGCTTGCGGGATTCCCTCCCACTTTCGATAAGTTTCGCGCGACACTCGGTGGAGGCCACACCAGACAAGTGGCTAAAACCCTCCCACCACCCCACCCAACCCGGCCACCGAATAGCCACCGCGGGGCAGAAAAACCGGACCGGGAAAAGTTGCGCAGACCTCTTGACGAAAACCCACGCGCCGCCAACGAACCGCCCTAAGAGCAGCATAAATACCGTCCAGCGTGAGGAGATTTCTGAGTAGACAAGCACCCAAGCAAGTCCTGGTTTTCTGCCGGTCGAAACCCCCGGGGTCTAATCCAACTTTGGTTGCCACCGCCACCATCCCCATCGCCACCGTCGCTATTGACCAGCAACGCTAGCGGTATCTTCGACCGCCCTGCTCAGACCACAGCGACCAACCAAAACCCAAAAACCACATTCGGAAGGTTCCCGCCCGGCGGACTAGACTTTGGCGTTATGAGTAAGCCACTGATCAGTACCGCAGCCCCCGCCCGCTGGCCGGATGAAAACCCCCCAGTCAGCCTCATTGGTGGCGGCCCCGGCGCGTGGGATCTGATCACGGTGCGCGGATTGATGCGGCTGCAGGCAGCAGATGTCATCGTGGCTGACCACCTGGGCCCCACCGCGGAGCTCGACAAGCTGGTTGATCTGCGTGGGGTGGAGGTTATTGACGCGTCGAAGTTGCCTTATGGCAAGCAGGTGGCGCAGGAAAAAATCAATCAGTATCTCATCGATTTTGCGCGCGCCGGGAAGAAGGTTGCTCGGCTTAAAGGTGGCGACCCGTATGTGTTTGGCCGGGGTTTTGAGGAGTTGAGGGCGTGCGCGGAGGCAGGCATTGATTGTGAGGTGGTGCCTGGGGTGACTAGCGCTATTTCGGTGCCGGCGTTGGCTGGGGTGCCGATTACCCAAAGGGGAGTGGTGCATAGCTTTACTGTGGTCAGTGGGCACGTGCCTCCGGGGCATCCGAAGTCGCTGACGGATTTTGATGCGCTCGCGCGTACTGGTGGCACGATCTCCATCATCATGGGGGTGAAAAATGGTCCTGCTATTGCAGAGGCTTTGCTGGATGCCGGTAAAGCTGCTGATACCCCGGCGGCTGTGGTGCAGGAGGGTTCTACTGCCGCTGAGAAGGCGGTGAGGTGCACCCTGGGAACTCTTGGGGAGACTTTGGTGCGGGAGAGCATTGCCCCGCCTGCTGTGATCGTTATCGGTGAGGTTGCTGGCCTATGAGTTCACCACGCAGCGCACTTGGCTGGCCTTTGGCGGTGTTGTCGGCGCTCCAATTGATGGTGGTGTTGGATGGCACTGTCGTCAATCTTGCTCTGGCTCGCATCCAGGTCGAATTGGGGTTGAGCGATGGGTTGCGTAGCTGGGTGGTTACGGCCTATGCGCTGGCCTACGGTGGTCTGTTGTTGTTGGGCGGGCGCATTGGTGATGTGTTTGGCCGTAAGAAAGTCTTTCTCACTGGGGTTGCGCTGTTTACTTTCGCCTCTTTGGCGTGTGGTTTAGCTACCACCCCGGCGGTGCTGCTGGCAGCCCGTGTCGTTCAGGGCATTGGGGCGGCTATCGCTAGTCCCACTGCCATGGCTTTAATTGTGGTGACTTTCGCTCCCGGTAAGCCTCGCAACCAGGCTTTTAGCGTTTTCGCCATGATGACTGGACTGGGCAGCGTGCTCGGGCTTGTGATCGGTGGTGCATTGACTGAAGCTAGCTGGCGGTGGATTTTTCTTATCAACGTTCCGATTGGTGCACTGATTGTCCTCGTTGGAGCACGTGTACTTCAGGCTGCTGAAGAGACTGAAAAAATGGCGCTGGATGTGCGTGGTGCGGTGCTTGCCACCGGCGCCTCCACGCTTTTGGTTTTTGGTCTTGCCGAAGGTGGCGGCGGGCTCACGCTTGCGGTGATTGCTTCGCTTATTGCGGGCGTGGTGTTGTTGGTGATGTTCTTTACCTCGCAGAAAAGGGCTACCAACCCGGTGCTGCCGCTTGGTATGTTCTCCAGCCGTTCCCGCGCCGCGGTTTTTATCTGTCTGCTTCTCGCCGGGGCGCTGCTGATGGCTATGACCGTCCAAGTCGCTTTATTTGTACAAGAGGTTCTCGGCTATGGCCCGCTGAAAGCTGGCCTCGCTTTCATTCCTTTTGCTTTCGCCCTTGGCACCGGAAGTGCGATTGCCAGCAAAGCTGCGGAGATTCTCAGCCCCCGCTACATCGTTGCGATTGGTGGAGTTATTCTCGCCGGCGGTTTCGTGTTCGGTTCCACTCTTACCGAACACACCACCTATTGGCCGGATCTTCTTTTGCCCATTCTTGTCATTGGCATTGGTGTTGGCATCGTCCTTATTCCCCTGACACTTTCTGTGGTTGCTGGTGTTAAGCCGGCCGATGTCGGCCCATTGACCGCCACCTCCTTGGTTTGCCAAACCCTCGGTGGGCCCTTAGGGCTTGCTGCGGTGACCGCCGTCGCGGAAGCCACTACTAGCAATATCCTTGGCACCTCCACTGCCTTGCTCGACCGTGAGCACCTGACCGTAGCCCAGCAGGCGGCATTGGGGCAGGGCTACACCACCAGCCTGTTGCTCTGCGCTGCTCTCGCGCTGGCCATCGTGATGATCGCCCTGTGGCGTATCACTTTCACCCCCGTCGACATCGCCGAAGGAAAGCGTGCGGAAGCTGCCGCTCAACGCGGATAAAACCCACCAAAACCACAGGCTCCTAAAGCGAAGCTTCGGGGCCCGTGGTTTTGCACGCTAAAAGAACTCCCGAAAAAACTGACAGCTATGACGCCGGGACCACCAGCGTCAACTCGCTGCCCGAGGACACTTCCACTCGCATCCCCGCTGCAGCAGCTACCTCTGCCACCTCATCCATCGAGGCACACTGCACCCCGGATAGTGCCAACTCGCGCGCCAACAGACCCTTGTAGTGCTTGTTGAAGTGCGAGACTACTTTCCGGGTGCCGTCGGGAAACTCCGACTCCACCCGCACCGTGACTGCGTCTTTGACCTTTCCCAACTGCTGGTAGGTGCCACTGCGCAGGTCGACCAGAAGCTCATCGGCTGCGACCGCCGACAAAACATCCGTGATGGCGGTACCCCACCGTGCCTTCATCGTCGGCACCGAACCGTCGGCGCTTGGCACCTTGGAACCCCCGGAGAGGCGATAAAAGGGAATCGGATCATTGGCGCGCACCAGGCCAAATAGCGCTGAACCAACCGCCAAACACTGGCGTTGATCCTGAGTCAAACTTCCCGCGTCCAACGCGTCGTATTGCACACCCGTGTAGCGCTCAATCGCCGGCATCGTCGGTGCCGACAGCAGCTCTGCGGTTGCCTCCACATCCCCGAATTTCGCCGGCCCCACCTTCAACGCCTGCGCCGCCGCTTCCACGTCCCCGGCGCACAAAGCCACCAAATCCTTAGCGATCGCATGGCGGCGCTCGTTTAATTCAGGAAAAGACAACACACAACGATCATCAAAAACCACCGGCGCGCCGGAACCACCAGCAGCCTTTGTTTCAGACGGAGCAAGCACAATCAACATGCACCCCACCATAGAACACCGCCACAACCGGGGGAGCAGTACACACCACCGGCGCCCCGACAGGTAGAATCAACCCCCATGATTACACGCATGTCCACACTCTTCCTGCGCACCCTGCGCGAAGACCCCGCCGATGCCGAAGTTCCTAGCCACAAACTCCTCGTCCGTGCCGGCTACATCCGCCGCGTCGCGCCCGGCGTGTACTCCTGGCTGCCGCTCGGCCTGCGGGTGCTGCGAAAGATTGAGGACATTGTTCGTGAGGAAATGAACGCCATCGGTGGCCAGGAGATTTCCCTGCCCGCGCTGCTGCCGAAAGAACCCTACGAGGTCACCGGCCGATGGACCGAGTATGGCGACGCCTTGTTCCGTCTGAAAGACCGCAAGGACGCCGACTACCTGCTCGGCCCCACCCACGAGGAAATGTTCACCACCCTGGTCAAGGACATGTACTCCTCCTACAAGGATCTGCCGGCCATCCTGTACCAGATCCAGACGAAATACCGCGATGAGGAACGCCCCCGTGCAGGTATCCTGCGTGGCCGTGAATTCGTGATGAAGGACTCCTACTCCTTCAACATGGACGACGCCGGTCTGGATGAGGCCTATGCCTTGCACCGCCAGGCGTACCAGAACGTCTTCGATCGCCTGGGAGTCAAGTACGCCATCTGTGCCGCCACCTCGGGCGCTATGGGTGGCTCCGCGTCGGAGGAATTCCTGGCGATCAGCCCCAACGGTGAAGACACCTTCGTGTCCGCCACCGGTGGCGACTACGCGGCCAACGTGGAAGCCGTGGTCACCCAGCCCGGTGTGGAACGCGAGATCGATGGTCTGCCCGCAGCTGAAGAGCACCACTCGCCGAACGCTGAAACCATTGCGGCGCTGGTGGATTGGGCCAATGCCACCGGTATCACCATGGATGGGCACGAGGTGACGGCAGCCGACACCTTGAAGTGCGTGGTGGTCAAAATTACCGAGCCCGGCCAGGAACCGGAACTCGCCGGCATTCTCGTTCCGGGTGACCGTGAGGTTGATTTCAAGCGCCTGGAGGCCTCGCTGGAGCCCGCCGCCGTGGAGATGGCCTCCGACAAGGACTTCGCCACCAGCGACTTTTTGACCAAGGGATACGTTGGCCCGCGCGCACTGGCCGCCAACGAGGTCAAGGTGTACGCCGACCCCCGCATTGTCAAGGGAACCAGCTGGATTGCTGGTGGCGACGCCCCGGAAACCCACGTGGTGAACCTGGTGTGCGGTCGCGATTTCACCCCGGACGGATTCATCGAAGCCGCTGAGGTTCGCGAGGGAGATCCCGCACCGGAAGGGCAGGGCACCCTGACCCTGGAGCGAGGCATCGAAATCGGCCACATCTTCCAGCTCGGTCGCAAATACACCGAAGCTTTCGACGTGCAGTTCCTGGACGAAAACGGCAAGCGCTCCGTTCCGACCATGGGCTCCTACGGCATTGGTGTTTCTCGACTGGTGGCCGTTCTCGCCGAGCAGCGTCTCGACGAAAAGGGACTGAACTGGCCCGTTGCGGTGGCCCCGTACCAGGTCCATGTGGTGTGCGCGAACAAGGATCAGGCCGCCATTGACGCCGCTGAAAAGTTGGCTGAACAGCTCGACGCCCGTGGCGTTGAGGTGCTGCTCGACGATCGCCCGAAGGTCAGCCCCGGCGTGAAGTTTAAGGACGCTGAACTGCTGGGCATGCCCTTGGTTGCAATCTTGGGCCGTAGCTTCGCTGACGGAAAGATGGAGCTGCGTGTTCGCGGCGCTGAGACTGAAGAAATCGAGGCTGCTTCCGCAGTTGAGGCAATCGTGTCCCGCCTGGCTGTGTAGAAACACCCTGTGAAGGCTTTACGCCCCGGTTGATCTGTGTGATTGCCGGGGCGTTAGTCGTGTCAGGGCCTACCTGGGGCTGTGGAGTCGTGTGTGAGCGACTCTATAGGTTGAATCGGGCAGATTTTCGAGGGGGCCTGGCCTGCGAGTTGGTGATTAATCAGAGCAATGGGGGCAATTAACCTGCTGAGTTCGAGCGGGGGAGGATTGCATCGGATCGCGTGGCATGTTGATTTATTTTGCTAGATAACGCAGCAGTGTAAGCCTGAATCTGGTTGTCTTCCAGCTCAATTGAACCTGCATATACCTGTTTTTGTTTTGAAATATGCCTGTTTGTTTTTGATTCGTGGTGAAAAATTTTTCAGGCTGACGCCCGGTCGTCTGATTCCGTATGTGGGCAATATGCTTCAATTCAGATGTTTTTTGACGCTTTGGGGTCGTTTTGGGGGGTAGTGGTGGGGGTAGCTTTTGGGATGCTTGGGACTTTTTCGAGTTGGGCACCTTTTGAAAAACTGCTTTGACCTGGTGCTATGGGGAAACTTTTATTGCAAATGTTTGCTACTGTGACCTGAAACTCTTGTGGCTTTGTGTTGTGTTGCGCAGCATATGTAGAAGGGTTAAGTTGGCTTCAAGACATCAGACATCAGTCCTTTAGCTTTTTGGCTCCGGCACTGAAGGACTGCGCCGAGAAACTCGGAAACCTAGAGAGGTAGACATGTCAGAAAAAATCGACGCGATAGTCACTGCGTCATCTCCAGTGCCCACCAGCATCAAATTGGAAGCTGGTGCACGAACTGCACGGGGATCCTTGATCTTGACTTTCGCTGCAACTGTCGACGGCGAACTGCTAACAATGACCGGTGATGAGGGGCTATTTTCGCTCGAGATCTCCGGTGGGCGACTTGACGGATTCACCAAAACGAAAGACCAAGTGCGTCATATTGACGCTGAAGACACTCTCGGCTTGGACGACGGAACACTTCACACGCTTGGGATCACTGTCGACGACTTCGGCACGCACGTTTTTGTTGACGGGTACGAAGCCTTCACTACAAGCCTCGACGTGTGGACCGAACAGCTTGAGGTCGAAGATATCTCCATCGACCCAGCCGGAATCTTCGATATTCGTAAATTCACTATCTACAATTCGCCACTGACTTCCCACGCCCAAGTAGCAGAAGCAGTAGCTCCAGAGCCATTCGTTGAGTTCGCTGCAGCAGAACTCTCACAGCGTGATGCTCGTCGCTGTGGCGGCTTGACTCGTGGTGCACTACGAGCACGCATTCGTGCCCGCGGTGTTGGCCAAGGCGGAACCATTATTGCTGCCCAAGGTTCCAACGGCCGTCTTGAACTCGAACTCACCGCCGGCGGAATTCAGTACACAGTCTTCGAGGGTGTTAGCCAGGAAAAGCCGATTGCAAGCGTCTTCGGTGCAGGACATTTTGATGACGGTGGCTGGCACGATGTGATCCTGACCTCCGGAAGGGGTGCCCTCGTCCTCTACGTTGACGGCTACCAGATCGGCCAGGCCCCGGGTGCTGCATTTTTTGATCAGATCGGGGACATCAGTCGCGTTACCGTCGGCATGAATCTTGAGGGATCGCGGCTTTTTGGTGAGGCACAAACGGCGGCAATCTACAGCACCGTACTTAGCGACCACCAAGTCAAGCGTCTCGCCGGTGTTGCTCCATTGGAAACCCAAACTCTTTTTGACACTGGCCTCAAGGGAAGCGCCTCATATCGAATTCCTAGCCTGTTGACGTTGGAATCTGGGGTAGTTCTTGCCGGTGCGGATCAACGCGTTTCCATTGCAAATGATTCGCCGAATGATATTAACTTTGTTCTACGGCGGAGCCTTGATGGTGGAAAGACCTTCGAGGACGTTCAAACACTGATCACCTACCCCGGAGAAGGTCGACTCGGTGCATCCGTCATCGACTCCGTTCTCGTACAAGACAAGCAGACCGGACGAGTTCTGGTTCTCATCGATCATTTCCCCGGTGGAATTGGACAGCCTAACTGTGCAGTTGGTACCGGTTACACCGTTGATGGTCTACAGGAACTTCACGATCGTGCAGGGAACCATTATGTTCGCCAGGCAGACGGGCGCGTGGAAACCCAGGATGGAGAATCCACGGACTTCGAAGTCGATCAAGAAGGCAATGTCACGGAAAATGGCAAGCCTCGAGGCAACATTTACCTGGCATATGGGGTCGACAAGAACGAATCGCTGTTCACTGCCCGAACTTCCTACCTCCAGATGATCTACAGCGATGACGATGGCGCGACTTGGTCCGATCCAATCGACATCACATCACAGGTGAAAGCCGATTGGATGCGCTTTTTCGGAACATCCCCGGGAAACGGTATTCAGTTGGCAAATGGCCGAATTCTCATCCCGGTTTATTACAACCATGAGGAAGGCATCACTTTCTCATGTGCGGTGATCTACACCGACGATGGTGGAAAAACCTGGCACCTGGGAGAATCCCCGAACGACAATCGTGAGTTGTTTGGCGAGAAGATCCACTCCCGCAATCTCACCGACGACCGTGGAAGCCTCCACGAATCTGCGTTGGTTGAAGGTTCCGACGGGTCGGTGCATGTGTATATGCGCAACCAGCACCCGTCCGGCAGGGTGGCGCACTCTGTCAGCCAAGATCATGGAGAAACCTGGGGCCCAGTCGACTATGTCGAGCAGCTCACCGAGATTTTTTCCCAGCCGAACTGCATTCGTATCACTCTAGATCCCGTCACAGCTCAGAAGCGGGGCGTTGATTCTGCGATTGTTTTTGCGAACGCCAGTCGCATGTTGCCGTTTCGCGGTTGTGGAGTCCTCCGTCTGAGTTTCGACGATGGAAAGACCTGGCCACACAATAAGGTCTTCAATCCTCGCCACTACGTCTACCAGTGCATGGCACAACTGCCCGACGGTGACATCGCTTTGCTGTGGGAACGTGAAACCCAGGGATTGTTCCTCACACGTCTTCCCATCGCATGGCTCACTGAGTCTCGTTCCACGATTTCCTAGAGATTGGTTGAACAATGAAGATTAGTCGTAGAACGATCCTCAAAGGTTTTGCTGGTGCTACCGCAGCCATGGCGCTGCCGTCCCGCTGGCTGCCAGCATCTGCCGATGAGAAGCCTGCTCTAGGCGCAATTGCATCGGGTGAGTTTCGCATTGCTAAAGGCGAGCAAAAATCCCTGGCAGAATTCCTGAGTGCGTTAAGCAGCGAAAAGGAAGCAACCCTTGCATTCCGCTATCAACCGGATTCGGAAGCAAATGGGTCTCTAGTCACCGCGCGCAAGGGTGGTGAGGTGGTATTCGGCGTTGAATTACTTGATGGGCATCTCAAAGCCAGCGCTGACGATGCGTTTAGGTACCCGGTAGCGAGTGACCGTCGCGCCCACCTTGATCGGGGGACGCACTGTGTTGCCTTGCGTACGAGCGAACAGGGCACAGAAATTTTCCTAGATGGACAATTTGCCCACGCTACGACGCGGTTATTCGAAGATCGCATGGTGGCAGATGAACTTGTTGCTGGCGGCGGAGATTTTGCAGGCACGATTTCAGACATTCAGACATTCTCCCGTTCTCTAACAGATCAGGAGATTTCGAAGCTGAGCACTTTGCCTGAGGCTTTGGCGGAGTGGAATGAGGCTACGAAATGCTCTCCCGATGTAAAACTCGAAAACAGGATCGCGGACCTAGGTGACGTAGCGCAGCTTGTTGAAGGAACGGTTTTTGTTGAATTCTCAACGACCGACCAAAACGTTGTTTCGTTAATCAGCATCGGAGACGAAAAAGCCGACGCGACAGACCTTACTTTGGCCTTGAATAAAGGCGCCTTGGTCGTGGAGCATCGGGTCTCCAACAAGAATTCGATGAAGTTCACAGTGGCGGGCCAATGGGCAGATGGTGCCAAACACTCCGTATGTCTGACGACCTCACGATATGGATCGGTCGTTTATGCAGATGGAAGTGAAGTTGAGCGTCATTCCAATCCCGACTTCGTAGCCTCACTTGGTCAAGCCAACGGTCTGTGGCTGGGCGGCAACAAGGACGTGCATGGTGAAGAATGGAAGCTCGATGGCATCATCCACCGTGCAGCTATTTACAACCAGCCTTTCACCTGGCAACAGGTAGCGCAGCTATCGAACGAACCCATCATTTCTTCTGTGGCCCTTTTCGATCGTGGCTATGCAGGTTCGGCTAGCTACCGAATTCCGTCGCTTTTGCAGACACAAAGTGGCGTCCTTATCGCCTGTGCTGACCAACGGACGAGCAATCCCTACGACAGCCCCAACCATATTCAAACGGCGATGCGTCGGAGCCTTGACGGTGGTAAAACTTGGTCAGATTGTGAAGTAGTCATTTCTCAGCCAGGTCAGGGCCGCCAGGGCGCGTCGGTTATCGATACCGCGATGGTGCAAGACCGGAAAACCGGAAAAATCACGATCATGGTTGATCGCTTTCCCGGTGGCGGGGGACAAGCGAATGCCTCGGCTGGTACAGGTCATGACGAAAAAGGTCGGAAGTTAGTTTTCGGCAAAAACGGTGAAAAATACACCGTTGGCCGTGACGGCAAGGTCGAAGGCACAGACTTTGAAGTCGAGTCAGATGGGACGTTACTTCAGTCTGGTCGAAAAGTCGGAAACATTTACCTTGGCGATGGTCCTCTCAAGGAGCTTCGAACGTCATATATGACGATTGTCCAAAGCGCCGATGATGGCGCCACCTGGTCGGAGCCACGGGATGTGACTTTCGAGGTCAAAAAAGAGTGGATGAAGTTTCTTGGAACAGGTCCTGGTTCCGCAATTCAGCTCGAATCTGGGCGAATCCTTGTGCCCGTCTACTTCAACAACACCCGTTCCAGCGCAAATGTCTACAGCGCAGGTGTCCTAGTGTCGGACGATGGCGGAGATAGTTGGAGCTTTGGCGGATCCCCGAATGGTGATCTGGACCTTTCGAGCATGAATGACCGCAACCGCGCGGCGCATGAAGCTACGATCTGTCAGACTTCTGACGGCAAGGTTCACATGTTCATGCGAAATCTGGGACCAAAGGTTCTCCACTCGATCAGCGACGACGATGGTGACACCTGGACCAAACCAGTCCAAATCTCCTCTATTCCGGATATTTTCTCGCAGCCGAATTGCATTTCTCTGGGTGGGAGAGAAATTTTGTTCTCCAATGCCAGCCGCAGATTCCCGGGGGATTCTGGAAGAAGGAATGAGCGAGGCAGGGGAGTTCTCCGCTTGTCGCGTGACGGCGGCGAAACCTGGGAGAAGAACCGAGTATTCCGCCCTGACACTTATGTGTACTCCTCAATGGCAAAGCTCGACGATAACCAGGTTGGAATCCTGTGGGAAATGGAATGGGACGGAATCTACTACGCCCAGGTTCCAATTGATTGGGTAGAGCGAGGCTGCATGGCCTAGTGAATTCTGAAGCACACCCCAAAAATCATTCACAGAAAGTTTTGAACTCTTGAAAACAAAAAATGATCCACACGAAGTGGATATGAGCCTCCCCTGGTACAAGCAGCTGTCACGAGAAAAGTGGAAGGCATTTTTCGCAGCATGGCTCGGCGTCCTGCTTGACGGTTATGACTTTGTCCTCATCTCATTCGCGCTTCCTGCCATTCGCGATGCTTTCGGACTGACTCTGGTGCAGGCAGCATCCCTCGTTTCTGCTGCATTCGTTTCGCGCTGGATGGGTGGCCTAATCCTCGGAGCACTGGCGGACAAGATTGGTCGTAAACCAGCGATGGTCATCTCGATCTTCATGTTCGCTGCTGGCTCAATCGTGATGGCTTTCGCTCCAGGGTTCTTCGTGCTTTTCGTTTGCCGCCTGGTTATCGGTTTTGCAATGGCCGGAGAATACTCTTCCTCGGCAACCTACGTTATTGAGTCTTGGCCCAAGCACATGCGTAACAAGGCATCCGGCTTCCTGCTGTCTGGTTTCGCGTTCGGCGTGATTCTGGCGGCTCAGGTCAACCAGCACTTGACTGCCGCTGTCGAGGCTTGGCACCCGGGTTGGGGATGGCGCGCTCTCTTCCTGACTGGCATCATCCCGATCGTGGTCGCTATTTACATGCGAAAGAGCTTGCCTGAGGCAACGGACTGGGAGCAGAAGAAGAATGAGGTCCAGACCGAGAACAATGACATGCTCAATATCCTGTTCGGTGGCCCTCGTAAGGCCCTGAACATCGCCGGAGTCGTTGTTGCTGCAATTCTTTTGCTCGTAATCTTCTCCGAGCTTGCGGTGCCCGGTTACCTTATTGCTGCATTCGGTGTGATTTGCGCTGCGATCTTTATCGCCTTCATCTACCAGTTCGATCCGAAGCGCTGGGTTGTCGGCGTGGCGATTATGGTCACGATCTTTGCTTCCTTCATGTACACCTGGCCTATTCAGGGTCTTCTTCCGACCTACCTGAAGGACGTCGGAATGGATCCGGGAACTGTCTCTAGTGTGATTACTTTTGCTGGCCTGGGTAACGCCCTTGGCTACATCACCGCAGGCTTCATGGGCGACAAGTTCGGTATGCGACGTTGGTACGCATTGTCCTTGATCATCTCCCAGATTCTGGTATTCCCGCTGTTCATGCAAAACGGTAAGTGGGTCGCATTGGTTGCAGCGTTGCTGTTCTTTAACCAGATGTTTGGGCAGGGTGTGTCCGGCCTGCTTCCCAAGTGGGTTTCTTCCTACTTCCCGGTTGAGCGTCGTGCTGCGGGTCTTGGATTCTGCTACAACGTCGGTGCGCTCGGTGGCGCCGTTGGCCCTGTCTTGGGTGCGGCAATTGCGGGCCACTGGTCCCTTGGTGGTGCGCTTGCAGTTCTTTCGGTGGGCTTCGCAGGCATCGTGATTGCTTCCATCGGCCTGAACCTTCCGAAGAAGTTGCAGCACATGGTTGATCCATCTGCAGTTCGACCCGAAGATGGAAACGACGAAATTATCAATGCTGTTGAGTAGGCCCTAGCGGCTCAAAACAGATTGCATTAGATGTGAGGATCCCCTTGAATGTCGCGGAAGTGTCAAAGCGATGGCAAGGGGATTCCGTCTTTTCAACACCTAAATCTGTCCAGAAAGGATAAGAAATGACCGAAAAAGGTTTGAACGTTCCGTTTGTAGTGGGTGCGTATGCATCGCAGCCTCAGGACGACGATGGACAAAGGCAGTACTACGACCTCCTGGCGCAAAGCGGATGGGTCGCGGGTTTGGAGGTTCCCTTCCCCGGGCAAATGAGAGATTCTGCCTCGAGGGATTTCCTCGGATCACTTATGCAAGATCGGTTTGTGCACAGCGTCGTAACGGCGATTCCAGGAACCATGGTTAACGTCTGGGATGATCCGACCTTCGGATTGGCGAGCCCCGACCAGACGGGGCGCGAAAAAGCGATGGATTTCGTTCGTGAGTTAAATGCCGCTGTCTTGGACATGGAAGGAAAGTTTGGGCACTTGTTTGATGCCGTTGCTCTTCATTCGGCTCCGACCAATTTGTGTGAGCCGGAGTTTTTCGAGGAGTCTTTGCGTGAAATCCAGAGTTGGAACTGGAATGAGGCCCACATCGTAATTGAGCACTGTGATGAAAAGGTGCTTGATGGTGATCCGAATGGTCGCGATCACCAACCTGAGAAAGGTTTCCTTTTCCTGGAGGATGAGGTAGCGATCGCGAAAAAGCTGGGGCTGAAAGTATCCCTGAACTGGGGACGTTCTGCGGTCGGCAGCAGGGGTGATGTAGCCCCCAACGAGCACATTCGCTATGTTGCTGATTCGGGTGTCTTGGCTGGCGTGCTGTTTAGTGGTGCTAGCCCAGAGGAGACGATTTACGGTCCGGTGTGGATCGATGGTCACCTACCGCTGTCTACCGATGAGTCTGCGAGCCTTATGACTCCACAGCAGGTGATCGAGGGGGCGTCTTTGGCTCATGGCGCTGCCTACTTGGGAGCAAAGTGTTGTGTTCCGAAGGATGCTGATTTGAGCCAGCGTCTTTTGATGCTCCATAACATTTATGATGCTGCTGTTACGGGCTTTGGACGGTAGCTAGAACCTGAAACGGTGTGTGAGGTGCTCTTGAGTACCTCACACACCGTTTTTACTTGTTAGTGGCTGATGAGACGTGTTCCGACAAGCGTCGACGAATGATGTCGAAATGGCGAGTTACCGCGAAAGCAGCTGCGTCAGCGTCTCGGGCCTCGATGGCATTGACGATGTCAGCATGGCGGCGCACCGACTCTGAAGCGGGTGCCGTGCCGGCGGGGCCGAGGTCGACTGTCTGATAGACATCGAAGAAACTGCCGAGTAGGGGAGTAACCAGGCTGTTGCCTAGGGACTGGTAGAGACCGGTGTGGAAGCTTCGGTCATGTTCCGGTGAAATGTCTCCGTGTTCATCGGCGTCTCGTTGCATAGAGAGCAGAGCGATCCGGGCTGGTGTGAGGTCAATGTTGGGGATAATGCAGAGTTGCCGTGCGAGCCCCTGCTCAAGGATTTCGCGTAGTTGCACGGTTTCGAATAGCACGGTACATCCGTCCTGGAGTCCGCGTTGGGCGCCGAAGCTTAGCTGGGCAGTCAACGCATCCAGGGAGGTGTCGGCCACGAAAGTGCCATGTCCTCGCTTAATGGTGACGATACCCATGGTTTCCATGACCTTTAAGGCCTCGCGCACACTTGACCTGGATGCGCCGGTAATTTCAACTAACTGCGCTTCAGTGGGGATGGGGTCCCCTGCGTCCAGGCCCTCTTGGATGATGTATTCGGTGATTTCGTCCCTGATTTGTTCTGCGAGTGTTTTCCTGGGGATGCGTCCTTGATTTTTCATGATCGATTCCTTCCAGGATGGTCGTTCCGTGCCGCAAGGGTGGGTAAGGTGCCACCATTGGCTATCTTATAGCTTTCCTCGGGAAAAGTCTGATGTTTTACATTCGGCCGTAGATTGTGCTTGGTAACACTTTCGTCAACGAGTGTGAATTACGCCCTTTGTTGTGCAAGACTGGAAATGACCGACATCAGATGTCTAATTGATATTTGGTCGCGGAGGCGGTTTGTTTCTGAACCGCACGTTTTCACCCGATTGCTAAACCGTTTGCAGGGTCGCTAAATGTTTCGGCGCGTGTACTGTGTGCGACTTGTATCGGCGTGAAAACCCCCAAAGTCCCTCACACAAGGAGGTCGACAACATGTCGAACACCGAGAAGTTCATCCCCACCAACCCGCTTGCTCGCCGCAGCTTTTTGAAGGCCCTGGGCGCGGTTGGTGTAGTCGGCGCAGGCTCCAGCCTGCTCGCCGCCTGTGGCGGCGGCTCGTCCGACTCTGATTCGAAGCCCGCCGCCGGCGGCGAAGGCAAGGAAGGCGGCGAGATCCCCGCTTTCTACGCGTTCTCCCTTTCCGGCTCCTTTGACCCGGCACAGGCTTCTTCCGCCGTTGGCGTGCCTGCCATCTGGCACATCATGGAAGGCATCACCGACCTGTCTGCTGCCGACCGCAAGCCTTATGCTGCGCTGGCAAAGGAAATGCCCAAGCAGGTTGACGACACCACCTGGGAAGCAGAGCTGCGCGACGGCGCTGTCTTCCAGGACGGCAACCCGGTGACCACCGAGGACGTCGTGTGGTCGTTCAAGCGTGTCTTGGATCCGGAAACCAAGTCCCTGCTGGCTCCGTTCCTGGCCTTCCTTAAGGAGGTCGAAGCAGTCGACGACAAGAAGGTTCGCTTTACTCTGCACTACCCCTACGCAGACTTCCTCGAGCTGATCACCGTCGTCAAGGTGGTGCCGAAGGCACTGACCGACACTGCCGACAAGCTTGAGGAGTTCAAGGCAAAGCCGATCGGTTCCGGCCCCTACAAGCTGGTTTCTGCCGAGTCCGCACTGGTCGTCATGGAGAAGTTCGACGGCTACAACGGCTCCCAGAAGGCATACGCCGACAAGCTGACCTGGAACTGCTCCACCGAGGGTTCTGCCCGCGTGTCCGCGCTGCAGTCCGGCTCCGCTGACGCCATTCAAAACGTTCCGTTCCTCAACGTTGACACCGTCAAGTCCACCGCTACCGTGGCTGACGAGCAGGGCTTCAACCTGGCCTTCCTGATGTTCAACTGCTCCGCAAAGCCCTTCGACGACGTGCGCGTCCGTCAGGCTCTGTTCTACGCACTGGACATGGAGCAGATCGTCAAGGTCGCAGCCAACGGCTTCGCCACCCCGGCCACCTGCTACCTGGATGACGCAAACCCGTCCTACCAGAAGGCCTCCACGGTTTACTCCCACGATCCGGACAAGGCAAAGTCCCTGCTGAAGGAAGCTGGTGTGGACAGCCTCGACTTCGAGCTGGTCACCACCGACGTCGCTTTCGTCAAGGCTGCCGGCCCGATCATCCAGTCCAACTGGAAGGAAATCGGCGTCAACGTCACCCTGAACACCCTGGCTTCCGCCGCGGTGTACCAGAACGAGGTGCCTAGCGATAAGTTCCGCGCCCTGCTGGCCTCCGGTGACCCGTCCATCTACGGTTCCTCCGCCGACCTGCTGCTGCGTTGGTACTACGCTTCCGACACCTGGATGGGCGACCGTGCTCGCTTCGCTCAGGACCCGGAGTTCAACATCATCAAGGGCAAGCTGGACGAGGCTTCCCAGGAGCAGGACGACTCCAAGCGCGAAGCACTGTACAAGGAAGTGTTCGACGCTGTTGCACAGCAGGTGCCGCTGTACCCGCTGTTCCACGTCAAGAACATCACCGCATGGAACGAGAAGCAGATCGAAGGCTTCAAGCCGTCCCCGTCTAACGCTCTCGTCTTCCTCAACGTAAAGAAGGTCTAGTCCCGCCATGGCAGCGATGATCAAACTCATCCTGCGGCGAATCGCCCTCATGGTGCCCATGTTTTTGGGCGTCACATTGCTCGTATTCGTCGTGATGGAGTTTTCTCCCGTCGATCCGGCCCGCTCCGCCTTGGGCGATGCGGCTTCGGAAGCACAACTCGACGCTTTCCGCGAAGCTAACGGTCTTAATGACCCGGTCGCGGTGCGCTATGTGACCATGTTGAAAAATCTGACTCACTTGGATTTTGGGCACACATTGCCGCCGCAAAAGGATGTTGGCGAGGTTATTAAGGGCGCGTTGCCCATCACCGCACAAATTGCCGGTGTGGGTCTGCTTATTGCAGTTATCACGTCCGTGATCCTCGGCACCATCGCTGCCCTCTACCGGGATCGCTGGGTGGATCAAGTCATCCGCCTGGTGAGCCTTCTGGGCGTCAGCCTTCCGACTTTCTGGCTTGCGATCCTCATGATCCAGCAGTTCTCCGTCGGACTGGGCTGGCTGCCCTCCGGTGGCTTCGTGCCACTGAGCGTCAACCCCGAGGCATGGGCAAAGTCCATCATCATGCCGGCCGTGTCGGTCGCGGTGGTGGTCGCCGCCTCCCTGACCCGTATCGTGCGTACCTCCGTGGTGGAAGAACTCGACCGCGATTATGTGCGCACTGCGGTCGGGTCGGGCGTGCCCTACCCGGTGGTTGTCGCAAAAAATGTGATGCGCAATGCGCTCATTAACCCCCTGACCGTGCTGGGCCTGCGTATCGGCATGCTCATCGGTGGCACCGTGGTGGTCGAAGCCATCTTCACCATCCCCGGCATGGGATCTGTGATCCTGCGTGCCGTCACCACCGGCGACACCAACCTGGTGCAAGGCGCCGTGCTCACCATCGCCCTCGTGTTCATGGTCGTCAACCTCATCGTTGACATCCTGTACGCGGTCGTGAACCCCCGCATGAGGAGTGGTCACTAATGCGAAAGAACCTTGCCAATAGGCTGTCTAGCAAAAAGGTCAGCTTCAAACGTCCCAACGTTCCCACCATCATTGCGTTCACCTTCGTGGCCATCGTTGTGTTCGTTGGATTCTTCGGTCGCCAACTGGCGCCCTTCGGCCCCCTCGAGTTTGTCGGCGCCCCCGGTAACCCGCCGAACTCCGAAATGCTCATGGGCGGCGACTCCCTCGGCCGAGACGTTTTCTCCCGACTCCTTGTCGGCACCCGCTGGTCGCTGATCATTGGTTTCGGTGCTACTGGCCTGGCGCTGATTGCAGGATCCATTCTGGGCTCCATCGCCGGCACCAGCCACAAATACGTCGACGAGTTCGTCATGCGCACCTTGGACGTCATTATGGCGTTCCCCGGTATTGCGCTGGCAGCCGTCTTGGTGACCGTCTTCGGTAACTCGATTGGCGTCATCGTCGTTACCATCGCCTTCCTGTACACCCCTTCCGTTGCGCGTGTGGTTCGTGCCAACGTGATGGCGCAATACTCGGAAGACTATGTGGCCGCTGAACGGGTTCTCGGCGCCACCAAACCCCACATTCTTATTAAGCACGTCGCCCGCAACATTGCCGCCCCGGTGCTGGTGTTCGCCACCGTCATGGTGGCAGATGCCATCGTTTTCGAGGCATCGCTGTCCTTCCTGGGCGCGGGCATTCAGCCCCCGAACCCATCCTGGGGTTCTGTCATTAACGACGGTAAGGAACTGGTTGCCGCCGGTGCCTGGTGGGCTACCTTCTGGCCTGGCATGCTGATCCTGGCTACGGTGCTGGCCCTGAACATTGTCGCTGAGGGTATTTCCGACGCGTGGGCTTCGGCCGGCGCTTCGAAGGCCGGCAGCGCATCGGTGGCCGACACCAAGGTACGTGAGCTGACCGAAAAGCCGGAAGGAACCACCTTTGAGGTTCCCGGCGTGGATCTGGCCGGCAAGCGCATCGCCGCCAACGCCCGCGTTGTTCCCGATTCGGACACCGTGATCGATGTACAAAATCTTTCCATCGGTTTCCCCGCACGCTACGGCGATACCAATGTGGTTCACGACGTGAGCTTCTCCGTTCGCCGCGGCGAGATCTTCGGCCTGGTCGGCGAATCGGGTTCCGGTAAGTCTTTGACCACCTTGACGATCATGGGTCTGCAGGCTTCCACCGCGAAGGTCACGGGCAAGGTCGTGTTCAACGGTCGAGACATCACAGACCTGACGTTGAAGCAGCGCCAAAATATTTTGGGTCGCGAGATCGCGATGATTTACCAGGATGCCTTGGGCGCACTGAACCCCTCGATGAAGATTAGTGCTCAGCTTGACCAGTTGATCAAGCGTGGTGGCACCCGCGGAAAAGAAGAGCTCATGCAGCTGGTGGGCTTGCCTCCGGAGCGCATTTTGAACTCCTACCCGCACGAGTTGTCCGGTGGTCAGCGTCAGCGTGTCGTGATCGCTATGGCGCTGAGCCGTGACCCCTCGCTGATCATCGCCGACGAGCCGACCACCGCCCTGGACGTGACGGTTCAGGCACAGGTGATTGAGCTGCTGGTTGATCTGCAAAAGAAGCTCGGCTTCGCGCTGATTCTGGTGTCCCACGACCTGGCTTTGGTGGCGGATACCGCCGACCGGGTGGCTGTGCTGTACGGCGGTCGCATTTGCGAAACCGGCGATACCGCAGAAGTGATTGGCAACCCGCGCCACCACTACAGCCGTGGCCTGTTGGCTTCCGTGCTGTCGGTGGAGCACCACGCTGATGTGCTGAGCCAGATCCCTGGCACGGTTCCCCCGCCGTCGGAGTTCCCGGCTGGCTGTCGTTTCGCTGGCCGCTGCCCCCTGGCCACCACGAAGTGCGCGGCAGAGTTCCCCGCCATCACTGGAGCGGACAACCACCAGGTTGCGTGCCACTACCCGGAGCCTGCGACGCAGGTCGCGGAAGCAAAGCAGGTGTAAGCGATGAGCAGTGCAAAAAACATCATCAACGAAACCGCACAGGTCGCCCGCGGCGAAGAACTCGTCCGTGTGGAACACATGGACGTCATCCACAAGGTGCAGGGCAAAGGCTTTGCCGCCTCGCAACTATTCGCCAACCGGGATGTGAACCTATCCATCGCTAAGGGCGAGACCCTTGGTGTGGTGGGCGAATCTGGTTGCGGTAAGTCCACCCTCGGCAAGGTGCTCGTCGGTCTGCAAGACGCCACCAATGGTTCCGTCTTTATCGACGGTGTCGACGTGACCAAGTTGCGCGGCCGAAAGAAGCGCAATTTCTTGGGCTCGCGCGTGTCGATGATTTTCCAGGATCCTTCCACCGCGTTGAACCGTCGCATGCCGGTGCTCGACATCGTGCGTGACCCTTTGGATGTGCACAAGGTCGGTAGCTCCAAGGAGCGTCAAGAACGCGCCCTGGATCTGCTGGAAAAGGTGGGTCTGCCCCGCAGTACCGCCAGCGCTTTGCCGGCGCAGTTGTCTGGTGGTCAGCGCCAGCGTGTGGCTATTGCCCGTGCTTTGGCGGTGCGTCCTGACATTTTGATCGCGGATGAACCAACGTCCGCGCTGGATGTGTCGGTGCGCGCCCAGATTCTCAACCTCCTGCTGGAATTGAAGGAGGAAATGGATCTGACGATGGTGTTTATCTCCCACGATATCTCCACCGTGAAGCGTATTTCGGACAACATTGCCACGATGTATCTCGGTCGCATCCTGGAACGCACTCCAGCCTCCACGCTGCCTGAGGGCGGACGGAATCCGTACACCCGCGCATTGTTCTCCGCGGCTCCATCGCTGATTCGTGACGCGGATCCGATTCCGCTGCAGGGACGTGTGCCCAGTGCGGTGAATCCTCCCAGCGGTTGTCCTTTCCGTACTCGCTGCTGGTCTGCCTCGGACGATTGTGCACAGTCGATGCCGGATTTGGCGAGTGTGCCCGATGGTACTCACGCCCACTTGGTGGCGTGCCACCACCCCTTGGCTCCCAACATGACCGATACGGAGGTTCGTGCTTTGGCGGCGCGGGCGCCGGTCGATGTGGAAGAAGCACATTTGGGGTAATAGCTCAGAGTGCATAGCCGTGTGGACTATTGGTGTGCGGTAAGCGAAAATTAATAAACATTGAATGTTTGGTCACAACGCCGCGGCGGATGTGACACAAAACATAATTAAAGTTTTTTCGCCACTGCCAGCCAGTTTTCTTCACGGCTTTGCGCTATCGGTCGGGTGATGTGCTTTTTGGGCCCCTGGGCCTGTGGGGGTGGGGCCGGTTTCTTGTATTCTCAAATCATAAAGAAACATCAGATGTCTGATGTTTCCAACTCTGTTGAATTCGAGTTCTTTGTGGCTTGAATGTTGGACAGTTCAGTTCGCACCAAGTGCGATTTCCATCATTTACCATTTCCCCAGTTTGGCCCGTTTGTCTTTGAGGGTGGCCGAAGGGGCAAGTGGTTTAAAAAAGAAAGGACGCTGCTAGAAATGGCTGCTCCCGCATTTACCGGCGTTATTCCCCCCGTTCTCACGCCCTTCACCGCCGACTACACCGTGGATGAGGCGACGCTTGCTAAGCAGGCAGAGCGCATGATTGAGGCTGGCGTCGACGGGCTATTTGTTCTCGGCTCCTCCGCTGAAGTTGTTTTCCTTACTCGCGCGCAGCGTCGCGTGGTGATCGACACTGTGGTCAAGGCTGCTCGCGGCCGCGTCCCGGTGATCGCTGGTGTCATCGACACCACCACCCCGCGCGTTGCTGAGCACGTTGCCGATGCCGTCGAGTTGGGGGCGTCCGGTTTGGTGGCAACCGCACCGTTTTATGTGCGCACTCACCCCAATGAGATCCTGACCCACTTCCGCATGATTCATGACATGGCTCCGCAGCTTCCGCTGTACGCCTACCAGATTCCGGTGAGTGTGCATGTCACCCTGTCTGAAGGGCTGCTATTGCAGCTGGCTGAGGAGGGCGTGATCAGTGGCGTGAAGGATTCCAGTGGTATCGACGGCGCTGCCCGTTCGTTGATTGAGGCCCGCAACGCGCGCGGCCTGACCGATTTCAAGGTTTTGACCGGTTCGGAAACCACTGTTGATCTGAACTACTTCTTCGGCGCCGATGGCGTCGTCCCCGGTTTGGGCAACGTTGACCCGGCAGGTTACGTCCGCTTGGCGCGAGCTGCTGCCGCTGGTGATTTCCTCGCAGCTCGTGCAGAGCAGGAACGCCTCAACAAGCTTTTCCGCATCGTCTTCGTCGGTGACGGCGCCCGTATGGGTGGATCCTCGGCCGGTTTGGGCGCTTTCAAGGCTGCCCTGGTGCACCTCGGTGTCTTCGCCGATGGCCGTATGGCCCCGCCGCACACCCCGTTGAACAACGATGAGCTGGCACAAATTCACGCGATCGTTGATGAAGCAAAGATTGATCGCTGATTTGTGAGTCCTACTCCGTGAAGAGACGAGTTTCGCTCAGTGTCAATCACAACCATTGGAATATGTGTTGGCGAAACTCGTCCTTTTGCTTTCCCCACCTTTGCGATTTTTGAGGAGATCTGGCAATGACCAAACGCTCAGGCTTGTTCGACCACTTTAGGGAATCAGCTTGCTTTATCGCTGTTGATATTGGAGGCACCAAGATCGCCTCCGGCGTGGTTGCTGCCGTGGAACCCACCTCGATTCTTTTTCGCCAAACCCGGCCGACCCGCGCCAAAGAAGGGGCAGACATCGTCTTGTCTGAAGTGCTTGTCGCGGTAAAGGATGCGATCGCATCGGCCCGGGCCAAAGGCTTGGACCCGATCGCTATTGGTATCGGCGCACCAGGTGTGGTTGACCCAAAGGCCGGCCGCATTGTTTACGCAGGACCCACCATGCCTGGCTGGGCGGGCACTGATTTGTCGGCCACCATCAGGGAAGCGACCGGGCTGCCAGTAGCCATCCAGAACGATGTGCGAGTGATGGGCCTGGGGGAGGCGACTTTCGGTGCTGGTCGCAATTTCACCGAGGTGTTGTTTGTCAGCATTGGTACTGGCATCGGCGGAGCCATCATTCGTGATGGTCTCCTGCAGGATTCCCCGCACCACAGTCGCGGTGAAATTGCCTACGCGCCCTGCCCGGATCCTCAAGGCCGGTACTCCACCTTGGAAGAGGTTGGTGCCGGGCCGAAGCTTTCGGTCGCGTATTGTCGCGCCCAGGGGCTTTCGCCTGAGGCGTTGGCGTTGCCGGCGGTGATGGAGCGCTATCACGCAGGCGACCGGCTCGCGGTCGAGGTGATTACCGAGCGCATGTACTGCGTGGGCCGGGGGCTTGCGGGTCTGCTTGCAGCCCTTGATGCCGACGCGGTCATCCTGGGTGGGGGAGTAGGCACCCTGGGGACTGTCATTGAGGAACCTTTGCGGCGAGGCTTATCCGAAAACTTGCTGCCGGCATTGGCCGATATTCCCCTCGTGGTGGCCAATTTGCGCACCGATGCCCCGCTGGTGGGTGCTGCGGTGCTGGCTGCCCAGGCAGTGCGCGACAACGGATAGTCATGTTGGCGCGCGGCGGTGAATGCGGGTGGAAAGGTTTCTGCGTCGCAGCCCGGGCAAAAAGGACTACAGTAGTAAACATCTGATGTTTCGCGGTGGCGGTGAGGAAAACGCCCAAAAAATCCCGTCATCGCCCACAAGTGCATAACAGCTTTTGTCTGCGCGACCAGCTCGCGCGCGGGCCGGTGCGATCCCGCACGGCACCCCACCACCTGCCATCGGGGCAGTGCGCACCGACGGCCCCTTAAACGAAAAGAGAATCCCACCATGAACCTCGCTCAGTTCCGTTCCCAAGTCCAGGGCACACTGATTGTGTCCGCCCAGGCACCCGACGGGCACCCCTTGCGCGACACCAACACCATCGCCCACCTGGCAGCCGCAGCCGAAGCCGGCGGCGCGAGCGCCATCCGCTGCGGCGGCTACGGCGGTCTCGACGACATCAAGGCCGTTGCCCAAGCGGTGAAGGTTCCCGTCATCGGTTTGACCAAGGAAGGCGACACCGGCGTCTACATCACGCCCACCGTTGCTTCCGCCCGCGCTGTTGCCCAGGCCGGCGCCGACGTGGTTGCCGTCGACGCCACGTTGCGCCCCCGGCCCGACGGCTCCAGTTTCGCCGACATGGTGACCGCCGTCCACGAGGAAGGCAAGCTGATCATGGCCGACATCGCCACCCTGGAGGAAGCCGTGGCCGCTCACCGCGATGGGGCAGACATCATCTCCACCACCCTGGCTGGCTACACCGAGGACCGCCCCAAGACCCCAGGGCCCGACCTGGAATTGGTCATCGAGATCCGCAAAGCCATCGGTGCCCAACCCCTGCTATCGGCAGAAGGCCGCTACCACACCCCGGAACTGGCCGCGGAAGCCATGCGCCTCGGCGCCGACACCTGCATCATCGGAACCGCAATCACCGACGTATCCTTCGTCACCAAGCAGTTCGCCACCGCAGTCGAAGCCGCGAAATAGCACCACCATTCGACACCGACAACTACACGTCAAGGAGAGTTTTTCGTGGAAGTCATTATCTGCCCCGACGCCGAGGCTGTCGCGCGCACCGCTGCCGACCTTTTCGCCACCTACATCACGCGCGATACCTGCACCCTTGGGCTAGCCACCGGGTCCACCCCGGTCGCCACCTACAAGGAACTCATCCGCCGCTACGAGGCGGGGGAGTTGTCCTTCAAAAACCACCAGGCCTTCCTGTTGGATGAATACGTGGGGCTCGACCGCGATCACGAGCAGTCCTACTACCGCACCATCCGACGCGAACTGACCTCCCACATCGACATCGATGACAACCGGGTGCATTCCCCCAACGGTATGAGCGAAAACCCCTCTGAGGCTGGTCGCGCCTACGACGACGCGATCAAAGAAGCCGGTGGAATTGACCTGCAGCTGCTGGGCATCGGCACCGACGGCCACATCGGATTCAACGAGCCCGGCTCCTCCCTGGTGTCGCGCACCCGCTTGAAGACCCTGCACCCCCAAACCATCAAGGACAACGCGCGCTTTTTCGGCTCCCCCGAAGACGTGCCCATCCACGTGTTGACCCAGGGGCTGGGCACCATCAGCGAAGCCCGCCACCTGCTGCTGCTCGCCACCGGGGAAGGCAAAGCCCAAGCCATCGCCGACACCGTCGAAGGCCCAGTAGCCGCCGTATGCCCCGCCAGCATCCTGCAGCTGCACCCCCACGCCACCGTCATCGTCGACGAAGCCGCGGCCTCCAAACTCAAACTGGCCCGCTACTACCGCTACGCCTACGACAACAAGCCCGAATGGCAGCAGATCCAAAAAGCCTGACTCCATAAACCACAACCCACAAGTCACCCACGCCGTCGCACACGGCAAAGCGCCGCAACCCCCAACACAACGATAGGGGCTGCGGCGCTTTGAACTGACCGGGGTGCGTTGAAGCACACCGGTGAACAACACCTCTTACTCGGCGGCAGGCTCTGCAGCAGCTGTGGCTGCCGGAATCTCGTACTGCACAAACGACGCCTCCCAAGGGCGGGTGCCACGGGCATCAACATAAGGCACCGACGCCAACGTCGCCCGGCCCGACTGCTGCAGCGCATAACGACGCCACGCCGGCGAATCAGCCTCAGCAGCCTGCGTAAACCACATCAAAACCTCGTTCGTGTGTGCCAGCTCCGTGGCAGACAACGCCGTACCAGAATCCACCGGGGTCGGAAACTCCGTGAACTCATAGCCTGCAGCCTCCACCGGAATATCCACCGCCGACAACCCCGGAGCCTTCT
Source organism: Corynebacterium aquilae DSM 44791 (assembly GCF_001941445.1). Taxonomy (NCBI): domain Bacteria; kingdom Bacillati; phylum Actinomycetota; class Actinomycetes; order Mycobacteriales; family Corynebacteriaceae; genus Corynebacterium; species Corynebacterium aquilae. Next base: position 1,760,726 of record NZ_CP009245.1, on the reverse strand, counting down.
GCAACACCTCAGTCATATCGGCCGCCACCTCACGGTGCTCACCAATCGAAGCCGCAATCTGCTCCTTCAACCCCGGCTCCGCATAGGCCTCCGCCACCGTCAACCCATACAACACGGAATACACATACGACAGCGCATCCTTCGCGGACAACACATCAGCCTGGTCAGAAAGCTCAAAGGAAGAATCCAACACCGGCTGCTGCCCGCCGAGCATCACATCCTCGGCATACAGGCGCACCACCAGCGGCATCGAAGACTTCTCCAAGGCAGCAGAATTATCCACGATGCGTGTGGCCGCATTCGCCATGATCGCCTCAGGCTCACCCGAGATGTTCTTCCCCAACTGAGAAATCTCCTCCTGGCTGGGGCGCACCGGAGCACAAGAAGCAATAACGGTGCCGGAGGAATCCGTACCGCACAAACGCTCGGCCTCGCCAAAGAAAGCATCGGCCTGACGCTGCGCAATCGCTGCTAAATCCGGGCGTTTGGCCTGCAACGCCTCCGCATCAGCCAGCGCATACGTTCCCAGAATCGCCAAAGTGGGATCCGGGGCGCGCTCCGGCGCAATGTCACACGCCGACAACACAACAGCAGATGCCGCCAGCACCACCACGCCACTCCGGGCACAACGCGAAGCACCCCGGAGGGATTGCTTACTGGGGCTTAAAGAACTGCTACTGGTTAACGACGTCATCACAGACAGGAAGTCTACGGCACAGCGTGAACACACCACACCCGCGACAGACCGCGACAGACCAAGCCCTGCCACAGCCACCAAACCAAAAAGCTATGGCAGCACACCCGCCACAGTGATTGCCGAGTGTTCAAGCACGACCAAGCCAAGTAACATGGGCAAACACTATGGCATTTCCCACCCCAGAACAGCTTCACACCTACGTTGAACCCATCGCATCCTCTCACGGGCTCGACGTCGAAAAAATCACCGCGCACCGCGCCGGCGCCAAATCGGCGGTGGTCATCGCCGTCGACTCCGATGCGCACCCCGACCTGGATGCCCTAGAGGTTGTCTCCAGTGAGATTGGTCAAGCCTTCGACGCCGCGGAAGCCTCCGGCGAACTCAATTTCGGCGCAGGATACACCCTGGAAGTCACCACCCCGGGCGTGTCCCACCCCCTGACCGCGCCCCGCCACTGGCGCCGCAACCAGGGAAGACTGGTCAAAATCACCCGCGAGCAAGCAGGGGAGTTGTCCGGGCGCATTGGGCCGATGAACCCGGACAACACCGCCGTTGCCCTCATCCTGCGCGAAGGTAAAACCCTCAGCATTGAGGTTGTCGAGTTTTCCTCTGTAGCTCAAGCAGTGGTAGAAATTGAATTCAGCCAACCGCCCGCAGAGGAACTCACCTATGCGGGTATGACGTTTGACGACTGCGTAGCGCAGCGGAAGGACCAATAAGTGAACATCGATGTAGAGGCCCTGCGCCGGATTTCCTCCGAAACTGGAATGTCCGACCGGGATCTCCTGGAGACCATTGCTAAAGCACTCCTGGAGGCATACCGCGAAGCCAAGGAAGACCAGGCTGCTGAAGAGGCCCGCATCGATATCGACACTGATATGGGCACCGCCACCGTCATCGCCATTGAGCGTGACGAAGATGGCAACGTGGTCTCCGAATACGACGACACCCCCATCAACTTCACCCGCTTCAGCTCCAAGGCTGTGCGCGATGCGATCATCGCCCGCCTGCGCGAAAAAGACGCGGAAAAAGCCTACGACGAGTACACCGAGTTCGAAGGCACCGTCATGTCCGGTGTCGTGCAGCGCGACGTACACGCCAACGAGCGCGGCATCGCCGTAGTCCACCTGGGCACCGAAGCAGACGGACGCGACGGCATCCTGCTGCCCGCAGAACAGATCCCCGGCGAACGACTAGTGCACGGCCAGCGCGTCAAGTGCTACGTCGTTGGTGTCAACCGTGCCCCGCGCAGCATCCAGATCAACCTCTCGCGCACCCACCCCGAACTGGTGCGCCACCTGTTCGAGCTCGAAGTTCCCGAGGTTGCCCAAGGCGCGGTCGAAATCGTTTCCATCGCCCGCGAAGCCGGGCACCGTTCCAAGGTTGCGGTGCGCGCCACCATCAAAGGCCTCAACGCCAAGGGCGCCTGCATCGGGCCGCGCGGTCAGCGCGTCACCAACATCATGAACGAGCTGGGTGGCGAGAAAATCGACATCATCGACTTCGATGAGGATCCCGGCGTGTTCGTCGGAAACGCCCTGGCCCCCTCCAAGGTGGTCAGCGTCGAGGTACTGGATGCCGAAAAGCAACAAGCCCGCGTGGTGGTTCCCGACTACCAGCTGTCCCTGGCGATAGGTCGCGAGGGCCAAAACGCCCGCCTGGCAGCCCGCCTGACCGGCTGGAAGATCGACATCCACTCCGACGCCGAGTAAAAAGCCTAAGCAATTTTTTCTTCAACCTACCCCGCTTCCATTCGCACGCTGTGTGCCCGGAAGTGGGGTAGTGGCGTTTGTGGGCTAGGCCAAATGGTGCGGTGCTCCTAGCTCGACTGGCTTAAAGCGAGCAGGAAAGCAACAGTGGTGTAACTATCTTTTTTCCCACATAAAGCGTAGAGTTGGACGTTGGCTCGTGCACAGCAGACGTTTGTGCGCGATCGCAACGTGCGCAAGCGCAGTTTTTCTGCGATCCACGCGGCGAGGACCAAAGGCCTTTTCTGGCCTGGTGTCAGCTACTTTGTATTCCCACCATGCCGTTGGCCGTGATTGCACGAAAGCTAGCGGCCGTGACTAGAGGGCAGTGAATACCCCGCATCTTGTGATGCGAAGGCTTTCACCGGCCACCTGTCACCTGCTTCGAGACAACAAGCGCATCACGTGTGTGAAGGAGATGAATGTCGGTTCGCCACCCGGAAACCAGTGCCCCAGCGGCATCTGCCCCAGGTGAACCCATTCGTACCTGTATTGCTCGTCGTCGGCGCTATCCCGCCAGCCAATTGCTGCGGGTGGTCGTCGACACCGAATCCGGACAGCTCGTCCCTGATCCGCGCCGCCGCTTGCCGGGGCGTGGTTGTTGGATCGAGCCGACCGTCGAGGCGGTTAAGGGAGCGCTGAAACGCCGCGCGTTTGAGCGTGCATTGAAGGTGTCCGCGCCAGCGGATGCAGGTCGTGTACGTCAGTACATTGAGCAACTCGTCGATAGTCAGAAATGACGAGAGTGCCGACCTTGATTCAAGGAAAGACTTAAAACACTGATGAGCACACGATGAAACATCAGCGATGAACGTCATCACACGACAATAGGAGTCACGCAGGCCTTTCCGGGTCTGGTGACTTCTAGGAACTAGGAGAAAAGTGCCCGGAAAGCTACGTGTCCATGAGCTCGCAAAGAAGCTTGGGATTACCAGCAAAGAACTACTCGCTGAGCTGAAGGCTCAGGGAGAGTTCGTCAAGACGGCGTCTTCCACGGTGGAATCCCCCGTGGTCAAGAAGATGGAAGCCCACTACGCCAAGATGCAGGCAGATAAGCCTGCTGATGAGGCGAAGGAACAGAAGGCTCCCGCCAAGAAGGCTGCTGCTAAGCCGGCAGCCACCACCGAAAAGAAGGCCGCTACCCCCGGCCCGAAGCCGGCCGCGAAGCCTGAAGCTAAGGCCGCCAAGGCGGAGCCCGAAAAGGCTGCAGAGGCTGACAAGCCGAAGGCTGCACAGCAGTCCGCGCCCGCTAAGCCTGCCGCGAAACCCGCGGCACCGACTCCTGCCGCAGCCGCAAAGCCTGCAGCTGAGCCCAAGGCTGAAAAGAAGCCCGCCGAGGCCGATAGCAAGCCGGTGGCACCGCGCCCCATGGCAAAGCCCGGCCCGAAGCCCGGCGGTCGCACCCCTCGCGTCGCTAACAACCCCTTCAGCACCGGCACCCGCCCGGCTCCCCGTCCCGCTTCCCGCCCCCGCCCGGGCGCTGAAGGCGGCGGCAAGCCCGGCCAGGGTGGCGGACGCGGCGGCAACAACGCCCCGCGCCCCGGTGGCCCCCGCCCGCAGGGTGGCGGCAAGCCCGGCCAGGGTGGCGCACGCCCGCAACCGGCCGGCAGTGCCAGCCAGGGCGGCGGACGTCGTCCGAGCCCGGCGATGATGCCGAACCACCCGAGCCCGGGTGCAATGCCCTCGAAGTCTGCTGCTGGTGGACGCTCCGGCGGCCGTGGAGGCAACTCCGGCCCCGGTGGCGGTTTCGGCCGCGGTGGCGGTGGCCCCCGCGGTGGCGGTGGACGTCGCGGCGGCGCAGCAGGCGCATTCGGTCGTCCCGGTGGCGCACCGCGTCGCGGACGTAAGTCGAAGCGTCAAAAGCGGAACGAGTACGAGGCACTGCAAGCCCCCAACGTCATCGGCGGCGTTCGTCTGCCCGACGGCGGTGGCAAGACCCTGCGTCTAGCCCGCGGCGCTTCCCTGTCTGACTTCGCTGACAAGATCGGTGCCGATTCCTCCGCACTGGTCCAGGCCCTGTTCAACCTGGGTGAAATGGTCACCGCAACCGCATCCGTGTCCGATGAGACCTTGATGCTGCTCGGTGAAGAGATGAACTTCAAGGTTCAGGTCGTCTCCCCCGAGGACGAAGACCGTGAGCTGCTGGAGAGCTTCGACCTGCAGTTCGGTGAGGACGAAGGCGACGAAGAAGATCTCGCCAAGCGTCCCCCGGTGGTCACCGTCATGGGTCACGTCGACCACGGTAAGACCCGACTGCTGGACACCATCCGTAAGTCCAACGTCGGCTCCGGCGAGGCCGGCGGCATCACCCAGGGCATCGGTGCCTACCAGGTTCCCGTCGACTTCGAAGACGGCGAACGCCTGGTCACCTTCCTGGATACCCCGGGTCACGAAGCGTTTACCGCGATGCGTGCCCGTGGCGCCAAGTCCACCGACATCGCCATCCTGGTCGTCGCCGCTGACGACGGCGTGATGCCCCAGACCGTTGAGGCCATCAACCACGCCACCGCAGCCGACGTCCCGATCGTCGTCGCCGTGAACAAGATCGATAAGGAAGGCGCCTCCCCGGACAAGATCCGTGGTCAGCTGACCGAATACGGTCTGATTCCGGAAGAGTACGGCGGCGAAACCATGTTCGTGGACATCTCCGCGAAGCAGGGCATCAACATCGACGGCCTGCTGGAAGCAGTCCTGCTGACCGCTGACGCCTCTCTGGATCTGCGCGCCAACCCCGACATGGACGCCCAAGGTGTCGCCATTGAGGCCCACCTCGACCGTGGCCGCGGCCCCGTGGCCACCGTCATCGTCCAGCGCGGTACCCTGCGCGTCGGCGACTCCATTGTCGCCGGTGACGCCTACGGCCGCGTGCGCCGCATGGTTGACGAATACGGCAACGACGTCGACGAGGCAGGCCCGTCCCGCCCCGTCCAGGTGCAGGGCCTGAACTCCGTGCCCGGCGCCGGCGACAACCTGCTGGTTGTCGAAGACGACCGTGTTGCCCGCCAGATCGCCGATCGTCGCAACGCCCGCAAGCGCAACGCGCTGCAGGCCAAGACCCGCAAGCGTGTCTCCCTGGAAGACCTGGATTCGGTGCTGAAGGAAACTTCCACCCTGAACCTGATCCTCAAGGGCGACAACGCCGGCTCCGTCGAGGCCTTGGAAGAGGCCCTGATGAAGATCGAGGTCGACGACGAGGTGCAGCTCAACATCATCGACCGTGGTGTTGGTGCCGTCACCCAAACCAACGTGTCCCTGGCCGCCGCGTCCGACGCAGTCATCATTGGCTTCAACGTTCGCGCCGAAGGCAAAGCCACCGAGGAAGCCAACGCCGAAGGTGTGGAGATCCGCTACTACAGCGTCATCTACCGCGTCATCGAGGACATGGAAGCAGCCCTCAAGGGCATGCTCAAGCCCATCTACGAGGAAAAGGAAATCGGCCGCGCCGAAATCCGCGCCCTGTTCAAGGCTTCCGCAGTCGGCCTCATCGCAGGTTGCATGGTCGAATCCGGCAAGGTTCGCCGCAACGCTTCCGTCCGCCTGGTGCGCGACGGCAACGTGGTGGTCGAAAAAGCCAACATCGACTCGCTGCGCCGCGAAAAGGACGATGCCACCGAGGTCTCCGCAGGCTACGAATGCGGTATGGTTCTGTCCTACCCGGACATCCAGGTCGGCGACATCATCGAGGCCTACGAAATGGTTGAGGTTCCGCGCGACTAACACCGCCGGCAACCACCGCCGGTAGCCACCGGCACCCTCCGCCCCCAAGACGACTTCCCCCACCCAGGTGGATTACAGGAAAACGTCTCGGGGGCGGGTTCGTCTGTGCCCACCAACTATCATGGGCACTGCACACACAGCCCACCCACCCCACCAGCACCCGCCAGGCGCCCAAAGACCACACGCACCCCAACCACTGTGTCGCAGTAAGCCGGTGTGAGGCACTGGCCGCTTTATAGGGCAGGTGGGCAGCACACAAACTCATCCGCCACGTACAGTGGCAGCAACGCACTACAAACTTGTTCGCGAAGGAGAATCCTCATGGTTGACCACGCACGCGCCGCCCGATTGGCGAAACGCATCCAAACGATCGTGGCCACCGCCATCGAACGCGAAATCAAAGACCCCCGCCTCGAGTTCGTCACCATCACCGACTGCAAAGTCACCGGCGACCTACACGACGCGACCATCTTCTACACGGTGCGCGGCCGCACCCTCAACGAAGAACCCGACATCGAAGCCGGTGCGGAAGCCCTGAAACGCGCCCGCGGACAGCTGCGCAAGATCGTCGGCGATCAGCTCGGCGTGCGCTACACCCCAACCCTGGCTTTCACCCACGACACCATGCCGGAATCCGCCACCCACATGGAGGAACTGCTCGCCAAAGCCCGCGCCCGCGACGAAGAACTCGCCCGCCTGGCAGCAGCAGCACAACCGGCCGGCGACCCCAACCCCTACAAGGACTCCGAGTAACACCATGCTCTTCGAACAGGCGACCGGGTTTCTGGCAGGCAAACGCACCGCAGCAGTGGTGACCCACATCAGGCCCGACGGCGACGCTATTGGCTCCGCCAGCGCCACCATCATGCTGCTCGCCGCCCACGGCATCGACGCGGCAGGTTACGTCGGCCAATACGACGAGATGCCGGCACCGCTGCGCACCCTGCCGCTGGGGAAGCAGTTCCACTGCACCGACACCCTGCCCGACGTCGACCTGATTGTCGTCGTGGACTGCGGATCACTGGCGCGCACCGGCCTGTTCGAAGATCACATCCGCGCCCACGCCGACCGCACCCTCATCATCGACCACCACGCCTCTAACGCCTGCGAAGCACAAGTCAACGTGGTCTGCCCAGAGATCGAATCCACCTGCTCGCTGATCTGGCAGTGGTACCAGGAGACCAATACCGAGATCACTGCCCCAGCAGCCAACGCCATGATGGGCGGTCTGCTCACCGACACCGCCCAATTCCGCTACGGGCGGCCGGCAGCCCGCGACATCGCCGCAGACCTGGTCAAACACGGTGCCGATGAAGGCGCACTGGTACACACCCTCATCGACGCGATCAGTGCAGAAAACCTCCAACGCATCGGTGCCGCACTCGCCGGGCTGAGCATCCACCAGATGGGGCAGAAGCGGGTCGTCACTATCGAAGCGTGCGATATGGACATCCCCACTCTCGAACGCATCGTCGACTTCACCCGCGGCATCGACGACGCGGACCTCATCGCCGTGCTCAAAAGACTCGACCAGGACACCGCCGCGGTGTCCCTACGCTCCCAGCACCTCGACGTCAGCCGCATAGCCGCAGCCGGCGGGGGCGGCGGGCACCGCAACGCCGCCGGTTTCACCGTGCACGGCTGGACCATGGCCGACCTGCGCGAATTCCTCGCTCAACACCTCGACGACTAGCTAACCCACTCACGGGCACTCACGCCCCCGCGTGGTCGAAGACGAAGCACCCTCGACCACGCGGGGGTTGTGCTTTTCAGCGCCAGTTCCCCAGCAGCTAGACTTTCCCCTTGCTATGACGAACTCCGAGCCGAGCACCACCGAAGCCCTCAACCCCACCGCCAAAGACATTCTGGCGTTGGCACTACCCGCACTGGGCGTGCTGGCAGCAACCCCGCTGTACCTGCTGCTCGATACCGCCGTGGTCGGCAGGCTCGGGGCACAAGCCTTAGCTGGGCTCGCGGCCGGCACCACCATCCAGTCGGTGGTCACCACCCAACTAACCTTCCTGTCCTACGGCACCACAGCACGCTCCGCCCGCAAATACGGCTCCGGCGACACCCAAGGTGCCATTGCCGAAGGCGTTCAAGCCACCTTCGTCGCCATCGCCGTCGGCATCACCCTTGCCGCCATCATCGCCATCGGCGCCCCCACCTTCACCCTCTGGCTCGCCGACGACACAGACGTCGCAGCAGTCGCAACCCACTGGCTGCGAATCGCCAGCCTCGGCATCCCGCTCATGCTGTGCGTCATGGCCGGCAACGGATGGCTGCGCGGCATCCAAAACACCCGGCTGCCGCTCTACTTCACCCTCGCCGGGGTCATCCCCTCCGCTATCCTCGTGCCCATCCTGGTGTCCCACCTCGGGGTCGTCGGATCCGCCTGGGCCAACCTCATCGGTGTTGCCATCACCGCCACCTGCTTCATCACCTACCTCGCCCGTCGACACACCGGCAGCTGGCAACCCCGCCTGAAAGTCATGGGCCAACAACTCATCCTCGGCCGCGACCTCATCCTGCGCTCCCTGTCTTTCCAAGTAGCTTTCCTCTCCGCCGCAGCAGTCGCCGGACGTTTCGGCGCCGCCAGCCTCGGCGCCCACCAAGTGCTCCTCCAGTTGTGGAACTTCCTCACCCTCACCCTCGACTCCCTCGCCATCGCCGCACAAGCCCTCACCGGCGCGGCCCTCGGCGGCGCCTCGGCAGCGGCCGCCAAAGCCACCGGCTGGAAAATCACCCGCTACTCCTCCCTGTTCTCCCTGGCCATGGCGGCCATCCTCGCCGCCGGCTACCACGTAATCCCCCGCATCTTTACCGACGACACCTCCGTGCTCGGCATCATGAGTACCGTGTGGCCACTACTGGTCGCCATGGTGATTGTTGGTGGCGTCGTCTTCGCGCTCGACGGAGTCCTCCTCGGCGCCAGCGACGTCGCCTTCCTCCGCACCGCCACCATCGCCAGCGTCATCCTCGGATTCCTCCCCGGAGTCTGGCTCGCCCTCATCACCGACAGCGGGCTCATCGGCGTGTGGTGCGGACTGATGGCCATGATGCTCATCCGACTCATCGCCTGCCTCTGGCGCTTCCGCTCCGGGAACTGGATGCGCGAAGGCACCAGCGTCTAACCCCCTTCATACGGCAGGCAATCACGCCACCGCCGACGGCGCCAACACCTCCACATGTCGGCGCGCACTCCAAAACGAATACACCGCCACCGGAACCCAGGCCAGACACAACCACACCGCCACCGTATAGATGCTGGCGTAATTCACCGCCATCGTCACCACCGCCAACCCCACCGGCTGGCCCACCAAATTAATCATCTGGAACAACGAAAACGCGCGCCCACGCACCCTATCGTCCACCTTCTCAGTGATCATCACCGTCTGCAGCGGATTCAAAATACCTCCAGACACACCAGCCAAGGCGAACGCAAAAGCTAACACCCAACCACCAGCAAGCCACGCCATCAGCGCAAAACACACAGTTTCAAAAACCAACGCAATCATCCACATCCGGCGCCTCCGCGCAGTACCCACCTTCGCCACAAACACCCCACCAGCCATCATGCCCACCGCATAAGAACTCATCGTCACCCCATACATCGACGGATTATCCACCCGATGAAAATGCGCAGGCGTCAACACAATCAAATACGGCATCACCAACAACGCCCCCGCAAACGACAACACCGCCAACATCGTGACCTGCGGATGCGCCACAATCGCCCGCCACGCAGTCACCTCAGACCGCGCCCGCGCAACCACACCGCGCACGCTCTGCGGTTGTTCCTCATCCACCTGCACCGCAGCAGGGGAGATGCGCAGCACAAAAGTCACCACCGCCGCAGCCGCCGAACACGCCACCGTAATCCACAACACGCTTGTCGTCGGCAGCATCGACAACAACACCCCACCCAACGCCGGGCCAACCAAAAACGACATCCCCGCAACCGACTGCGACAGCCCAGCCAAACGATCCACACTCCACCCACTGCACCGCGCGACATCACCCGTTAACGCCTGCCGCGCAGCCATACCCGGAACATCACCCACAGCCCCGATAATCCCCAGCACGATAAACCACCCCACCGTCAGGTCGGTGAGCGAATCAACCACAATCAACAACGCCACACTCGACGCCGAAATCACATCGGAAACCACACTCATCGGCTTCCGCCCCACCGAATCAATCAAACGGCCACCGAAAAAACTAAACACAATCGCCGGAATCGAAATAAACATCGCCACCACCCCGGCAGCCGCTGGATCCCCGGTGCGATCAAGCACCAGCCACACCCACACCACATTGGCAATCGCATTGCCAAACATCGACAACCCGCCAGAAGCAATAAACAAACCCGCATTCGCAGGCCACACCCGATAAGAGCCTGAAGCCGAAACGAAATCCGCCACCACATACCTCACAAACAAAAACCAAAAAATACCTCCAGGCAGCACCCGAAGACGACACAGTCTAAACCACCACCCAAAGCCCCACCCAACAAGCGCACGACCCCAGGTGTGGCAAGGACCAGAACCCACCAGAATCAGGCATAATGTCACCTATGGCTCGCACACTGTGGGCCGTCGCGGACCTCCACGCGGCGGTAGCAAAAAACGAGGGCCTGATCGACTCGATCACGCCCCACGACCCCGGAGACTGGCTCATCGTCGCCGGGGATGTTGCCGAGCGCACCGAAAAAGTCCTCGAAGTTCTCGAAAACCTCAACGACCGTTTCGCGAAAGTCATCTGGGTACCAGGAAACCACGAGCTTTTCTGCCGCAGTTCCGACCGCTACACCGGGCGTGCAAAATACGACGAACTCGTCCGCGGATGCCGTAACCTTGGAATCCTCACCCCCGAAGACCCATATCCCGTCTTCGACGGCGTCACCATCGTGCCGCTGTTCACCTTGTATGACTATTCCTTCCGGCGCCCCGGATTCACCGTCGAACAAGCCGTCCAAGCCGCTCACGACCAACAAGTCGTGATGACGGACCAATTCGCCATTGCCCCCTTCGTCGACATTCGCGCCTGGTGCTGGGATCGCCTCGCATACAGCATCAAACGACTGTCCAAAGTGCAAGGCCCCACCATCCTGGTCAACCACTGGCCACTTGCCATTGAGCCCGTGCTTAGGATGCGGTTCCGTGAGCTGTCCCTGTGGTGTGGAACCCGACATACCCGCGACTGGCCCACCCGCTACAACGCCCAACAGGTCGTCTACGGACACCTCCACATCCGCGGCGACATGACTATCGACGGCATCCCGCACCGGGAAGTTTCCCTCGGGTATCCCCGCGAATGGGAAAACGCCAAAGATATAGCTTGGCCCGTCGCAATCCTGGGGCAGGAGGCTACCGCATAATGCTCGACGCCTCCCTGTTTCCCAACAGTGCCCGCTGGTGCTTTATCCACCGCCAACCTGGGCCTCTCGACCTCACCCACTTCCTCAACCTGCACCCCCTCGAACAAGCACTCGTCGCTCATGCCGTCGACATTCGCAAATCGGAATTCGGCGATGCCCGCTGGTGTGCACACCAAGCCCTCAAGGAACTCGGACGCGATAACGGCGCCCCGATTTTGAGAGGCGAAAGAGGCATGCCCCTGTGGCCATCAAGTGTGTCTGGATCCCTGACCCACACCGACGGTTTCAGAGCCGCAGTCGTCGCACCGCGACTGCTCGTGCGCAGCATGGGACTCGACGCGGAACCGGCGCAACCACTCCCACGTGGCGTGATCTCATCGATTGCTCGAGACAGCGAAATGGCTCAACTCGAAGAATTCGCCGAACGGGGAATCCCCTGTGCAGATAAGCTGCTGTTTTGCGCTAAGGAAGCCACATACAAAGCCTGGTTCCCCCTCACACACAGGTGGCTCGGCTTCGAACAAGCCGAAGTAGATCTCCGCCCCGACGGAACCTTCATCTCCTACCTTCTCGTGCGCCCCACCCCCGTGCCTTTCATCACCGGCAAGTGGGCCATTCGCGACGGCTACATCATCGCCGCCACCGCGATTACCTAGAAACCAAGCCCCCACCGCACAGGTGGAGGCTTGCACTTTTGGTCGGCACTAAAGCGTTGACGGACGAGCCACAAACGTTGTTTTTAGGCGCTTTCCGGACTCTTTGACCAAAGCCACCGCATGCCCATCCGGCGTCACCGCCGCGTGCACCCCCTTCAAACCCCGCGGCTCAAGCCATTTACCCATCGCCAGCGCAGCACCCTCATCCGCTGATACCTTCAAGGTCGGAAAACACGTCGTCAACGCATCATCCAACGGCAAACTCAAGCGCGGATCCTCCGCCAACTGCGCAACTGTCACCGCGTGATCCAACGAAAACGGACCTACCGCCGTGCGTCGCAATGCAATCAAGTGGCCTCCCACACCTAATGCCTCACCCATATCGCGGGCAAGAGACCGGATGTAGGTGCCCGAAGAACATCGCACTCGTGCAGTCACATCAACCACACCAATGATCTCATCAGCGTTGGCTCCGTCTTCTACATTTTCAGCGTCAGGCGGGCAGGCAATCTCATTGACCGGCACCGATGAGCGGGAAATGTCCAACACGTCGAAATCGAACACGGTGACCTCACGGGCTGGGATCTCAACGTTTTCGCCCGCGCGAACGAGTTCATGTGCCCGCCGGCCATTGATCTTGATGGCGCTGACGCTACTCGGGCGCTGCATGATCCTTCCGGTGAGCTTGGCCACCTCAGCGGCAATCATGTCGTCGCTAACAAAAGCGGCGTCAGTGACGCTAAGACGAGCGCCTTCCGCATCATCAGTCACCGTGGAAGCGCCCAAGCGAATCACTGTCTCATAGGTCTTTTCCTCAGCAACGACGTGGGCAAGAAAACGAGTGCCGCGTTCGACGCCGACGACCAAAACCCCAGTAGCCATTGGATCCAACGTGCCGGCATGCCCAACTTTGCGAGTTGAAAAAGCACGGCGCACGCGAGCTACCACGTCATGGGAGGTCATGCCGGCAGGCTTATCGACAACCACCAAACCGGACGAAGACAAAGGATCAGAACCAACTGGGGTAAAAGACATGATCTACAGCCTAGGCGGTAAAGTAAGCGCAGTGGAGATTTGGCGCACACTGCAAGACATCCAAGACAACGCCCCCGAGCTGACAGCGAGCGTTGTCACCATCGGCATGTTCGACGGCATCCACCGGGGACACCAGCGGTTAATCACAACCGCCATCGAGCGCGCGCAGGCGCTCGACCTGCCAGTCGTCATGGTCACTTTCGAGCCACATCCGCTTTCCGTGGTGCGTCCCGACAAGGTGCCGCCAATGATCAGTACCTTCGCAGATCGGGCGGACCGGGCAGAGGCCTTGGGCGTTGACCACATTTTGGCGCTGACCTTCGACCGTGAATTTGCAGCGATGAGTCCGGCCGAGTTTGCTCGCGTTGTGCTGCACGATGCTCTGCACGCTAAAGCGGTTGCGGTGGGGGAGAACTTCACCTTCGGGCACAAAGCAGCCGGAACCACCGATACCTTGCGCGAGCTCGGCCAACAGCTGGGGTTCGATGTTGATGTGGTGGAGCTGCTTGCCGAGGATGGCACGGTGTTATCCTCCTCGGTCACCCGGCAATACCTCAAAGAGGGAGATGTTGCTGCGGCAGCTCACGTTTTGGGTCGGCCTTTTAGCGTGCACTCCCATGTCGCGCGGGGTGCAGGCCGCGGCGGGCGGGAGTTGGGCTACCCCACTGCCAACCTCTATTTCCCCGATAACGTGGCGATTCCTGCCGACGGGGTCTACTGCGGCTGGTTCACCATTGACGATGAACCCCCAACAGGGGACATGGTGCCCGGGGTGCGATACCCCACGGCGATTTCGGTGGGTACCAACCCGACGTTCGGAGACGAGCGACGCAGTGTTGAGGCGTTCGTGTTGGATCGGGAAGCCGATCTGTATGACCGCGCTGTAACCGTGGAGTTTGTTGAGCGCCTCCGCGGTATGGAGAAGTTCAACGGGGTGCAAGATTTGTTGGACGCGATGGAGCGCGATGTGGCCCGCACGCGGGAAATCCTCGGGGTGTAGTCCACCCTTGGGCTCGTGTGTTGACTCAACCGCACATCTTCTGGCACTATTGAGCGGTTGTCACTGCGGTCCACAGCAGTGCGCACTTCGTCCGGACGCCGTAGCGGGTGGCGGGCGGACAATCAACATCATGTGGACTGAAATACGTTCTTTTAAGGAGAACTCACATGGCTCTTTCTACTGAGCAGAAGAAGCAAATCCTCGCCGAGTACGGTCTCCACGAGACCGACACCGGTTCCCCGGAGGCCCAGGTTGCACTGCTGACCACTCGTATTCGCGAGCTCACCGAGCACCTGAAGTTCCACAAGCACGACCACCACTCCCGTCGTGGCCTGCTGCTGCTGGTTGGTCGCCGCAAGGGTCTGCTGAAGTACCTCGCCGAGAACGACGTTGAGCGTTACCGTAACCTCATCGCTCGCCTGGGCCTGCGTCGCTAAGAGCCACTTAGTCGCTTTTTGAGACGAACCTTTCACCCCACTGCTTGGTGTGCAGTGGGGTGTTTTTGTGCCTAAAATCTGAGGTTGTGGGCAGTGCCACGAAAAACTTGTCTGTCGTGGTCAGGGCGATAATGTGGGGCTGGTGGGGGATATTTGGGTGCGATGAACGTTGGTGCTGCGCTAGGTGGGGCTTTTTGCTGGTAGTGTGGGCAAGCATGCTGCGCGCTGAAGGCGCCCCGACGACACCGATGATCGTCAAGCGCAGCAAGAAAAAACTTAAAGGAGAAACGCGCGAATGAGCGACGTTAAACACACCGTAGCTGTCGAGTACGACGAGGACTTCGAGACCACTCTGGCCACCGCCGTCATCGATAACGGTGATTTCGGCAAGCGGACCATCACTTTCGAGACTGGTCTCCTGGCCAAGCAGGCCGACGGTTCTGTCACCGCGGCACTCGATGAAGAAACCATGATGCTGGCAACGACGACCGCATCCAGCAAGCCGCGCGAAGGCTTTGACTTCTTCCCGCTGACCGTTGATGTGGAAGAGCGCATGTACGCTGCCGGCCGCATCCCCGGCTCTTTCTTCCGTCGTGAGGGCCGCCCCTCCACGGAGGCAATTCTGGCCTGCCGCCTGATCGACCGCCCCTTGCGTCCGACCTTCGTGAAGGGTCTGCGCAACGAGGTGCAGGTCGTCATCACCGTCATGTCCATGAACCCCGAGGACTACTACGACGTGGTCGCCATCAACGCGGCCTCCGCTGCAACACAGCTGTCCGGCCTGCCGGTTTCCGGTGCTGTCGGTGGCGTGCGCATGGCACTGGTCGTCGATGAAGCTCACCCCAAGGGCCAGTGGGTTGCGTTCCCGACGCACGCCCAGCACAAGGATGCACTGTTCGAGATCGTGGTCGCCGGTCGCCTGGTTGAGACCACCAAGGGCCGTAAGAAGTCCGAAGACGTCGCCATCATGATGGTTGAAGCCGGTGCTACCGACACCGTGGTTGACCGCGTCGCCGATGGCGCGCCTGCCCCCACCGAGGAAATCGTGGCCGAAGGCTTGGAGGCTGCCAAGCCCGTCATCGCTGCGCTGTGCAAGGCCCAGAACCTGCTGAAGCAGGAAGCCGGCAAGGAGACTCAGCAGTTCCCGACCTTCCCCGCTTACTCCGAGGAAATCTTCCAGGCAGTGGAAGAGGAAGCTGCCGAGAAGATCGGCAAGCTGATGACCATCGCTGACAAGCAGGAGCGCGACGAAGCTATCGCTGCTCACCAGGCTGAGATTGAGGCTCTGCTGACCGAAGAGGGCGCCGAGTACCACGACGACGAAGAAGCATTGCCGCAGATTCGTGCCGCCTACAACGCCGTGTCCAAGGCTGTGGTTCGTCAGCGAATCGTCACCGATGGTTTCCGCATCGACGGCCGTAAGGTCGACGAGATCCGTCGCCTGGATGTTGCCGTCCACCTGCTGCCTCGCGCCCACGGCTCCGCACTGTTCGAGCGTGGCGAGACCCAGATCCTGGGCGTGACCACCCTGGATATGCCCGACATGGAGCAGCAGATCGATTCGCTGTCCCCGGTCGATCACAAGCGCTACATCCACCACTACAACTTCCCGCCGTACTCCACCGGTGAGACCGGCCGTGTTGGCTCCCCGAAGCGTCGCGAAATTGGTCACGGTGCCCTGGCAGAGCGTGCTTTGGTGCCGGTCCTTCCCTCCAAGGAAGAGTTCCCCTACACCATCCGTCAGGTGTCCGAAGCTCTCGGCTCCAACGGTTCCACCTCCATGGGTTCGGTGTGTGCCTCCACCCTGTCCCTTTACGATGCCGGTGTGCCGCTGAAGGCACCGGTCGCAGGTATTGCAATGGGCCTAGTGTCCCAGGACGTTGATGGCGAAACCCGCTACGTGTGCCTGACCGATATCCTCGGCGCCGAGGATGCCTTCGGCGACATGGACTTCAAGGTTGCCGGTACCCGCGACATCGTCACCGCACTCCAGCTCGACACCAAGCTGGACGGTATTCCTTCCGACGTGCTCGCCGCAGCACTGAAGCAGGCTCGTGCCGCCCGCCACCACATCCTGGATTACATGGCTGAGAACTGCGAGCCGCAGGAGCAAAGCCCCTTCGCCCCGAAGATCACCACCGTCACCATCCCGGTGTCCAAGATCGGTGAGGTCATCGGCCCGAAGGGCAAGAACATCAACTCCATTCAGGATGAGACCGGCGCGAAGATTTCCATCGCTGATGATGGTGTCGTTTCTGTGGCGTCCACCAACGGTGTTGCCGTCAAGGAAGCCATCGAGCGCATCAATGCCATCGCGAATCCGCAGATGCCGCAGGTGGGCGAAAGCTACCTGGGTACCGTCGTGAAGACCACCGCTTTCGGCGCGTTCGTCTCCCTGCTGCCCGGCCGTGATGGTCTGGTGCACATCTCCAAGCTCGGCAACGGCAAGCGCATCGCCAAGGTTGAAGACGTCGTCAACGTTGGTGACAAGCTGCACGTGGAGATCGCGGAGATCGATAACCGCGGCAAGATTTCCCTGGTCCCCGTCGAAGAAAACTAACAGTAGTTTTGTTCGACACCAGCGCGGATGAAGCACCATCTTCGGTGTAACAAACGCCAGCGCGAAAGCCACCCCGTCCTTGACGAGGGTGGCTTTTGTGCGAAGTGAGTACGGAAGCGATCGCCGTCGCAGTACGGACAGTCTCCACCGCGTCGGTGGGCACAAGCGCTAGGGTTTAGGGAGAGCTCCACCCGGTTCGCAGTGGTGGTGCTGCTGGACATGGCCTGCTTCGTGGCCAAGACCGGCACCTTAAGTACAAATTCGAAGCACAAAAACGGAAGCGAAAACATGGGAAACATCAAAGTAGGCGTATTGGGTGCAAATGGTCGCGTTGGCACCGCAGTGTGTGAGGGCGTCAACGCTGCCGATGACCTGGAACTGGTGGCAGCCATCGACCGCGACGATAGCTTGGACAAGCTCGTTGAGGCGGGCGCTGAAGTCATTGTGGACTTCACCCAGCCGTCTTCCGTGATGGACAACCTGAAGTTCTGCCTGAACAACGGCATCCACTGTGTTGTCGGAACCACGGGCTTCGACGATGAGCGTTTGGCTCAGGTTGAAAAGTGGTGCGCAGACAACGCACCCGTGGGCGCGTTGATCGCCCCCAATTTCGCGATCTCGGCGGTGTTGACCATGGTCTTCGCCGAGCAGGCCGCCCGTTTCTTTGATTCTGCGGAAGTCATCGAGCTGCACCACCCCAACAAGTTGGACGCGCCTTCCGGTACCGCAATTCACACCGCGCGTGGAATCGCCAAGGCACGCCAGGAAGCTGGCATGGGTGAGCAGCCCGATGCGACCGAGCAGTCCCTTCCCGGTTCTCGTGGCGCCGATGTGGATGGCATTCCGGTGCACGCGGTTCGCATGACCGGCATGGTCGCCCACGAAAAGGTGATTTTCGGTGCACAGGGCCAGTCCCTGACGATCTGCCAGGACTCCTACGATCGCACCAGCTTCGTCCCGGGTGTGTTGGTGGGTGTGCGCAATATCGCCCAGCACCCCGGTTTGACCGTGGGGCTGGAAAACTACCTGGATCTGTAATCGTGTCCCATCACGTTGATCTGTGCGCCCAGCTGATCGCGGCGACGGAATTCCACCCGCCGGCGTCGGTGTCCTTCGAGACCGATGCCACGGGGGGACAGGCTTTGATCGAGTTTTCTGGTCGGGCGTGCTACGAAACGTTCCACAAGCCCAACCCTCGAACGGCTGAAAACGCCGCGTACATCCATCACATCATGGAAGTCGGCCATCTGGCTCTCCTCGAACATGCGAGCGCCACCATCTATTTGACGGGCATTTCTCGCGCCGCAACCCAGGAACTCGTCAGGCATCGCCACTTCAGTTTCTCGCAGCTGTCGCAGCGTTTTGTGCACAACGATGACACCCAGGTGGTGATTCCTCCGGCGATTCGGGAGGACGAGACCTTGCTGCGGCTGTTTCAACAGGCGGTCGATGACACACGTTTCGCCTACCAAGAATTGTTGGATGCGTTGGAGGCCAAGGGCGAGGATGAGCCGAATGCACTGCTTCGACGCAAGCAAGCGCGGCAAGCTGCACGCGCCATTTTGCCCAACGCGACCGAGTCCCGCATCGTTGTGACCGGCAATTTTAGGGCTTGGAGGCACTTTATCGGCATGCGCGCCACCGAGCATGCCGACGTGGAGATCCGCACCGTCGCGGTGGAGTGTTTGAAGCTGCTGCAAAAACAAGCCCCTGCGGTGTTCGGAGATTTCGATATCGCTCGACTATCCGACGGCAGCGAAATGGCATCTAGCCCTTATGTGTTGGATTTTTAAGTTTTAGACCAACCTCGTGCCCCCATGGTGACAAGCTTTCACCATGGGGGTTAATCGTGGGGTCAATCTGTGGGGTGGGGTGGAGGTAGTTTTCGGGCTATTCGGGAGGTCGTTTCCACACCTAGCGGGTTGAACAGGTAGTGTTTCTAAGCATGAGTGAGACACCTTCCCGCACCCAGGACCGTACCGGTCTGACTTTTGGCACCGTCTCGGTCGCCATGGTCACGCCGTTCGATTCCACCGGCGCGTTAGATGTTGTCGCCGGCCGTCGGCTGGCGAAGCATTTGGTCGACAACGGCGTTGATAGCGTGTTGTTGGCTGGCACCACCGGTGAGTCGCCGACTACGTCGACCGCGGAAAAGGTTGCACTCCTCGAGGCCGTGAAGGACGAGGTGGGGGATCGTGCCGCCATCATCGCCGGCGCGGGCTCATACGACACTCGGGCAGCTGTTGAGCTTGCTAAAGCATCCGCGGATGCAGGCGCTGATGGTTTGCTCGTTGTGTGCCCCTACTACTCGAAGCCGCCCCAGGAAGGTATTTACCGGCACTACATGGAGGTTGCTGACGCGACCGATCTTGAAGTGTGCGTGTATGACATTCCTGGCCGTACCGGCGTTCCCGTGGCTGCGGAAACCCTCCGCCGTCTCGCGAAGCACGAAAACATCACTGCCGTCAAGGACGCTCGAGGCGACCTTGGTGAGGCAGCTGTGTTGATTCAGGAAACCGGATTGAACTGGTACTCCGGAGACGACCCGCTCAACGTGCCGTGGTTGGCCGTGGGAGCCAAAGGTGTGATCTCCGTGGTCGGACACGTGGCTCCCGCGCAGCTGCGCAGCCTCGTGGATGCCTGCCAGGCCGGAGATCTTCAACGAGCTCGAGAAATTAACGCTCAATTGGCCCCCTTGTTTGCCGCACAGGCGCGCCTCGGCGGAGTAAGCATGGCTAAGGCCGGTCTTGCCCTCCAGGGCATTAACGTGGGGCAGCCACGTCTGCCGCAGATCGCGGCTGACGAAGCGCAAAGCCAAGCGCTGAAAAACGATTTAGAAAAGGCTGGAGTCCTTAACCTATGACAGAACCCCGTTCACGTTCCCGTAAATCAACCCGCGAAGCGGGCGCACCGCAGCCGGTCGAGTTTCAGGCTCCCCAGCCTGTCGCTGAGTCCGGTCAGCGTGAAGATTCTGGGAACGATTCCCGCGGCACGCAAAATCGCGGCCGCGGTGGGTCCAACTCTTCCCGCAACAGCGACAACTCCGGCAACCGCAATCGCGGTCGTGGCCGCGGTCGTGGCGGAAACGGTTCCTCCAACAGCGGTGGAAACAACAACTCCGGCAAGTCCGGAAACAACAAGGACAACCACGGCCGGGGCCGTGGCCGTCGCATCAAGTCCATGCAGGGTGCGGATCTGACGCAGCGCCTCCCGGAGCCGCCGAAGGCTCCCCGCGATGGCTTGCGCATTGTCGCCCTGGGTGGCATTTCCGAAATCGGTCGCAACATGACCGTGTTCGAGTACCACAACAAGATGCTGCTGGTTGACTGTGGCGTCCTGTTCCCCTCCTCCGGTGAGCCGGGTGTTGACCTGATCCTGCCGGATTTCTCCTACATCGAAGATCGCCTCGACAAGGTGGAAGCCCTGGTGGTGACCCACGGTCACGAGGATCACATCGGTGCTATCCCGTGGCTGCTGAAGCTGCGTCCGGATATTCCGATCATTGCTTCCCGCTTTACTTGCGCCTTGATCGCCGCGAAGTGCCAGGAGCACCGTCAGCGTCCGAAGCTGATTGAGGTCAACGAGCAGAGCCATGAAAAGCGTGGCCCGTTCGATATCCGATTCTTTGCCGTCAACCACTCCATTCCGGACTGCTTGGGCATTGCTATCAAGACCGGTGCTGGCCTGGTGGTACACACCGGCGACATCAAGCTGGATCAGACCCCGACCGATGGTCGCCCCACGGATCTTCCGGCGCTGTCCCGCTTCGGCGACGAGGGCATCGACCTGTTCTTGTGTGACTCCACCAATGCCACAACCCCGGGTGTTTCCGGTTCCGAATCGGAGATCGGCCCCACCTTGAAGCGTCTGGTGACTAACGCTAAGCAGCGTGTGATCCTGGCGTCGTTCGCATCGAACGTTTACCGTGTCCAGTCCGCGGTGGATGCCGCCGTTGCTGCCGGCCGTAAGGTCGCATTCAATGGTCGCTCCATGATCCGCAACATGGAAATCGCGGAGAAGATGGGCTACCTCAAGGCGCCCCGCGGCACCATTATTTCCATGGACGAGGCTGCGAAGCTGGCTCCCCACAAGGTGCTGCTGGTCACCACCGGCACCCAGGGCGAGCCCATGGCAGCACTGTCGCGCATGGCCCGCCGCGAGCACCGCCAGATTACGGTTCGCGACGGCGACCTGATCATTTTGTCCTCCTCGCTGGTTCCCGGCAATGAGGAAGCGGTCTTTGGCGTCATTAACATGCTGGCCCAGATTGGTGCCACTGTCGTCACCGGGCGCGATGCTAAGGTGCACACCTCTGGCCACGGCTATGCCGGCGAGCTGCTGTTCCTCTACAACGCCGCTCGTCCCCGCAACGCCATGCCGGTGCACGGCGAATGGCGCCACCTGCGCGCCAATAAGGAACTGGCGATCTCCACCGGTGTTGAGCGCGACCGCGTCGTGCTGGCACAAAACGGTGTTGTCGTCGACCTCGATAACGGTCGCGCACAGGTAGTTGGCCAGATCAGCGTCGGTAACCTCTACGTCGACGGTGTCACCATGGGTGACATCGACGCTGAGGTTCTTGCTGACCGTACTTCCATGGGTGAAGGCGGCCTGATTTCGGTCACCGCCGTCATCGATAACCGCACCGGCCGTGTGCTGGAAGTGCCTGCCGTTCAGGCTCGTGGCTTCTCCGAGGACGCGAAGGCAATGATGCCCGAGGTTCGCGAGCTGGTGTACAACACCATGATGGATCTTGCAGCCGAAGGCGAAAACGAGGTCTACCGTATGGCGCAGAAGCTGCGTCGCACTGTGGCCCGTTACGTGGAGCAGAAGTGGCGCCGTAAGCCCATGGTTGTGCCCACCATTGTTCCGATGACTGGTGAAGTGACCGTGACCGACGAGGATATTAACTCCGCCCGTCAGTCCCTGTAAGCGATCTGGCTCCTAGCGAGTTTTGGCCCGCCCACAACGAATAAGGTTGTTGGGCGGGCCTTTCGCGTTGGTGGCTGCGCCAAAAAGTTGGGGCGACACGAAAGCAACAGTTTGTGAGCACTTCCAGGCTGCATCTCGCGGTGATGGGTAGGGTTAAAGGCATGACTTTTGCATCTGATCAGCGTGCTTCACTCGCCCGGCTTCTTCACGATTTGGGGCCGGATGCGCAAACGTTGTGCGAAGGGTGGACCACCAGGGATCTCGCTGTGCATCTAGTGCTACGTGAAACTCGCCCGGATGCGGCGGTAGGGATGTTTGTTCCTTTACTGTCTGGTCATCTGGACAAAGTCAGTGCCCGCCTGGCAGCCCAAGATTACGATGCGGTGGTCGATCGCTGGGCAGCAGGTCCGTCTGGGCTTTTTCAAGTCCTCGATAAGGCACTGAATACCGTGGAGCACTTTGTGCACCACGAAGATGTGCGACGTGCGCAGCCAGGTATGAAAGCTCAACCCCTGCCATTAACTGTGGCCCAACAACGTCAACTGTGGGCTGCCGCCAAAATGATCATTCCGCGGCTGTTGTCGACATCCCAGGCTCCCGTGGTGGTGGTTCCTGATGGGCTGTCCCGAGTGGTCGCAGCTGATAAGGCAGGTGTGAGCACAAACGGGGCGAACGTCGCCCATGTTGCTGGCCCGGTGGGGGAGATCGTGCTGTGGGCTTATGGGCGGGATGTGGCCACCGTAAAGGTCAGTGATGAGTACGGCGTTATTCGCCGATCTTCCATCTAAAACTAGGGTGTTTTCTCTGTCGGTGGGTTGCTCATGTTGCCTATCCGCAAAGGGCAAAGGTCTAGCCATAGGACTTGACCACATTTTTTTCGGCGGATATCGCGTGTGCCGTCTGTGACTGATGTGGTTTGGGCGTTAGGATTGGCGCCATGCCAAGTACCAGCACAAAGCACAAGGCTTCCACGGCGAAAAACAAAACTGGGCCTGCGCGACGTAGCGGCCGCTCCCAAGCGCCCGTCGTCGTCGCAACCAGTTCTTCACGTCGCGCTGCCGAAACCTCACATGAGAGGACCGGCAGCGCGTTTCGTGCGGTGGGATCTGGAATTTCCAAAGCCTTAAGCATGACTGCACATGCCGTCGGCGGTGCGACCCGCAGCGCAGCCGGCGTGCTACGCCGCGACCGCGCACATGCGGACAGCGACGACCTCGAGAACACACGTGGCGTTGCGGGTTCAGTCGACGATCGCGACCCTGAGGATCGGGAGCGTTTTGTTGATGGCCATGCTGATGGTTTCGGTCTCACCCTGCTGGGGCTAGCTGTCATTTTGGTGGGCTCTGTCTGGTTTGACGTCGGTGGCCCAGTGGGGCAGATGTTTGCTGATGGTGTGCGCCGAGCAATCGGCGCCGGCGCGTATGTGCTGCCAATTTTGCTGGCAGGTATTGCCGTGTCGTTGATGTTGGGCTACGCCCCGCGCGCGGTTGAGCGCACCCGTGTTGGGTTGGGACTGGCCTTGATCAGCATCCCCACCCTGGGCTTGGTGCACATTTTTGCTGGACGCCCGGGCACCTGGCCGGAGCGTATGGATGCCGGGGGTGCCTTGGGATTGGCTGCTGGTGGCCCGCTGGCGACGGGTTTCACCCCGTACCTTGCGATTCCGATCCTCATTTTGGTCATCATCTACGGTGCCTTGAAGATCACCGACATCACAGTTCGCCAATTCGTTGACCAGCTCAGGGAAATGCTCACCTCTGATCGGGGTCAAGGAGAATACATCGACGACGATGAGTTCGACGACGATCGCTATTCAGACGTCGATGATGAACTCGAGGAGTATGGCGAGGAGGAACACGATTCCTTCGATGCTTCCGAGGTGCGCTTCGCCGAACCGTCTCGTCCCGCACGCCAGAGCCGCCGCCGTACGCCGCGTCGTGATTCCGAACTCGACGATGGGCGCTACCCGGTAGAACATGAGGGTTTGTCCTTCCGCGCTGAAGCCGAGGACACCCCAGCCCAGCCCCCGCGTCGGCCGCGCACGCCCACCGAGGCGTACCCGCTCAACGAGGCCGACGACACCGCCACAACCGTTATTCCCACCGCGCCCAAGCCGGCGGTGCGCACCAGCACCGGGTGGGATGACACCGCAGTCATCGGCGCTGTCGATGATGAAGCTCAGCCGCAGCCGCGCAGCCACACACCCGGCCGGGCAGCCCGCGTCGCGGGCACTGCTGCTGGGGCGGCGGCTGGTGCAGCCGCAGCTGCCGGCACTGCCGCCGCAGCAGAAGGAGCCAACACTGCGCAGGCAGCGGCGCAGGCCGGAATGACCGCGGCCGAAGCTATCGCCGCGGCGCGCGCAGCTGCCCAGAACGCTGACCCCATCTCCACGGCCACGGCAAGCCTGACGGAAACTGCAGCCCAACATCACAAAGCAAAGGCACAGGCCCCCCAGCGCCCCGCACCGCAGGAACCCGCACCTGCGCCGGCCCCGCGCCCGGCGCCGGTCGCGCCCGCGCAGCCGGTGGCACCGGCACCTGTTCAGGAACAAGGACCGGTTGTCGATGCGGAACTGGTAGACGACCGGGAAGAAGAATCCTACGAGCTTCCCTCTACCGACCTTCTCGTTCCCGGAGCACCCGCTAAAAACCACAGCGAAACCAATGACCGCATGATCGAAGCGATCATGGATGTCTTCAGGGAATTCAACGTTGATGCTGCTGTGACCGGATATACCCGTGGCCCGACGGTTACTCGATACGAGGTGGAACTCGGGCCCGGTGTGAAGGTTTCAAAAATCACCGGCCTGCAGTCCAACCTGGCTTACGCGGTGGCCACCGCGAACGTGCGTATGCTCGCCCCAATTCCCGGTAAATCCGCCGTAGGTATTGAGGTGCCCAATACGGATCGTGAAATGGTGCACCTGGCAGACGTGCTCAACGCTCCAGCAACGCTGGCTGACCCAGACCCCATGAAGATCGGTTTGGGTAAGGACATCGAAGGCGCTTTTATCTCGCACTCGATTCAAAAGATGCCGCACTTGCTGGTCGCTGGTGCCACTGGTTCCGGTAAGTCAGCCTTCGTCAACTCCCTGCTGGTGTCTTTGCTGACGCGTGCCACCCCGGAAGAAGTTCGCCTGATCTTGGTCGACCCGAAGATGGTGGAACTGACCCCTTACGAGGGCATCCCGCACCTGATCACCCCCATCATCACCCAGCCGAAGAAAGCCGCGGCTGCCCTGGCCTGGCTGGTGGAGGAAATGGAGCAGCGTTACCAGGACATGTCGCGCTCGCGGGTGCGTCACATCATGGACTTCAACGCCAAGGTGCGCTCCGGGGAAATCACCGCACCGCCCGGATCCCAGCGTGTCTACGAGCCATACCCGTTCATCGTGTGTGTGGTCGACGAGCTGGCTGACTTGATGATGACTGCTCCGAAAGAAATTGAGGACTGCATCGTTCGCATCACCCAAAAGGCCCGCGCAGCCGGCATCCACCTGGTGTTGGCAACGCAGCGCCCATCGGTTGACGTGGTCACTGGTCTGATCAAGACCAACGTTCCTTCACGCTTGGCGTTCGCAACCAGTTCCGCCACCGACTCCCGCGTCATCCTGGACCAGGTTGGTGCGGAAAAACTCATCGGCATGGGCGACGGCTTGTTCATTCCTCAGGGCGCATCCCCGATGCGTATTCAAGGCGCCTATGTTTCCGACGAGGAAGTGCAGGCCGTGGTCGAGGCGGCGAAGGCCCAGTCCGAGGTGTCCTACATTGAGGGCGTGACTGAAGATCAGTCCGAAGCCTTGAAGAAGGACATCGACGACGACATCGGCGACGACATGGAAGACCTCCTGCTGGCCGTGGAACAGGTCGTGGTGGGACAACTTGGCAGTGTCTCCATGCTGCAGCGCAAGCTGCGCGTGGGCTTCGCAAAGGCCGGCCGCCTGATGGACTTGATGGAGTCTCGCGGCGTCGTTGGCCCATCTGAAGGCACCAAGGCCCGTCAGGTGCTGGTCAAGCCAGAAGACCTCGACAGCGTTTTGTGGCTCATCAAGGAAGGCAAGCACGTCGAAGACCTTGAGGACATGGGCCAGGGCGGTTCAGATGCCAATATCGTGGACGCCAACCCGACAAACAATGTGTTCTAAGTAGCTGCAAAGCAGACAAGCGTCGCCCCCACAAGTGTGGAAGGGCGGCGCTTGTTCTTTTGCCCATAGCCTTGTTTGCTGTACACCGTCGTGGCCTACCTCAATTTATCCCAACTGTTGTGGGGCGCATAGGAAGAAAAAGTACTTCGCCATGTAAGGTAGTCTGGCAACCATGGAGGGGAGTACCCCACCCACGTTTTCGGCTAATCGTCAACACGGTTGCACCGCAGACCTTTTCGGTTGTGCAGGTGCCCCGGTTAGTCGGCCGCGCATGAGGCTTTTGCCGCAGGTGCGGTTGGGGGAGACCTCCGGTTGGTGTTCTTTGTGATCTTTTGACGTCCTCACCACCGGAAGGTTTGTGGTTTATCCATGGAAGTTAATGCATTGACCTGGGTCATTACCGCAGTGGTTTTGCTCGGTTTCATCATTTTTGATTTTGTATCCCACGTTCGCTCCCCGCACGAGCCAACGATGAAGGAAGCTGCGGGGTGGATGATTTTTTACGTCGTCTTGGCGTGCATCTTCGGCGGATTCCTGTGGTTGACGTGGGGTGGTCCTGATGGCAACCACGACCACGCCATTGAGTTCTTTGCCGGCTACATCACTGAGCTTTCCCTGTCGGTCGACAATCTGTTTATCTTCGCGCTGATCATTGGCTCCTTCAAGGTGCCTCGCGCGTATCAGCAAAAGGTGCTGCTCATCGGCATTGCTTTGGCGTTGATCTTCCGCGGCATCTTCATTGGTATCGGTGCTGCCGCTATCTCTGCAGCGAGCTGGGTTTTCTACATCTTCGGTGTCTTCCTGCTGTACACGGCGATCAAGCTCGTTATTGACGAGATCAAGGATGAAGAAGAAAAACCAGTGACGGATATGGCGGTCGTCAAAATGGTCAACCGGGTCATCCCGGTGTCTAAAGACTTCGACAGCGACCGGCTGTTTACTAAGGAAAACGGCCGCCGGGTGGTGACCCCGTTGATGATCGTTTTGGTGTCCATTGGCTTCATTGACTTGATGTTCGCCTTTGACTCCATTCCCGCGATTTTCGGCCTGACCAAGGAGCCTTACATCGTGTTCACCGCGAACGCTTTCGCGCTGATGGGCTTGCGGCAGATGTACTTCTTGCTTGATGGTCTCCTGGACCGTTTGGTGTTCCTTTCCTATGGTTTGGGCGTCATTTTGGCGTTCATTGGTGTCAAACTGCTGCTTCATGCTCTGCACGAAAACACCTTGCCGTTTATCAACTCCGGTGAACATGTTCATGTCCCGGAGGTGTCGACCGCGATGAGCCTCTTGGTGATTGTTGGGGTGTTGGCTGTGACGACGGTGGCTTCCTTGGTGAAGACGAAGCGCGACGAGAATATGGGTGCGGTCCGTCCGATGCCCCGCCCCGAGGATTCCTACCAGGGGTAGGTTGGCTGAGCGCTTCGATAAATCAGCTAGTTAAACGCTGAGAGCCTTCGCTGAGACATAAGTCTTGGCGAAGGCTCTTAGCGTTGAGGATTGCTGTTAGCTGGCGGGTGGAACGTAGCCGAACGAATTGATCACGGGGTTCCACTCCTGGAATTCACGGCCGTCGATTGCGCCGTTGACGTAGAAAGGATCTTTGTCCATCAGCGCGGTGGCTTCGGTAATTCCTTGACCTTCCGGAAGGCTGAGCACGATCAATGCTCCGCCCTGGGGGCCGGTGAATGGGCCTGAGCCGAGGATGAGTCCTCGTTCGTGCAAAGTGCCGATGAAGGCACGGTGGTCGGGGCGGCTGCTGCCGATAAGTTCGTTGGTTGGGTCATAGGTGTACAACACGGATACATAAGCCATGTTCCAAGTGTAAACCCAGGTAGGATTTGGAGCTATGAGTTCTCGAACATCCAATCTCAACTTGCCAAACGTCTTGACGAGTATTCGTATTCTTGTCATTCCGCTGTTTGTTTGGCTCGTGTTGAGTGCGGGTGGGCAGAACAATGGGTGGCGCTGGTGGGCGCTGATCGTCTTTGTGCTGTTGATGATTACCGACAAGCTTGATGGCGATATTGCTCGTTCCCGGGGGATTGTGACGAATTTCGGCAAGATCGCGGATCCCATTGCTGACAAGGCGTTGATGATTTCGGCGTTGGTGACGCTGAATCTGACGGGACTTCTTCCGTGGTGGATCACGGTCGTCATTGTGGTGCGGGAATTGGGCATTACGTTGTGGCGAATGGTGTTGCTGCGCAAGGGAACGGTGGTTCCGGCTTCCAAGGGCGGAAAGATTAAGACCACCTTGCAGGCTTTGGCTGTTGCTTTGTTGTTGATGCCGCACGCAGCGTCGTGGCATTGGGTTGTCATGTTGGTGATGTACGCGGCTGTGCTGGTCACGGTGATTACTGGCGTGCAGTATTTGGTGGATTCGTTCAAGGGTTCGCCGCGTGCAGCTAAGCCTCGTGTGCGGTAGACGCTGATGGTGTCGGTTGAGGGAGTAGATCTTGCGGGGGTGGCTCGATTGCTGGCGGCTCGAGTGGTTGATGTGCTCGGCGAGCGTTCGGAGACGGTTGCTTTTTGTGAGTCTTTGACTGCTGGGTTGGCATCGGCAACGTTGGCAGATATTCCGGGGGCTAGTCGGGTTTTGAAAGGGGGTTTCGTGACGTATGCGACGGAGTCTAAGGCGTCTGTGGCGGGGGTTCCGGCGGATGTTTTGGCGACTGAGGGGCCGGTTGCCGCCTCTACGGCGGAGGCGATGGCTGGTGGTGTGCGTGAGGCTTTTGGGTCGACTTTTGGGGTGTCTTTGACTGGGGTGGCGGGGCCTGAGCCGCAGGATGGGCATCCTGTGGGGGAGGTGTTTGTTGCTGTTTCCGGGCCGCGGGGCTGCGTGGCAAAGCCGGCTTCGATGGGGGAGATAGTGGAGGTTTTGGGGTCTGTGGGTGGTTCGTTTTCCCAGATAAAAATCGGTTCAGAGGATACAGTGGGTCTTAGTGGCAGCCGGGCTGAGATCCGGTTGCAGTCAGTGATCGTGGCTTATTCGCGGTTGCTCCAGGCCGTCGGGTAGGCTCGTCGGGAACAAAAGGCGGCCCCCTATCGTTTGTGAGTGTGATGGTTAAATACTCTGCCCTCCTAGATTCACCGGTCGTTACTCGTCCGGTCACCGAGCCGCTGCTGCGCGAGGCACTCGGTGCTGCTTTGCGCGCGTTTCGCTCAGAGCGCAACATCACTTTGCGTGAACTTGCAGAAATTTCCCGTGTGTCCCCCGGTTATTTGTCCGAATTGGAGCGGGGGCGTAAAGAGGTGTCTTCCGAGCTTTTAGCTTCGGTGTGTCATGCTCTTGGCGTCAGTGTTGCTGACGTTGTGATTGAGGCTGCGGGAACGATGGCTGTTGCTGCTTCTGAGCCGACTCTTGCAGCGGTGTAGCCCGCGTATTTTCGCTGTGTGATGCGTCCTCGCGTCTGTGGTGCAGATGCGAGTTGAAGATTTCCGCCGGCCCCTAGTGTGTGGCTGGCGGTTTTCTTTTGCCTAGTGTGAGCGATTCCTTTGGCTTTTTCTGCACGGCCTGTTGATTTGCTACTACACTGGTTTAGGCAACTTTTATCGCTGGGCGGTAGAAACCACACGTGGTTGGTGGCCGTTGGGTCATCGCTGTTTGTTGTGGCGTGTTTTGTCTTATTGGCCCAGTGTCTTTGAGTTTTCTCAATTATCTATCCGGAAGGATTTCAGCACCCATCATGGCTAACCCTTTTAGCAAGGCATGGAAGTACCTCATGGCTCTGTTCGATTCGAAGATCGAAGAGAACGCGGATCCGAAGATTCAGATCCAGCAGGCCATCGATGAGGCTCAGCGCCAGCACCAGGCTCTGTCCCAGCAGGCTGCTGCTGTGATCGGCAATCAGCGTCAGTTGGAGATGCAGCTGAATCGTCGTCTTGGGGAGATTGAGAAGCTCCAGGGCGAGGTTCGTCAGGCTTTGCAGCTGGCCGATAAGGCTCGCGCTGCGGGTGACGAGACGAAGGCTGTGGAGTACGAAAACGCTGCCGAGGCTTTCGCTGCTCAGCTGGTGACTGCGGAGCAGTCCGTGGAGGACACCAAGCAGCTGCACGATCAGGCTTTGCAGCAGGCAACTGCCGCGAAGAAGGCGGTGGAGCGTAACTCGATGGCGTTGCAGCAGAAGGTCGCGGAGAAGACTAAGCTTCTCAGCCAGCTTGAGCAGGCCAAGATGCAGGAGAAGGTGGCTGAGTCCATCACCTCGATGAATGCTGTGGCTGCTGGTTCTTCGCCGAACCTGGACCAGGTGCGTGACAAGATTGAGCGCCGTTACGCTAACGCCTTGGGCCAGGCTGAGTTGGCTGAGAACTCCGTTCAGGGCCGCATGGCTGAGGTGCAGCAGGCTGGTATCCAGATGGCTGGCCACTCTCGTTTGGAGCAGATTCGTGCTGAGATGTCTGGTGAGCTCAATGCTGCGCCGAAGCAGTCGAGCTTGCCGACGGGCAACACTGATACTCCGGCGGCTAATCAGGATGCGGTTGCACAGCGTATGCGCGAACTGCGTGGCGAGAACTAAGCACCTGTTTCATCCCAGTGCCGTGCCTTGTGGCGCGTGCGCTGTGTGAGTGCGTCAAAGCCCCTGTGTCCACCGTTGTGGTGGGCACAGGGGCTTGCGCTTTGGGCTAGTCGTCGCCGATTCCGCGGGCGGTGAGTGCGTCGCCGAGCATGGCGGAGCACCGAATGCTGCGGATGATGACGGGGACGATGACGGCGGTTAGTGATAGGCCTGCGCCGCGTGCTTTGGCTGCGTCGATTGCTTCTGCGATTGCCTGGAGCTGGACGGGGATCATGCGGATGGTCAGGACGAGAACCAGGGTGATGGCTTCGACGGGTAATCCGAGTTTTGACAGGGGGCTTAGTGCTCGTTCGAGTGCGTCGAGCATGTTGGCGATGGTGGTGGTGAGGGTGACTAGGGTCGCCGCGATAATGGAGGCGTAAACGCTGAAGAAGATGGCGATTGCTTTGGCCCAGGAGTCGAAGATGCCGGTGACGAGGGACAGTACGGCCAGAACTGGCAGGGGTGGGAGTAGTTGGGCAATGGCGGTGCGGGCGGGGATTTTCGCCATTGCGTACCCTGCTAGGGCTATAACGCAGCAGCCGAGGGCTACTGGTGGGGTTTTCGCTATGAGGGTGGTTGCGATGATGAAGGCGATGAGCCCTAGCATTTTTGCCCCTGGTGGCATGCGGTGCAGTGGGCTGCTGCCTGGTATGTAGGTGCCGAGCATGGCGTTGTCGACCAGGGTGTGTCGGATCATCGCTATGCTCCGGTCATTTTTCGGATGTAGAAGTCGGTGACCGAGGCGACGGTGTCGTCGGCGATGATGCGCCCCTGATCGATGAGGAGGGCTCGTTCGAAATCTTTGATGAAGTCGAGATCGTGGGTGACGACGTACATGGATTGTTCGAGTGTTTCGAAGACGTCTTTGAGGATGAGTCGGTTTTTGAGGTCGAGCAGGGTGGTGGGTTCGTCGGCGATGACCAGTTCGGGGCGCATGACGCACACGGAGGTCAGGGCGAGGAGTTGTTTTTGTCCGCCCGATAAGGTGTGGGGTGATTGTTCGGCACGTGTCTCCAGGCCGAAGCGGTGGAGTTCTTCTAGGGCGCGGGCTTTTCTCTCGGCTTTGTTTTTGATTTTCTTGCGGAGGGAAAACTCGACGTCTTCAAGCACTGTCGGCATGATGATTTGATTGTCGGCGTCGGAGAAGACGAAGCCGACTTTTTGGCGCACTTTTTTGCCGTCTGTGGTGGCGTCTAATCCGTTGACGGTGACGAGCCCGCTGGTGGGGGAGTAGAGCCCGTTGATCATGCGGGCGAAGGTGGATTTTCCTCCCCCGTTTGCGCCGATAATTGCCACCCTTTTCTCGGTGATGGTGGTGGTGATGTCCTCAAGGAGTGGGTGGTCAACGTTGGGGGGTTGGTAGTTGACGCCGTTGAAGCTGACGTTAACCACGGGCGGCGGCGGTGCGGGTGTCCGGGAGGGCGCGCAGGACTGCGACGGTGACTAGGGTGAGCAGCACCACCTTGATGGCCATGCCGGGCAGGAAGGCTGCCTGTGCGGTGATGGCTGCGCCGAGGGTTTGGCCAACTCGCCAGACAAGACCGATGACGCCGAAGACGTATTGGGCCAAAATCGCTGCGATGGAGGCGATGGCTGCGCCGGCTGCTAGTGCGCCTTTGGAGCGACGGGCGAGGAACGGGGCTGACACGGCGCCGGCAATCAGCGGGGATACGAGGTATCCGATCAGGTAGCCACCGCTGGGGCCGGGTAGGGCGGCGAGGATGCTCCGGCCACCGGGGAGAACGGGAATGCCGATGAGGCCGAGGGTGAAAAAGGCCAGTACGGCGTAGAAGCCTCGCTTGGGGCCGAGGATGAGCCCGGCGAGAACGCAAAAAGCGTTTTGGAGGACGATGGGGACACCGCCGACGGGGGAGGGGATGGATACCAGACCTGAGGCGATGATGAGCGCGGCGAAAACAGCGACCGTTGCGATGGTGCGTTGGGTGGATTTGTTCATGTCCTCATTCTGGCATGTAGGCCTGCTAGAACGCGAAAATGAACGGCGTTCAGGGGTGGGGTGCTTGGACAAATGGGGGTAGTCATGGCGGGCTAATATAATGCCAGCATGCGCTTGCAGAAATTTCACGATCTCATCGCCGCAGAATTTGGTGGCGCGCACGGCGGCTTCATCGTCACTAGCCACGTGCTTGCTTCCTTAGGCGATACTCCGGCCAACCTTTTAGACAAGGGGGTTGATCCGCGGGAGATCTGGATCGAGTTGTGCAAGGATTTCGATGTTCCAAAAGAGCGGTGGCTGGGTCCAGACGAGTAAAAGTCGCGTTGTAGCGACCGGTATTCCAGGATGGCAGGTAAGGGCTTAGCTTAGTTTTCGGCAAGGCGTAGCCCGTGACGGTGTGGAACTGTGCAGCTGAGGACTCAATCGCTCGGTGTTTTGCTGTGGATATAGCGCGTGCAGCGCGTTATGGGCCTGGGTGCTGACTATGGTGGAGAGCAATGTTTCACCACCTGCTGGACGTGTTCGAACAAGGCGATAAAGGTGTTCGAACACTTTGCACTGTTAAAACTATCCATGCAGTTCAATCGGCTTAACCTTAACCGCGTGTTCGCTTGTTAATCGAACACATGAGCGTGTATAGTTTCGGGCATTGGCGGGCCGTTGACTACCGTGTAACCCGTCGCAGTCCCCGGTGGGGAAAGCGAAAAACACACCACAATCTTTAACGAAGGGTTTGAAAAACACTATGGCTGCTAAGAAAGCCACCAAGACTGCCCAGGCTGCTGGCGATGATCGTCAAAAGGCGCTAGCGACAGCACTTGAAAAGATCGAAAAGGATTACGGCAAGGGCGCTGTGATGCGCCTGGGTGATGATTCCCGTCCGCCGATCAAGGCTATTTCTTCGGGTAACACCGCTATCGATATTGCGTTGGGCATTGGTGGTTTTCCCCGCGGTCGTGTGGTCGAGATCTATGGCCCGGAGTCTTCGGGTAAGACCACCGTTGCACTGCACGCGGTGGCACAAGCCCAAAAGGCTGGCGGAATTGCCGCGTTCATCGATGCCGAGCACGCGCTGGATCCTGAATACGCCCGCAAGCTGGGGGTCAACACCGATGATCTGCTGGTCTCGCAGCCAGATACTGGTGAGCAGGCGCTAGAAATTGCTGACATGCTGGTGCGTTCCGGTGCGATTGACATCATCGTCATTGACTCGGTGGCTGCATTGACCCCCAAAGCCGAAATCGAAGGCGAGATGGGCGATAGCCACGTTGGTTTGCAGGCCCGCCTGATGAGCCAGGCGCTGCGTAAGATGACCGGCGCTCTGTCGAACTCGGGTACCACCGCAATCTTCATCAACCAGCTCCGCGAGAAGATCGGCGTGATGTTCGGTTCCCCGGAAACCACCACTGGTGGTAAGGCGCTGAAGTTCTATGCTTCTGTTCGCTGCGATGTGCGACGCATTCAGACTTTGAAGGATGGTGCGGATGCCATCGGTAACCGCACCAAGCTAAAAGTCGTGAAGAACAAGGTGTCCCCGCCGTTCAAGATCGCCGAATTCGACATTATCTACGGTGAGGGCATTTCCCGGGAGTCCTCCATCATTGACCTCGGTGTGGAAAACGGGTTTGTGAAGAAGTCCGGTGCCTGGTTTACCTACGAGGGCGACCAGCTTGGTCAGGGTAAGGAAAAGGCGCGTCTGCATTTGAAGGCGAACCCGGAAATCGCTGACGAAATCGAGCGCAAGATCTTCGAAAAGCTCGGCGTGGGCGAATTTGCTCACGCAGGAGATGAGCTCTCGGACGATCCGATTGATGTTGTGCCCAACGTCGACTTCGACGATGAGGACGACGAGTAGAGCAAAGTGCCTGAGCCGCAATGCCCCATCATGATGTCGTGGTGGGGCATTTGGCTGAGGGTATACCGCACACAACAGGGAGGTGGCGACGGCAGTGGAGCCACAACAACAAAGGATTGCAGCCCTTAAAGAGGCGATTGAAAACTTCGCCCAGCAAGAGCAGTCGACTTTTTTCGATGCGCAGTGGGAGGAAGAAAAAGCAAAGGTTCGTTCGCGTGCCTTGAAAATTCTTGACCATCGTCCGCGCTCCGTGGGGGAGCTTAGTGATCGGCTTCGCGATCTTGATTTTCCTGCCGCCTTGGTCGATGAAGTGATCGCTGATTTACGGCGGGTGGGGTTGCTCGATGATGAGGAATTCGCACGGCAGTGGGTGCGTCAGCGCCATATGGCCAAAGGTAAGTCGCGGGCGGTGCTCAGGCAGGAGCTGCGGGAGAAAAAAGTGCCCGCCGATGCGGCGGAACAGGCATTGTCGCTCATCGATGATGAGGACGAGTCCGCGGTGGCCACCAGGCTGGCCCAAAAGAAGGCAGCCGGCGTGAAAAAGCCGCCGGAAGATTATCAGGAGTACACCAAGTATCTTCGGCGCATCGTCGGTGTGCTGGCGCGGCGCGGCTACAGCCAGTCCCTGGCCCTGTCGGTTGCGCGCACCTGTTTGGATCAGCGTATTGAGGAACTCGGCGCCACCCCGGGAAACTACGAGCACAG
Source organism: Corynebacterium aquilae DSM 44791 (assembly GCF_001941445.1). Classification (NCBI taxonomy): domain Bacteria; kingdom Bacillati; phylum Actinomycetota; class Actinomycetes; order Mycobacteriales; family Corynebacteriaceae; genus Corynebacterium; species Corynebacterium aquilae. The sequence goes on along the minus strand of NZ_CP009245.1, from coordinate 1,725,341 downwards.
TTAGCACCACGTTCTAAAGGAATCTAGCGCACAAGAGTACTGCGACGCCCCGCCTTTGTTTGGCGGGGCGTCGCAGTGCATTTTAAGAGAGCCTGAAAGAACTTATTCGGCCTGGTTGCGTAGATCCTTGTGGTTTGGATCGTGCCAGTCAACCGTGGCGCGGTCTTTGGTTTCCACACCCTGGTCCTTGTGCTCGGGGACCTTGCCGAAAATATTGCGGCGGGCGCGGCCGGCACGCAGTTGCTTTTCGATGCGTTCCGCCAGCAGCGTCAAGGTGTAGTTGATGATGATCATGATGATCGCAACAACCACCAGCGCGGCAAGGAAGTTGCGGTAGTAGGACGCGGACTGAATGCCGGAGCGAACCACTTCGATGTAGCCGATTTGGTAGCCGAGTGCCGAGTCCTTCAGCGCGATGACCATCTGTGCGATCAGCGCTGGAAGCATGGCCGCGACGGCCTGGGGCAAAAGGATGGAGAAGGTGGTTTGGCGGTGGCTCAATCCCAGCGCCATGGCGGCCTCTACTTGGCCGCGGGGCAAACCCCGGATGCCGGAGCGCAGAATCTCTGCGATCACGGAGCCGTTGTACATCGTCAAACCGAAGACCACTGCCGCGAAAGCCAGCTGGGTGGAGGGGAATAGGGCGTACTTGGCGAAGAGCTGGTACGCGAAGATCATCAGGATCAGCACGGGAATGGCCCGGAAGAATTCCACGATGATGCCGCAGACGATACGGAGGGCCTTATTGGGCGATAGCCGCCCCAAACCGAGGGCGGTGCCGGTCAATAGTGCCAGGATCACGGAAAAGACTGCGGCCTTTAGGGTGCCCCACAGGCCGGGGAGGATGTAGGTGGTCCAGGTGGTGCCGTAGGTGAATGGTTGCCACTTGTCGGCCTCGAGCTGGCCGTTGGCGTGCAGCACTCGCCCGACCCACACCACCGTCAGGATGGCTACTGCGATGGTGATGTAGGTGAGAATGCGGTTGAGGCGACGGCCGTTGGGGCCGGGGGCGTCGTAGAGAACTGTCGCGCGGACGGACATTATTTCTTCACCGCCAATCGGGTCGAGGCTCGGCTGACGGCCAGGCCCATGGGCAGGGTCAGGATGATGAATCCCAGGGCGAAAATGCCGAAGACGAGGAACAGGTGGTCAGCGTGGTTTTCGATGGTGGACTTCATCAGCAGGGATGCTTCAGCCACGCCGATGGTGGAGGCGATGGTGGTGTTTTTGGTTAATGCGATCAACGTGTTTCCCAAAGGCACGACGGCGGCGCGGAGCGCTTGGGGGAAGATGATGTTGCCGAAGATCTGCGGGAAGCTCAGCCCCAGCGAGCGGGCGGCTTCGGCTTGGCCAAAGTGCACGGTGTTGATGCCGGATCGCAAGGATTCGGCCACGAAGGCGCTGGTGTAGAGCACGAAGCCGAGGACGGCGAGCCAGAAGTTGTTGTTCTTGATGAAGTGGTCGTTTTCCGGTGCGAGGGAAAGGCCGAGGTTTTGGTACAGGCCGATCGAGCAGAACAAAACGATCAGGGTCAGCGGGGTGTTGCGCACGGTGTTGATGTAGAAGGTCGCCAGGGTGCGCATGATGGAGACGGGGGAGACACGCATTGCGGTGAGCACGGTGCCGAGGATCATGGAGCCCACAGCGGAGAACACCGTGAGTTTGATGGTGATCCAGAAAGCGGACAGCAGGCTGCCGCTTAAATCAGACCAGAGTTGGTCCATGGTTCACGCTCCTTAGGAGTTGTGTGTTCGTGTGGGTTATTGGTCGAGGAAGCTGAGGTCGCCGGGGATGCCCGGCTGCACGTCTTGGGTGTTGTCGCCGAGGTTGTTTTTGAGGAATTTCTCGAAGGAGCCGTCGGCGTACATTTCGGTGAGGGCCTCGTTGATGGCGTCGTTGCTGTCGACGGTGCCTTTGGCGTGTCCGATGCCGTAGTACTCGTTGGTGAAAGGCTGGCCATCGTCCTTGGTCATCTTCACCACCCGAAATTCGCCGGGGTATTGGGCGGAGAAGCCGTAGAGGATGGTGGCGTCAGTGGTCATGGCGTCCACTTTTTTCTGGTGGAGTGCTTCGACGCAGGAGGAGTAGGAGTCGTATTCCTGCAGCTGTACGCCGGGCAGCGATTTTTTGACTTTTTGTGCTGGGGAGCTGCCGGTGACGGAGCAGAGTTTGAGCCCGTTGTTGAGGTCTTTGAGGCTGGTGATGCGGTCGTCGTCTTCGCGGACGAGCAGGGCCTGGTGGGTCAGCAGGTAGGGGCCGCCGAAGTCGACTGTTTTGGCGCGGCCGGCGTTGATGGAGTAGGTGGCGGTGATCATGTCGACCTCACCGTTTTTGATCAGGGTTTCGCGCTGCGCGGAGGGGGTTTCGCGCCAGGTGATTTTGGGGTGCGCGGTGCCCCGTTGGTCGGCGATGTAGTTGACGACGTAGGTGGCGACGTCGACGTCGAGGCCGGTCATGGTTTTGTCCGGTTCCCTCAGTCCGAGACCGGGTTGGTCGTATTTGGTGCCGATGATGACGTGTCCTTCGTCGATGGATTCGACGAGGCTGCGGGGTTCGGTGGATCCGCAGGCGGTGAGGGTGGTGGCGACGACCGCGGTGGCCAGTGCTACCACGGCGGCGCGGACGCCGCCCAGTGTTTTAGCAGCAGGCTTCATGGGGTGCTCCTTGTGGTGTTTCGCGCGGGGTGGGCGATGGGCCGGGTGCCGTGCGAGGGAAAAGGGGGGGTGGGGGACTAGGTGCGGGGTGGGTGCCGGGCCTAGTGTCCGAGGATTTTGCCGAGGAAGTCTTTGGCGCGGTCGGATTCGGGGTGGTCGAAGAAGGTGTTGGGGTCGGTGTCTTCGATGACGCTGCCTTCGGCCATGAACAGGATGCGGTGGGCGGCTTTGCGGGCGAAGCCCATCTCGTGGGTGACGACGACCATGGTCATGCCTTCGTCGGCCAGGTCGGTCATCACGTCGAGGACCTCGTTGACCATTTCGGGATCTAGTGCGGAGGTCGGCTCGTCGAAGAGCATCACTTTGGGGTCCATGGCTAGTGCGCGGGCGATGGCGACGCGCTGTTGCTGCCCGCCGGACAGTTGGGCGGGGTATTTGTCTGCCTGGTTGGCGATGCCGACGCGGTCGAGCAGCTCCATGGCTTTTTTGGTGGCGTCGGCCTTGCTGAGTTTGCGCACCTTGATGGGGGCCAGGGTGACGTTGTCCCGGATCGTCAGGTGGGGAAACAGGTTAAAGGACTGGAAGCACATGCCGACTTCTGCGCGCAGCTTGGCGAGGTCTTTGCCTTCTTCGGGGAGCAGCTCGCCGTCGATGTGGATGTTGCCGGAGTCGATGGTTTCGAGCCGGTTGATGGTGCGGCACAGGGTGGATTTGCCGGAGCCGGAGGGGCCGAGCACGACAACGACTTGGCCTTTGGGGATGTCGAGGTTGATGTCGCGTAGCGCGTGGTAGTCGTCAAAGTATTTGTTGACGTCGCGCATCTGGATCATGGGCGTGGTGGTCTCATCGGTCATTCCCACAACTTAATGTAACCTGTGTCATAGCTGCAAGCTGGGGTGATGGGGGTGTGGTGGCGTTAGCTGGCCGCTGTGGTGGTGGGCTGGGTGGTGGAATGGCACCGTGTGGCACTGTTGTTCTACACTTACCGCCCGTGTCTACCACCGCGACGAAAACATACGAGGTCCGAACTTTCGGCTGCCAGATGAACGTGCACGACTCCGAGCGCCTATCGGGTTTGCTCGAGAGTGCCGGCTATCGGGCTGCCGATCCCGACGCCACCCCTGATCTGGTGGTGTTCAATACCTGCGCGGTGCGTGAGAACGCCGACAATCGCCTGTATGGAACCTTGGGTCAGTTGCGTGCCGTCAAGGACGCCCACCCGGGGATGCAGATCGCTGTCGGCGGCTGTTTGGCGCAGAAAGACCGCGACACGGTGGTGAAGAAGGCCCCGTGGGTGGATGTGGTCTTTGGTACCCACAACATCGGTTCTTTGCCGGCGTTGCTGGATCGGGCCGCCCACAACGATGCCGCCCAGGTGGAGATCGTGGATGCGCTGGAGCAGTTCCCCTCCGTGTTGCCCGCCAAGCGGGAATCTTCTTACGCCGGGTGGGTGAGCATTTCCGTCGGCTGTAACAATACCTGCACGTTCTGCATTGTGCCGAGCTTGCGTGGTAAGGAAGTGGATCGCCGCCCGGGCGATATTTTGGCCGAGGTGAAAGCCCTGGTGGATCAGGGAGTTTCTGAGGTCACCTTGTTGGGGCAAAACGTCAACGCCTATGGCGTGAACTTTGCCGACCCGGAGCAGCCCCGCGACCGCACGGCTTTTTCCAAGCTGCTGCGGGCCTGCGGTTCGATCGAGGGTTTGGAGCGCGTGCGTTTTACCAGCCCGCACCCGGCTGAGTTCACCAGTGACGTCATTGATGCGATGGCGGAAACCCCGAACATTTGCCCCCAGCTGCACATGCCGTTGCAGTCCGGTTCGGACAAGGTGCTCAAGGAGATGCGCCGCAGCTACCGCAGCAAGAAGTTTTTGAGCATTTTGGAGGAAGTGCGCGCCAAGCTGCCGCACGCGGCAATCACCACCGACATCATCGTGGGTTTCCCCGGGGAGACCGAGGAGGATTTCCAGGACACCCTGTCCGTGGTGGAAAAGGCTCGTTTTACCTCCGCCTACACCTTCCAGTATTCGCCCCGCCCGGGCACCCCGGCCGCCGAGTATGAGGAGCAGATCCCCAAGGCGGTGGTGCAGGAGCGCTTCGAGCGTCTCATGGCGTTGCAGGAGCGGATTTCTTTCGAGGAAAACGAGAAGCTCATCGGCTCCGAGGTGGAACTGTTGGTCCAGGCCGGTGGTGGCCGTAAAAACAACCAGACCCACCGCATGACCGGACGCGCCCGGGATGGGCGTTTGGTGCACTTCAAACCGGAAGGCGCGGTCGAGGGGGAGATCCGCCCCGGTGACGTGGTCACCACCGTCGTCACCGGCGCTGCCGCCCACTACCTCATCGCCGATGAGCCGGTGCGCACCCACCGGCGCACCACCGCCGGCGATATGCACGCTGCCGGCCAGGTGCCCACCACCGCCCCCATCGGGGTTGGGTTGGGCATGCCGACCATCGGGGCTGCCCCCACCACCACGGCTGCCACCGGATGTGGCAGCTGCGGATAAAACCCACCGCAGCTTCTTTCCGCGCACCCCAGCTAGCTAAGGACTACATCCTCACCCAGCTGGGGTGCGTTGCGCTGGGCGGGGACGTCGACATTGTGTGCGTGGGTGTGGGTTTGATGTGAATCGCCACCACCTGCGCAGCCGGCCTGGCCTGAAGGGTTAGGATGAAGCAATGACCGAAAAGCCGAACTCGTCGCCCGTCGAGCCCGCCACCACGCACCATCCAGTCGCCAAGCACCTTGCCGCCCACGATGGCGATGTGAAAGCTGCGGAACGCGCAGCCGCCCGCACCATCGATTTGGGCAACGCTGTCCTGCCGCTGGTGATCGGCATGATGGGGGTGTTCGTGTCCCTGTTCCTGCCGCACTCCGGCAAGGTGATCGGCTTGGACGTGTTGTTTTTCTCCGACACTGCCCGCGCCTTTGTGACCACCGTGCCGGAACGCATCTATGTGTGGCTGGCCATCATCGGGCCGTTCATGCTGACCATGGCGACGATCATCACCCGCAACATGGGCATCGCTTTGGCCGCCTGGTTTAGCTCCGGGTGCGCGATGTTTTACTCCCTGTTTGCGATTTGGATGCGCCAATCTCGCCCGCCGACAGAACCCGGGGTGGGCCCCTCCTTCGGGCTGGTGCTCGGCGCACTATCGGTGACCCTCGTCGCGGTCACCCTGTCCACCTTGGTGTTCCGTCGCAGCAAACTGCAGCGCTCCATCGCGGAGCTGCGCAGCAGCGGCAAGGCCCCGGACCCGGTCGCCAACCTCCAAAACGAAATCCTGGCGGAAGAAAAACAACGCCACCAGCAGGCAGCAGCCATCGTTGATGACCGGCGCGCCCGGGCCGCCGCCAGGCGCCGCGCCCGCGGCGACAAAAACTAGGCCCTGCACCACACCGGCACTCAACCGGGTCAGTGCTGCTTGCTCTGTCCAAAGGTGGGCCTGCCCTGAAACCCCGGGTGGGGGAGAAGCGCACCGAAGAAAACATGAAAAAAACACTGCTGTGGCGCCTACGCAATCAACTGCGTAGGCGCCACAGCAGTGTGTGTCTACCAGCACCAGCCGCCGCAATGGTGTGCGACTGGCGGCACGCCTAAGAAGTGTTTAGAGGTTGTCCACCGCGGCGGCGGCAGCATCGGCCCACTCCTGCCACTGCTGGGCCTGCTCCCGCAGCTGGGCGGCCTTAGCGGACTTCCCCTGAGCCTCCGCAGCATCGGCCTGGGCGGTGAGCTCTTGCACCTTCTCCACGAACTGGGCGGCACGGGCCTGGGCTGCGGGATCCGTCCGCCGCCACTGCGCGTCCGCAGCCTCCGCAACGCGCTTTTCCAGCGCGCCGATCTTGTCCTCAAATTCGCGCACCCGGGCGCGCGGAACAAAACCAATCGCCTCCCACTTCTCCTGCAACTCGCGGAGCACCTGGCGGGCGTGCTCAATGTCAGACTCCGGATCGATCTTGGAATCGTACTCGTCAATCAGAGCCTGCTTGGCGTCGGCGTTCGCAGCGAACTCCTTGTCCTTTTCCTCTGTGACCTTATTACGGGCCGCAAAGAAATGATCCTGGGCGGTCTTGAAAGCCTCCCACAGCTTCTGATCGATATCGCGCGGCGCACGGCCGGCCGCCCGCCACTGATCCATCAACTGCTTAAACGCCTTCGCAGTCGTTGCCCAATCCGTGGAATCCTGCAACTGCTGCGCCTGCGCGACCAGATCCTCCTTGATCTTGCGGGCAGCCGAGCGAGTGCGATCCAACTCCGCGAAGTGGGATCCGCGCCGGTGATTGAAGGAATCACGCGCCTTGGAATACCGCTTCCACAAAGCATCATCGGTGGCGCGCTCAATTCCGCGAATCGTCTTCCACTCCTCCAGGATCTCCCGGAAACGATCGCCAGCCTTCTTCCACTCGGTGGAATTCGCCGCCAAATCCTCCGCCTCAGCAGCCAACGCCTCTTTACGGGCAATGGCCTGCTCACGGCGCTGCGCCTTAGCGGCCTTCGCGGCGGCCTCAGCATCACCAGAGGCATCGATGATCTTGTTCAGCTTCGTCTCCAACGCCGCCACATCACCAATGACCGCGGCCTCCGGCAAGGTCTGCAACAACCCTTCAGCGGTCGCACGCAACTGCTGCGCCTCCGCCGGGTGCGACAGCAGGCGGGTAGCCAGCAAATTCACCTCGGTCATCAAATCCGCATAGCGGGTCGCATAGTGCTCCAGACCCTGCGCAGGAGTACCGGCCTTCCACTCGCCAATCTTGCGTTCGCCACCATCGACGAACAAAAACACCTGGCCGTCATCGTCCACGCGGCCAAACTTCTCCGGCCGGGCACCCACGACAGGGGCAGGAGTGGCAACCGGCTTCGCCTGGGCGCCCGGGCGGGGGCCAGGACGGGGACCGGGCTTAGGGGTGGGGTGAGAGGTCATCGCAAAAGTGCCTTCCAGTGAAAATCGCGCCGCGCGCAGCGACAGCCGAAACCCCCACGCCATCACAAATCAGCAACAACGCAGGGCAACGCATGAACTCTTCGCCACCGGCAACCCCCACCACACACCGCCCTACGCAGGGACGATCAGGCCGGGAAACACCGGTGCGAAGATAACACGACCAGTTTAGCCTGAACCGCACCATCATGGAGTGCACTCGCTCACAACACCACCGACGCACACAACCCCGACACTCCACCCCAAACCCGCCACCAACCCAGCCACCACACCGGATAAGCTAAACGCCAACACAGCACAGCCACGGCGCAGCATCACAGCACACCACGACAAAAGGGAGCCACACCACGGTGGACACCACAATCCCCACAACCACCTGGGCGCACTCACCAACCAACCTCGACGGCCTGCCGCGACCCATCGCCATCGTCGGTCCTACCGCCAGCGGAAAATCCGACCTCTCCCTCGATCTGGCCGAACACCTCAACGGCGAAATCGTCAACGTCGACTCCATGCAGCTCTACCGGGGCATGGACATCGGAACCGCCAAAGTGCCCCACCACCAGCGCCGCGGCATCCCCCACCACCTCTTCGACGTCCTCGAGGTGACAGAAACCGCCTCGGTCGCCCGCTACCAACAACAGGCCGTCGCCACCGTCGACGACATCCGCCGCCGCCACAAAACTCCCATCATCGTTGGCGGCTCCATGCTCTACGTGCAATCCCTCGTCGACGACTGGCAATTCCCACCCACCGACCACACCGTGCGGGCCCGCTACGAAACCATGCTCGCCGACCACGGCCTGCCCGCACTCCGCGCCCTGCTCCGCGACAAAGACCCCCACGCCGCCTCCATCATCGAAGAAGCCGACCCGCGGCGCACCGTCCGGGCACTCGAAGTCATCGAACTAACCGGCAAACCCTTCGCCGCCAGCCAACCCCCCATCAACCAACCCGCCCGCTGGAATACCGTGATCCTCGGACTGGCCACCACCCCGGAATGGCTCAACCCGCGCATCGACACCCGCACCCGCACCATGTTCGACACCGGGCTGATTGAAGAAACCCGCCACCTGGTCACCGCAGGACTCGTGGAAAACTCCACCGCCGGCCGCGCCATCGGCTACCTCCAAGCCCTGCAACATCTAGCCGGCGAACTCACCCTCGACGAAGCCATCGAAGCCACCATCTTCGGCACCCGCCGCTACGTCAGACGGCAACGCTCCTGGTTCAAACGCGACCCCCGCACCCTCTGGCTCGACGCCTCCAACCCCACCACCCCCCAAGCGCTGACTGCCCTCGGCATCAATCCCACCAGCTAAACCCCACACCAACACCAGCGCCACCCGCCCACACCACCCATGCGATAATGACCGCATGACTGCAGTTCCTTTCGCCATCGGACATGGCACCGAAAACGACTTCGTGATCCTGCCCGACGCGGCAGTACACCTCGACCTCACCGAAAACACCGTCCGCGCCCTCTGCGACCGACGCGCCGGCATCGGTGGCGACGGCGTCCTACGCGTCGCCACCGCCCAAGCACTCCTCGACGCCCACGTCATCGACAGCCTCCCCGACGGCGTATCCGGCGCGGACTGGTTCATGGACTACCGCAACGCGGACGGCAGCATCGCAGAAATGTGCGGCAACGGCGTCCGCGTCTTCGCCCACTGGGTACGCTCCCGCGGGCTAGTCACCACCGACACTTTCGTTGTAGGAACTCGCGCCGGCGCCCGCCCCGTGACCGTCAGCGACTGCACCGCACAACACGCCACAGTCACCGTCGGCATGGGCAACCCCCACATCCTCGGCACCACCAGCTGCACCGTCACCAACCACACCTTCTCAGGCCTCGGCGTCGACATGGGCAACCCCCACCTCGCCTGCGTCGAAGAAAACCTCACCCCCAAAACCCTCGCGGATCTTCCCATCGAAAAAGAATTCACCTTCGACCCAGAATTCTTCCCCGAAGGCGTCAACATCGAAGTCCTCACCCCGCTGGACACCGACGCCAACGGCAACCACAGCACCCACATGCGCGTCCACGAACGCGGCGCCGGCGAAACCCGCTCCTGCGGAACCGGCACCGTCGCAGCCGCCACCGCAGCCCTCGCCCACGCCGGAGAAACCACCGGAACTGTCACCGTGCACGTCCCCGGAGGCACCGTCACCGTCACCATCGACAACGGCACCAGCACCCTCACCGGGCCCTCCGTTATCGTCGCCACCGGCTCCGTCGAACTAGAAACCCTCAACCACTAACCCATGAGCGTTATTGGCAGTTCAGTAAACGCGCCTGTCAACCTAGTGTCGAGTGTGGCTCGATCCGGGCTCGTCGCTGGGTTCCGGCATGGCTCTTAGCCCCAATCGATCAATGATCGAAGGGGTTATGCCACCGGCAGTACAGACGTACTCGCGAAGCCAATAGGAACCTGGTACCTAAGAAGATCTTGGCGATGTGCTGCCCAAGCATGTGACGATTGCGTTCATCGCGCGGATGGATGAAGCTGGTGCTGTGGCAGTGAAGAGCACCGCGTGGTAAAACTCCCTACCTGTCGATAATCATCACCGATGTCGCTCAAAAGCCGCCCCAGAACATGCAATTGTCATAGGAGAACCCCCTCAAACTCCCGCCACTAAAAACTACCCCGCGTCCTCATCCCCAGGATCATCCCCACCCGGAAGCTCCCGGCCACGATGGGGGTCAACCCGGTAATCCGTACCAAGGCGAGCCGCCGCAATATAGGCCTCACGCCATGCTACCTGCAATGACGCAGTCCGCTCATCCGTAATCGTCAACAAGTGTTCAAGCTGATCCAAACTCGAACACGACGACATCCGAGCCGGCAAACGATGCAAAAAGCGTCGCGCAGCCTGATACTCAAAAAAGAACCGCTGAATCGGCTCCGAATCCACCCCAGGATCCATCAAGGCCGGCCGATACAACGTGCGATCCGCCAACATCTCCGGGGCCGGAGAATCACAAAAACTCTCATAGGCCCCCACCACCTCCTGCAGCTCCGTCGATGCCAGATACAACGAACGCTCCATCGACTGCGTCTGCTCCGGAGTTGGCCCCCGCAACAGCCACCACACCACCCCCGCCGCCAACAACGCAAAAAGCGGCAACGCATACATCCGCAACCCCGCCGAAAGCGCAATAAACAGGATCGACACGGCAAAGAACAACAACCACTGATCCCGACCACGAGGCGCCTGCATCATCACGCCCTCCTCTGCGCTGTCAACAACAAGTGCGCGGCCTTAAAAACAACCGCACACCCACGGCCACTACCGACAATCCTAAGCACTAATGAGTGCCACAACCCCCAGAACCACAACCACACCCATCAGAACCACAACCCCCATCGCCACAGCCGGCAGGCGGCTTAATGCTCCCCACCAACATCACCTTGCCCGCAATAATCGCGCCCGCTGCCGGCAACTCAGGCGCATCCGGCAAACACACATCCATCGGGAACGGTGCCACCACCTCAGCGTGAATAAAACGCTGATCAGTCAAAGTATTAAAACGATAACTTGCACTCAACACCTCCACCGCAATCTCAGCAGAGGCATCAGGAACCTGCGCCCCAGAACCCGCAGCCACCGTCGCAGCACCATGACTGACCACCAAACCAATAGCCTGGCCCCCAGCAGCACGGAAATCATCCGCCGAATCAAACACTGACACACTCACCCCCACAGCACTCAACGCCAACTGCTCCCACTGCAAAGTCGGCTCATCCACCAACAACGGACCCTGCGCCAAATTACAAGCCACTGTCGAAATAGGTGTGCCGTTATCCGTCACCAAGTCCGCCAAAGCCAACACATCATTGACCATCGTCACATGAGCATTCGCCGCAGTCGTGGACTCAAAACCCACATACGTAGCAAAAGGCTCTACCGCCAAAATGTTCATCTGGGCGCCAGAAGGATCAGAAAACTGCACCAGCTGGCCACCCCGCACCTCACCGGTAACCTGCAACCGCCCCGAAGCAATCGCAGCCTCCACGGCCTTCTGCCACGTGTCGAAGTTCATGCCAATACTCGCCAGTCCGTTAGTCATGCACCCATCTTAAACGCAAACACACAGCCCAATCCTCACCAGGCAACGCCCAAACCAGGCCACACAACACCACAAAACCCCCACAAAACCCCAACCATTGGCACCAACAGGCGCTGACATGGAACAATAGCCCCTAATGAGTGCAGATAATCACAATGCAAAAAGCGAACACGGCCACCTAGAAGACCTACTCGCACAAGCCCTCGCCGACAACGTAGATACGGCGAGCACCCAACGCGCCGACAACGACACGGCAAGCCTCGACAGCCTTCTCGACGAACCCACCACCGGTGACCTCGACCTCGAGGCTCGTTCCAGCCTGCGACGGCTAACCCGTGGCGCCAACATTCACGACACCGAACAAACCGACGGTTACGACGTCGAGTACCGAAAACTTCGCCTCGAAAAAGTCGTGCTCGTCGGAGTCTGGACGACCGGCACACTTGCCGAAATCGACGCCAACATGGCCGAACTCAAAGCTTTGGCCGAAACCGCAGGCTCCGAAGTGACGGAAATGCTGTACCAAAAGCGCGATAAACCCGACGCCGGAACCTACATTGGCTCCGGCAAAGTCAAAGAACTCAAAGAAATCGTGCAATCAACAGGCTCCGACACCGTAGTCTGCGACGGCGAACTGTCCCCCGGCCAGATGATCGCCCTCGAAAAAGCACTCGATGTCAAAGTCATCGACCGCACCATGCTGATTCTTGACATCTTCGCCCAACACGCAAAATCCAAAGAAGGCAAAGCCCAGGTGGCGCTCGCCCAAATGGAATACCTCATCACACGCGTGCGCGGCTGGGGTGGAGCACTTTCCCGCCAGGCCGGCGGCCGCGCCGGCTCTAACGGCGGCGTCGGCCTCCGCGGCCCTGGTGAAACCAAAATCGAAGCCGACCGCCGCCGACTGCGCCAAGACATGGCACGCCTGCGCAAAGAACTCGCCGGCATGAAAACAGCCCGCGATATCAAACGTTCCAAACGCCGCAGCTCCACCATCGCCCAAATCGCCATCGCCGGCTACACCAACGCCGGAAAATCCTCCCTCATCAACGCGATGACCGGTGCCGGCGTCCTCGTGGAAAACGCCCTGTTCGCAACGCTGGACCCCACCACGCGTCGGGCGGAATTGGCCGATGGGCGTGCGGTGGTGTTCACCGACACCGTCGGTTTCGTCCGGCACTTGCCGACCAGCCTGGTGGAATCCTTCCGCTCTACCTTGGAAGAAGTAGTTGACGCTGACTTGGTGCTGCACGTGGTGGACGGGTCCGATGCTTTCCCGCTGAAGCAGATTGATGCGGTCCGCGAAGTGATCGCCGAAATCGTGCGCGAAATGGATGTTCCCGCACCCCCAGAAATCATCGTCGTGAACAAGATTGATGCGGCCGATCCGCTGGTGCTGGCTGAGTTGCGCCACGCCCTTGACGATGTCGTCTTCGTCTCGGCGCATACAAAGGAGGGCATTCCTGAGTTGGAGGCCCGCGTCGAGTTGTTCCTCAACTCTCTCGACGCCCACGTGCACCTTCTGGTTCCGTTTACCCGTGGCGATCTCGTGGCTCGCCTGCACGAGCAGGGCACCGTCATCAACGAGACCTACCAGGAAGACGGCACTCTGATGGAGGTTCGCCTGCCGAGAAGCGTCGCCCAGGAACTTCAGGAATTTACCGTCGAGCCTGAACACTAAGAGTTTTTCCACCACGGGTCCGCACAGTCTTTTCGCGACTGGGCGGGCCCGTATTTGGGTTTGAGGGTTTGATTATCGGCTCTAGTGGCAGGAATAATCAGTCCTCGTGAAAAAATCCTGGGGTTGGACCGTCCACGGCGACGGCAAAACGATTAAGCCTGGCGCGGTTGTCGCGCCTGAGGAACGTCTCGGATGGTCGCGCACCATCGGAATTGGCATGCAGCATGTGATCGCCATGTTCGGCGCGACGCTGCTGGTGCCGACACTGACTGGATTCCCAGTCAACACCACGCTGCTGTTCAGTGGTATCGGAACCATGCTGTTCCTGCTCATCACCCGCAATCGGTTGCCTTCCTACTTGGGAAGCTCTTTTGCGTTCATCGCGCCGCTGATGGCCACCCAAGGCGACGGTATCGCGACGCAACTCGGCGGCATCATTGTCGCTGGCTTGGTGTTGATTGGAATTGGTGTCGTCGTCAAGGTTGCTGGTAAACGCGTCTTGGATGCTGTGATGCCTCCGGCGGTCACCGGTGCGATTGTGGCGCTCATTGGTTTGAACCTGGCTCCGGTTGCCGCCAGTAATTTTGCGGAGCAGCCGCTGGTTGCGGTGGTGACGTTGGCGACGATTCTTTTGGCCACTGTCGCTGGGCGCGGGATGGTTGCGCGTTTGGGCATCCTGATTGGTGTGGTGGTCGGTTGGGCTTTTGCCGCGCTGATTGGCGCGCTGCCGGAGGGTACTGCCGACACCATTGATGCTGCCCCGTGGGTGGGTTTGCCGACCTTCCATTCGCCTCATTTTGAAATCTCGGCGATTCTGGTGACTTTGCCGGTGGTGATTGTGCTGATCGCGGAGAATGTTGGCCACGTTAAGGCGGTGTCCGCTATGACTGGTCGGGACATGGACGATTTGGCTGGTGATGCTTTGATCGCTGATGGTTTGGCGACGACGCTTGCCGGTGGTTTCGGTGGTTCCGGTACCACCACCTATGCCGAGAACATCGGTGTGATGGCGGCGACCAAGGTGTATTCCACGGCCGCATATTGGGTTGCTGCCCTGACGGCTGTGGCTTTGGCTTTCATTCCGAAATTCGGCGCGTTGATCTTCACCATCCCGGTGGGAGTGCTGGGCGGGGCCACCCTGGTTCTTTATGGCTTGATTGGCATGCTGGGTGTGCGCATTTGGCAGGACAATAACGTCAACTTCAACAATCCGGTCAACCTCACAGCAGCCGCAGTTGCTTTGATTGCTGGTATCGGCAACCTGACTCTGACGGTTTTTGGGGTCGAGTTGGAAGGTATTGCTTGGGGTTCCGCCGGTATTATCGTGGTCTACCCGCTGCTGAAGCTGTTGTATGAGCGTTTGGGGGAGGGGCAGGGCGCTCGCTACTAGGCGTCGTGGTTTTGGCCCGATAGATTAAAGCAGCCTCGCACCGATGGTGCGAGGCTGCTTTTTGGTTCGTGTGCGTCTTAGGCGTCGAGGTCCTGCTCGATCAGAGCGGCGATCTTCTCAACAGCTTCAGCGTTGTCGGAGGTGACGACGACCTGGTCGCCCTGCTCTGCGCCGAGGGCCATGATCATCAGGGAGGAGGCAGCCTCGGTGGGATCCTCATCGTCTTCTTCACCGACGAGTGCGAGGAAGATGTCCTCGTCGTACTCGCTGGCAGCCTCGGCGATGATGGAGGCGGGGCGTGCGTGCAGGCCGACGGAGGAGCCGACGGTAACGGTCTTGGAAGCCATGTGGCAAACCTTTCTGAAATGTTTAGGTGGTGCGGTGCAGTTGTTGTGTAAATGTCGCAGGGCGCACCGTGTGTAATCGTTGCTTGTAGCGACCAGAATGTGACATCGTCGCGCTTCAAGCACGGTGTGTGATCCAGCCTAGTCCGATTGTGGTTTTGCTGCCACGTTCAAACATGCGGGCAAGGATCGTATGACCGTCCGGACAGGGGATCTGGACGGTATTTGTGTTTCTTTTCAACAGGGACTTTCCTGGAAAAGTAGTCTATGACGACGTCTTTTACGCTTTGCTGCGGGCAGTTTTTCTTCACCTGGTGCCGGTGGTCCGGGCGGTTTTGACCCTTGGTTTTTGTGCCCGAGTGTGTCCGAAAAGACGCAAGCTTTTTCGCTTTGTGCGCCGGGCCAGGGCGTTAGGACCCTGGCCCGGCTGGGCAGGTGTGGCGTTTATGTTGCCGGGGTGGGGGTGGCTGCTTTTTTGTTGCCGAGCTGCTTCAAGATGATCACGGCTGCTGCCGAGACGAGTGTGCCGGCGGCGATGGCAACGATGAATCCCCACCAGGGGCTGATGGCGAATAGGACGAATAGGCCACCGTGGGGTGCGCGGGAGCCGACGCCGAGGGCCATGGACAGTGCGCCGGTTACGGCACCGCCGGCCATCATGGCGGGAATGACGCGGAAAGGATCGGCGGCGGCGAAGGGGATGGCGCCTTCGGAGATGAAGGACAGCCCGAGCAGCCATGCGGATTTGCCGTTTTCTTGCTCTGCGGGGGTGAAGAGGTTTTTGCGGACGAAGGTGGCGACGGACAGGGCGATGGGGGGCACCATGCCGGCGGCCATCACTGCGGCCATGATCTTCATGCTGGCTTCGTCACCGGTGGACAGGCCGGCGGTGGCGAACAGGTAGGCGGCTTTGTTGACGGGGCCACCCAGGTCGAAGCACATCATCAGGCCGAGGATGATGCCCAAGAGCACTGCGGAGGATCCGGACATGGAGTTCAGCCAGTCACCCAGGCCGGTCATGATGTTGGCCAGGGGGCGTCCCAGGAGGAGGAACATCAGTGCGCCGACTAGCAGTGAGGTCAGCAGCGGGATGATGACGACGGGCATGAGGGAACCGACGATGCGGGGAACTTTGCGGGAACCGATCCACAGTGCGATGACGCCGGCCAAGATGCCGGTGACCAGGCCGCCGATGAAGCCGGCGCCGAGGGTGACGGAGATGGCGCCGCCGACGAAGCCGGGGGCGATGCCTGGGCGGCCGGCCAGGGCGTAGGCGATGTAGCCGGATAGGGCGGCCACGATGAAGCCCATGGCGGCTTGGCCGATGGCGAACAGGACTGCGCCGATGTAGAGGCTTAAGCCGGAGTGGTCGAAGGTCATCAGTGAACCGTCGACCATGACGTCGTGGGTGGGCAGGTTCGACAGGGAGTATTCGGTGGCGATGGTTTGCCACCCGTTGGCCATGTCGTATCCGCCGAACAGGAAGCCCAATGCGAGCAGCAAGCCGCCGGCTGCGACGAAGGGGATCATGTAGGACACGCCGGTCATGACGGCTTGCTGGATGCGTTTGCCCCAGCCGAGGGAGGAACCAGCTGCGCTGGATGCGTCTTCGCTGGAGGAGGCTTCCGTGGTCGCGGCGGAGACTTTGGTGGCGTTGGGGTCGGTTGCGGCCGCGATGGCTTCCTTGATCATCACTGCCGGCTCGTTGATGGCGCGTTTAACGCCTGATTCGATGACGGGTTTACCGGCGAAGCGGGCCTTGTCTTTGACTCCGACGTCGGTTGCGAAGATAACGGCGTCCGCTGCTGCGATGATGGCCGGGTCGACGGGGGTGACTGCGGAGGAACCTTGGGTTTCTACGACGAGTTCCACCGCGTCCATCTCGGCTGCGGTTTGGGTGAGAGAGTCAGCGGCCATGTAGGTGTGTGCGATGCCGGTGGGGCAGGCGGTAATGGCGACGATCTTGGTGACGCCGGCGCCTGCCGGGGTGCTGGCAGCCGGGGTGGCGGTGGTGGCGTCCTTCGCGGGGGGATGGACCACGTCGGTGACCAGGGCGACAATCTCCTCGGCGGTGGTTGCTTCGCGCAGGGATTGGACGAAGGTCTTTCGTACGAGAGCCCGGGCGAGTTTCGAGAGGATTTTCAGGTGGGCTTTGCCGCCGCCGGCAGGTGCCGCGATGAGGAAGATGATGTCGGCGTCGCCGTCGGGGCCGCCGAAAGCGGCGGGCTGTGCCAGGCGTGCGAAAGCCAGGGTGGGTTTGGTGACTGCTTCGCTGCGGCAGTGGGGGATTGCTACGCCACCGGGGACGCCGGTGTCGGATTTGGCTTCGCGGGCTAAAGCGTCGGTGGCGAGAAGTTGCGCGTCGGTCGCGCGTCCGCTGGCGGCGACGAGGTCCGCGAGGTGTGGGATGACTTCTTGGGGTCGCGCACCGAAATCGACGTCGAGTGCAACGAGGTCTGTGGTGATGATCTGTGTCACGGGGACACTCCTCAGGTGTGGTGGTGGCCGTTGGCCGGCGGGAAGGGTTCCTCTAGTGGGAATGGGCGCTGGCGCTGGCCGCTGTACAGGTGTTTATTGAAAAGTAGAGTGCTGTCACAGTCGGGTGACGCGGACGTCATGTGCATGAACGTCGCTGGGGGCTGGGATCGTGGTGCCGGGCATGCTGGCGGCCGCGGACCCATAGGCGACGGCTTGTGCGATGGCTTCGGACTCGTCGGCGCCGCGGCGGCGGGCGAGGACGTAGCCGGCTAGTGAAGAGTCGCCGGCACCGACGGTGGAGACCACGGTGATTTTTGGCGGTTGGGCGTGCCAGGCACCGTTGGCGGTGACCAGTACTGCGCCGGCCGGCCCGAGGGTGACGAGGACCTCTTTCACGCCCCGGGCGACAAGATTTTGTGCCGCGTCGACGACGGGTTGGAAGTTGCCTTCCATGGCGTCTGCTTCGAGCTGTTCGCCGTCAACGCCGGCGATTTGTCCAAGCTCGATGGCGTTGGGCTTCATCAAGTCGGGGCAGTTGTCGCCACCGAGTGCTGTTGCGAGTGCCATCAACGGGGTATCGGAGGTATCCACGGCGATGTGCACGTGGGGGAGATGGCTGCGAAGTTCGGCGGTCAGTTGGGCATACCAGTCAACGGGGGTTCCGGGAGGAAGGGAACCAGCCATGACGACCCATTCGGCTGCCGTGGCAGCCCCGACGATGAGTCCTTCGAGCTTGGCGACGGTGGCGGCATCCAGGTGGGGGCCGGGGCCGTTGAGCTTGCTGGTGGTCCCGTCGGGTTCGGTGATGGTGATGTTGGTGCGAACGCGCCCGTCGAAGAACACCGCCTGATAGGGGATCTTGTCGTCGGCGACGAGCTGCAGGAAGGGGTCGGTGCCGGAGGACGGGAACACAGCGAGGGTGTCCACGCCGGCCAGGGCGCAGGCGTGGGAGACGTTGATGCCTTTACCGCCGGCGGTGCCGGTGGTTTGGGCGAGCCGTTGCACCGTTCCGGGGCGGAGGGCTTCGCTGAGCACCAGTGTTTGGTCGGTGGAGGGATTGGGGGTCAGTGTCAGGATCATGGAATGAGGACCTTGATGTTGTGGGCCTGCAAAAGTTGGATGTGTTCCTCGCTTAAGCCCGCGTCGGTGACGATGACATCAATGTCGTCGAGTTGGGCGAAAGTAACGAGGTAGTCCTCGTCGAATTTGGAGGAATCGCACAAAAGAACGCAGGTGTTGGAGTTACGCACCATGGCGCGTTTAACGCTGGCTTCGGCGGGGTCTGGGGTGGATAGTCCGTGCCCGGAGGAAATGCCGTTGGTGCCGATGAAGCAGTAGTCGGCCCGTAGGTTGCTGATTGCCTCGGAGGCTTGTTCCCCGACGACGGCTTGGGTGTAGGCCTTGATGGTGCCGCCGATGAGGTTGACTCCCGACATGCCGCCGCTGGCAAGGGTGGCGCCGGCGGGCAGGGAGTTGGTGACCACAGTCCAGCGTTGGGAGTTGTGCGCGGCGAGAAGTGCTTCGGCGAAAGCTGCGGTGGTGGTTCCTGCATCGATAAGGATTGATGCATTGTCTGCGGGGAGCAGAGTGACAGCTGCTTGGGCGATGGCGAGTTTCTCGTCGGAGTGTGAGTGCTCGTTGTGCCAGTAGGAGGTTTCCTGTTCCGCGTTGGCGGTGTGGGAAACTGCGCCGCCGTGAACCCGGGAGACTAGGCCCTGTTTTTCCAGGTAGCTTAGGTCTCTGCGGATTGTTTCGGGGGTTACTTGGTATCGCTCAGCGAGGTGGGCCACGCTGCCGTGGCCGACCTTTTGAATGTGATCAGCGATTGTGGACCGCCGCTCCCTTACTGTGAGCATTGTCACCTCCATGTCTGTGGTGTGCTAGCGCCACATGTTTGCCATGTGGCTAAACCCGGTCGCATGAGAGGGTTTAGCCACATTTAAGCACAGAATGTGTGAAAAATGTAGCGAAATCCCACAAAAACCTGTGGGAAATCCAACATTTAGTGTCCGGTTGTTGCCGATCGGCCCTGTCTGAAAGGTGGTATGTTGGAAGAAACCCACAAAGTGAGGACAGGAACGCACCCATGAACGATGTGACCTCCGATACCGTCATCAAGGGCACTGCAGTTGTGCCCGGCATTGCCTTTGCCGACGCTGTTTGGATCCGCCCCCGCCCTGAGCTCCCCTCCGCAGGCCCAGTTGTTGCCGAGGATCAGCGCGAAGAAGAACACAACCGCTTCCTTGCAGCCGCCGATGCTGTTGCCGCTCGTCTCGACGAGCGCTCCAGCAAGGCCGAAGGTGCTGCCAAGGAAGTTCTGTCGGCAACAGCCGGCATGGTCCGCGACCGCGGATGGCGCAAGGCTGTCAAGAAGAACATCACCTCCGGCCACCCCGCTGACTACGCGGTAGTCGCCGCGACCACCAAATTCATCTCCATGTTTGAGGCTGCGGGTGGTGTGATGGCCGAGCGCGTCACTGACCTGCGCGATATTCGCGACCGCACCATCGCAGAGCTGCGTGGCGAAGAAGAACCAGGCTTGCCCCAGGTGGACGGTCCGGTCGTCCTGTTCGCAGACGATCTTTCCCCGGCAGATACCGCTGCCCTAGACACCAGCCTCTTCGTTGCCCTGGTCACTGAACTTGGTGGCCCGACTTCGCACACCGCGATCATCGCCCGTCAACTCAACGTGCCTTGCATCGTTGCGGTTGGGGAGAAGCTGAAGAACATCTCCGCCGGCGAAAAGGTTCTCGTCGATGGCTCCCTGGGAACCATCACCACCGGCGCAGACCCCGCCCAGGCTGAGGCCATGGTTGCCGAATACAAGGAGTTCGCAGAGCGCGTCGCCCAGTGGCGTGGCCCCGCACAAACCAAGGACGGCCACCGCGTCCAACTCCTCGCGAACGTGCAAGACGGCAATGCCGCCCGCGTTGCAGCCGCCACCCAGGCGGAAGGCATCGGTCTGTTCCGCACCGAAATGTGCTTCCTGTCCGCCACCACCGAACCCTCGGTCGATGAGCAGGCAAACGTATACAAGAAGGTGCTGGAGCGTTTCCCCGAGTCCAAGGTTGTCGTTCGCTCCCTGGATGCCGGATCCGACAAGCCCGTCGCCTTCGCCACCATGGCTGACGAGATGAACCCCGCTTTGGGCGTGCGCGGTCTGCGCGTTGCACGCGCCAACGAGCCGCTGCTGACCCGACAGCTTGACGCTATCGCACAGGCTGCCCAGGAACTCGGTCGCGACGACAATGCTCCCACCTGGGTGATGGCCCCCATGGTTGCCACCACCCGCGAAGCACGCTGGTTCTCTGAACTGTGCAAGGAGCGTGGCCTGACCCCGGGTGCGATGATCGAGGTTCCCGCTGCCGCACTGATGGCAGACAAGATCATGCCGTACCTGGAGTTCGTCTCCATCGGTACCAACGATCTCACCCAGTACACCATGGCAGCCGACCGCATGTCCCCGCAGCTGGCTTACCTGACCGACCCGTGGCAGCCCGCCGTGCTGCGACTGATCAAGCACACCTGCGACGAAGGCAAGCGCTTTGACACCGCCGTCGGCGTGTGTGGCGAAGCCGCCGCTGACCCGCTGTTGGCTTGCGTTCTCACCGGCCTGGGTGTGAACTCCCTGTCCGCCGCCTCCACCGCCATTGCCGGCGTAGGTGCACAGCTGGCAGACGTCACCCTGGAGACCTGCCAGAAGGCCGCTGAGGCAGCCCTGGACGCCGAGGGTGCTATCGCCGCACGCGAAGCTGTGCGCGCAGTCATCAAGGGCTAACCCCCGACAAAATAGCGGTGTGGCCCCTCGATAAGTTTCGAGGGGCCACACCGCTATCGCCATAACAAAGGGGTGTTGCTCTCATACCGCGAAAGCAACACCCCGCCGAAGGCGATGAAAACTACTCGCCAGGCTCAGCGATCACAACCTCAATGCCCCGCTCACGCAACGCATCAACGAACGTCGACGGGGCACCCTTGTCAGTGATCACAACATCGATATCGTCCAACGTGGCAAAGCTCACCAAGTAATCGCAGCCCATCTTGGACGCATCGCACAACACGACAACTTTACGGGCGTTGATAATCATTGCCCGCTTCACTGCGGCTTCCTGCGAATCCGCAGTAGACAGGCCGTGATCCAGAGTCAAGGCATTGGTGCCAATAAAAGCCACATCAGCCCGCATCAACGCCAGCGTGCGCAAAGCGGTATCACCAACCACGGCTTGAGTAATGGCACGAACACTGCCACCCAGCAACTGGACCTCATCGAGGCCAGCAGAAGCCAAGTTCAATGCGATGGGAAGGCAGTTGGTCACAATCGACCAATGGCGGGCCTGAGAATTTTGAGATAACAAGTCTGCAAAAGTCGACAACGTGGTGCCCGCATCAAGGAACAGGCCGCCATGGGCCTGCGGCAAATAACGTAGCGCGGCGTGGGCGATCGCATTTTTCGCTGTCGATGCCGACTTACTACGAGCATCCACAGTGAACTCAGTCGTCTGGAAATTCTGGCTCGCTACTGCACCGCCATGCACTCGGTGCACCGTGCCCTCTTGATCCAAAATCGCCAAATCGCGACGAATCGTTTCAGCCGTGACATTAAACCGGGCGGCGAGCTCCGTGACATTGACGCGCCCTTCAACAGCGGTCAGGGAAGCGATCTGGCGACGGCGTTCCTCTGCGTACATGGTGCTCCTAGCGGTGAAATAAACATGAGGACAAAAAATCAAAACATCGGTGCACCTGAGAATCTGTGCATGTGCCCGAATCCACTCTCTAGTTTGTCATGAATGCCCGATTTTTTGGGGCCAGTCGGGTGTGATCTGACTGGGATTATCGCCACATAATCCAACAGATACGGAATGAAACAGGAGGGATGTCCACCTATAACTGCTGATAAACCCTTGTATTGTTTCTGATTCTGTGTCTTTCGTCCGCGATGATTCAAATAAGCTAGACCAGCAGAACTACCCCTATGTGGGGGTGTATTTTTTGTTTGGTGCGGTCTTTAAAAACCACATGGCGCTCCCAAGAGATGCCACACGAAAAACCCCTTCCGAAACCCAGGTCGGAAGGGGTAGAAGAATGCTAAACGCCACCCTAAAGCTTGCGCATCACAGATACAACGCGCCCCAGGATCTCGGCCTCGTTGGCCGGAATCGGATCGAATTGCGTGTTGTGGGGGAGTAGCCACACCCCAGTCGAATCTTTGTGGAACTCCTTGACGGTAGCCTCTCCGTCGATCATCGCCGCCACAAAATCGCCCTGTTGGGCAACCTTTTGCGACTTGACGATCACCCAGTCACCGTCAAGGATGCCGGCATCCTGCATTGATTCGCCGACGACCTGCAGCATGTAAAGCTCACCATCGCCAACAATCTCGACGGGCATGGGGAAGTATTCCTCCACATGCTGTTCGGCAAGAATCGGATTGCCTGCAGCAATACGACCAACCACCGGAATGTAGGCAGGCTGGCTGGCAGCCTCCCCCTCGGAAACCTCCGGCGCCTTAACCGTTTTACGTCCCGGCTTTTGCTTCTCCGCCGGAAGGTTCTTCACGTTAACGGCCCTTGGCTTATTGGCGTCGCGCTTGAGGAAGCCCTTCTTTTCCAACTCGCGTAGCTGATAGGCGACGGAAGAAGTGGATTGCAGGCCTGTCGCGTCGCCGATCTCGCGAATGCTGGGCGGATATCCGCGCAGCAGTACGGCATCGTGGATGACCTCAAGGATGCGCCGTTGGCGATCGGACAGGGAGGACTTGTCGGGGGTTTTGTTATTCATCTGAGTCCAGGTTGCTTGAATATTCGAATATTCGTACTAAGGGTGTCGTGAGCCATCATAGCTAAGGTTTCGGGTGGCATCTGGAGGGCGTGCCGAAAAACCGGGGGGTTGTTCTAAGGGGCATATCCCTGGAAGCAATTCGGCTCGATCGGGCGTGGCATCCAAAAATGGTGGGCCGAAAAGAACCTTAGGGTTCGAACGTGTTCGAAAAGATGCGAGTTTTTACTAATCGTTCGAACATGGCTGTATGTGGCGACCGCGAATGCTTCGCGTTATTGCAGTAAGCATAGCTGATTGTGCGGGGGAGTGGCTAGTGGAATGGTCGTTTTTGTTCAGACTTGTTCGAACGGATGAGCTATGGTAAAAATCGAACATGTAAGCGGAACTCGAACACAGGTGCTAAATTTATCTGCAAGGCTTCGAGCCCGGGTTTAAGCTTCACATCACTAAAAACGACACCCCGAAACAGACATACCCTCTGGCGTGTTTGCCGGAAGAAAAGGACTGCCATCATGACTGCTCGCACCATCAACAACGCTATGCCCTCCACTAGCACTGCTGTGTTCGAACCGGGTCGGTTGCCTTCCGCCAGGGTTTCATCTGGTGTTCGCACCGTGACTGTGCACTACCGCGAGCCAGCGCGGGATAACGGCGCAGATTCTCGTCGATTCTCGAGCATCTTGCTCGGCGGAACCTTCGGAATGGTGATGGGGCTTGCTTTCCTCATCCTGGGGCCGGCGCCCGACGATTCCCCACAAATGATGCCTATGGGGCATGAGACTTCCCTGACCAGTATTGCCAAGTAAGGGTTCTGGCTGGGCGCTGTCATATACATCCCGCAGAGATGCACCGCGTCGTGGCTTTGTGTGGCCTATCTCCGTGCACTTTTACCGCACGAGTGGAAGGTCTCAGAAAGCCACGGCGTAGCTGGTTTTTGCGGGCATTTTTTGTGTGTGCCTGCTCCCTTTAGGGACAACAAGTGAAGCGACTAAGGTTTAGAGGCGCATCGCCCACCAGTAGAGCTTGCTCGACCTGAACAAGGATTGATCCTCATGTATTGCCCTTTTTGTGCCAATCACAGCTCCAGTGTGATCGACTCCCGTGTGGTGGACAGTGGGTCTGCTATTCGGCGACGCCGGGAGTGCCCCGAATGTGGCGGTCGATTCACCACGGTGGAAAAGGCGATGTTGTTGGTGGTGAAACGAAATGGCGTGACGGAACCTTTTTCGCGCGACAAGGTTATTTTGGGTGTGCGGCGGGCGTGCCAGGGGCGAAACGTCAGCGATGACGCTTTGAAACGGCTTGCTCAAGAGGTGGAGGAAACTGTGCGTTTGAAGGGCACCTCGCAGGTCAACGCCAACGATATCGGTTTGGCTATTTTGGATCCGCTGCGGGAGCTTGATGAGGTGGCTTATCTGCGATTTGCGTCTGTCTACCGCAGTTTTGATAGTGCAGAAGACTTCGAAAAGGAAATTCGCATGATGCGACGGCATGCGAAGTCTTCGCTGAAGTAAGAATCAAGGTGCCCGGCCGATTTGTCGGCGGGCACCTTGTTTTTGTCTGTTATCCCAATTTTGCGATTGCTTTTTCGATGCGGCGGGCGCTGACGGTTCCTGCGGTGCCGAGTCGTTGTGCAAACAGGCTCACGCGCAATTCTTCGATCATGAAGATGATGTCTTTGACTGCTGCTGTTTTTTCAGCGCCCGGTCCGAGCTGTGCCAGTTTTTGTTCTAGGAGCTGTTGCACATTTTCGATGGTCATGGACAGATCTTCGTCGCGGTCGGGATCGCGATCCATGTCTTCGAGACGAATCTTCATCGCTTCGAGATAGCGGGGGAGATGCCGGAGGCGCGCTGCTCCGTGAAGTGAGAGCGCGTGCGGGGGGAGCAGCACGGACAGTTGTTTGGTCATGTCGTCGATGGCGGGCCCGCTCCAGGCTGAAAGTTCGTCGGCGACGTGCGCGTAGGTGACCAGCGCGGGGGCTAGTGCGACGACCATTTGGCGAACCCTGGAGGGGACATCTTTGCTGACTGCTTGCTGTAGGGTGGCGAATTCTTCCGGGGAGCGGACTGGTCCGCCATGCGCGATGAGGCTGTCGCGAATCGCGGCGACGCGTGCATCGTCGACGAGTCCCTGGGCGCCACCGTGGGGGTAGTTTTCCACCGCAACCCGTTGTGTCAAGGGGAGGCCATTGACCATGCGTTGGGTGTTGACCGTGATGGAACGCAGAAGCAGCGTGATCGTGGCGGTGAGGTGGCTGGCATCGGCCGCTGCTTTGGTGGGTTTTGCTTCCACTGCTACGCCGCCTGGGGTGGCGACGAGTGCCGGGTAGGTGGTGACGGCTTGGCCGTCGACGGTGCTGGTGATTTCTTCGGGGATGGTGCCGAGAGTTTGGGCGGTCCATTCCGGGGCTTCGTCGTGATATGCGGCTGCGCCGACTTTCTTGACGGAGGAGGAAATGTGTTTGGCGTTGCGTTCTTTGAGGGCTTTTAGGTTGCGGTCGCGGTCGATGATTTTGCCGCGTTTGTCGATGGCTGCGTAGGAGGGGCGCAGGTGGTCGGGTAGTTGGTCGGGGTTGAAGTCGGTGGCGGCGATTCCGCGCCCGCCGATGCGGTGGAGGGCTTCTGCGAGTTGTTTGGTGACGCTGCCGTGGTAGGCGACGAGCATGGGCAGGACGCGGGCAGCGTAGGCGGGGGCGGGTACGACGGTGCGCCGCAGCGCCTTGGGGAGGGTGCGGATGAGTTCGGTGATGAGTTCTTCGCGTAGGCCTGGGACGAGCCATTCGAAGGTTTGGGCGTCGACGCTTCCGAGCAGTGGTACGGGGATGCGGATTGTCACGCCGTCATCGGGGGATCCGGGTAGGAAGTTGTAGTCGACGTCGAAGATGATGTCGTCGCTTTCCCATTTGTCGGGGAATGCGTCTTCCTCGACTCCTTCGGCGTCGTCGCGGATGAGGTTGTCCGGGTTGAAGTCGAGCAGTGTTGGCTGGGTGCGTTGCTTCTTCTTCCACCAGCGGTCGAAGCGCTGGCCGGTGGTGATCGAGGGGGGAAGTTTGCTGTCGTAGAAGTCGTAGAGGGTGTCGTCGTCGACGACGATGTCGCGTCGGCGGGCCTTGTTTTCGAGTTCTGCTGCTTCCTCGAGCTTTTTGGCGTTGTCGTGGAAGAAGCTGTGGTGGGTGTTCCAGTCGCCGTCGATCAGGGCGTGGCGGATGAACAGGCTGCGGGCGGCCTCGGGGTCTACGGTGTGCAGGCTGGTGAGTCGGTCGGCGACGAGGGTGACGCCGTAGAGGGTGGATTTTTGGTAGACCATGGCGGCTGCGCGTTTGGTCGACCAGTGGGGTTCGGAGTATTGGTGGCGCAGGAGGTCTTTGCCGAGCTGTTCGGCCCATTCGGGGGCGATGGCTGCGACGTCGCGGGCGAACAGGCGGGAGGTTTCGACGAGTTGTCCGGCCATGACGACCTGGGGTGGTTTTTTGCTTAGTCCGCTGCCGGGGAAGATCACGAAGCGGGTGCCGCGGGCGCCGGCGTATTCGCGACTGTCACCTGCCCGAACGCCGATGTGGCTGAGTAGGCCGGATAGCAGTGCTTGGTGGACCAGGTCCATGTTGTGGTGTTCTGGTTCGTAGGCGCCGTAGCTCCAGCCGAGGTCGTCGATGACGCCGGTGAGTTGGCGGACCAGGTCGCGCCATTCGCGGATGCGGAGGTAGTGGAGGAACTCTTTTTTCATGCGGGTGCGGAATTTGTTGCCGCTGAGTTCTTGTTGGGTGTGGGTGAGGTAGTCCCACAGTTTCAGGTAGCTGGCGAAGTCGGAGGTTTTGTCGTTGAAGCGGGCGTGGGCTTGATCGGCTTGGGCGGTCATGTCCATGGGCCGTTCGCGCACGTCTTGGATGGATAGGGCGGCGACGATGACGAGGACGTCGGCGACGCATCCGCTGTGGTGTGCTTCGACGAGCATGCGGGCCAGGCGGGGGTCGACGGGGATGCGGGATAGTTGGCGTCCGATGTCGGTGAGTCGGGGTGCGCCGTGGTCTTCGCCTTCGGCTAGCGCCCCGAGTTCGTGGAGCAGGAGTAGACCGTCGCGGATGGCTTTGTGGTCGGGTGCTTGGACGAAGGGGAAGTCTTCGATGTCGCCGAGTTTGAGGGCGGCCATTTGCAGGATGACGCTGGCGAGGTTGGTGCGCAGGATTTCTGGGTCGGTGAATTCTGGCCTGCTGAGGAAGTCTTGCTCGGAGTAGAGGCGGATGGCGACGCCTTCGGCGACGCGGCCACAGCGTCCGGAGCGTTGGTTGGCGCTGGCTTGGGAAATCGCTTCGACGGGGAGGCGTTGGACTTTGGTGCGGGAGGAGTAGCGGGAGATTCTGGCGGTGCCGGTGTCGACGACGTAGCGGATGCCGGGGACGGTGAGGGAGGTTTCGGCGATGTTGGTGGCCAGTACGATGCGGCGGCCGGAGTGGGGGCTGAACACTCGGTGTTGTTCGGCGTTGGAGAGCCGACCGAATAGGGGGGTGATTTCTACGCCGCGGAATTTGCGCGCTTCGATGGCTTCCATGGCGTCGCGGATGTCGCGTTCGCCGGGGAAGAAGCAGAGAATGTCGCCGTCGCCGACCCGCATGAGTTCGGCGATGGCGTCGCATACTCCGTCAAGCGGGTCGATGTCGATGATTCCGTTGTCTGTTTCTTGTTGGAGGGGCCGGTAGCGGATTTCTACCGGGTAGGTGCGCCCCGACACGGAGATAATGGGCGCGGGTTGGCCAGTGGCGTCTGCGAAGTGTTCGGCGAAGCGTTCCGGGTCGATGGTTGCGGAGGTGATGATGACTTTGAGATCGGGACGTTTCGGCAGCAGCTGCTTGAGGTAGCCCAGGAGGAAGTCGATGTTGAGGCTGCGTTCGTGGGCCTCGTCGATGATGATGGTGTCGTAGGCATTCAGGTAGCGGTCGCGCTGCATTTCGGCGAGCAAAATGCCGTCGGTCATGAGTTTGACGGCGGTGGTGGCGCTGACGTGGTCGTCGAAGCGGATGGCGTAGCCGACGGATTCGCCGATGTTTTGGCCGAGTTCTTCGGCGATGCGTTCGGCCACCGTGCGGGCGGCGAGTCGGCGGGGCTGGGTGTGCCCGATGCGGCCGCGGATGCCGCGCCCGAGCTCGAGGCACATTTTGGGAATCTGGGTGGTTTTACCGGAGCCGGTTTCGCCGGCGATGATTACCACCTGGTGGTTGGAGATGGCTTCCACGATCTCATCGTGGAAGGTCGACACCGGTAGTTGCTGGGGGTAGGTGATCTCCGGAAGGGCATCCCGGCGCCGATTCAAGATATTGCTTTCGGCGTCCATGTCGGCCGCAATGGCCGACAGTGCGTGCAGGCTGGCAGCTTTTTTGAGGCGGCGGCGGAAGCGGTGCGCCCCGGCCAGGGAGACCGAATCTAGCAGGTTGTAGAGTTCTTTTTTCTTGCTGGCGACCTCGGGGCTCAACGGGGCAGATGTTTGGCGGGGGCGCTGCCCGGAACGTGCGCCGGATCGTCCACCTGCGCCACGGGAGGTGCGCTGGGGTACAGGGGTACGGGAGGTGTTGGTGGACGTGTGTTCGCTAGCCATATCAAGGCGCCATATTACTGGGTGGCGGCACGCAGTTTGTAGGCAGTCCCTGCAAAAAGTGCTTACCCACGATAGCCTAAGAACAACTAGAAGCAACGAATGTCACATTCAGCGCCATCTGCCCGGCGCCCACAGGCGCCACAGCTGGGTGTGCATCTGGGGCGTTTGTCCCGGGTGCAGCTATCCCGGGTGGGGCGGGTGGGCTGGGAAGAGATCCGTTGCTGACAGTGAGCTTGCACCAGCTCCATCGACCGAGAAAGAGGACGACGCTATGACACAGCCACCCCAATATCCCTCAACCCCAGGGGATGGCGACGACGGCTACCCCCAGCAGCCACAAACCCCCTATGGGCAAGCCTCCGGCGCCACTCCGGGGGCAGCCAATGGTGCCCTGCCCGGACAATGGGAGGCCTCGCTGACCGTGCTGCGCGGCGACGGGCGGATGAGCATCAAAGAAAGCCTCACCATGGGCATGACCCAGCTGGTGCGCAACCCCATGCCCTGGGTAGTGGTGGCAATTGCGGGATTCTTCGCCAGCCTCGCGCTGGGAGGTTTGCTGGTGTTCGCCCTGATCTACGCCTTCGCCAGCATCTTCGACAGCGGAACTGACGCCGACCCCGGTAGCGGGGAGTTCGGCAGCATGCTGCTCGCCCTGGGTGGTCTGATCCTTGTTGGCCTGATCATCTCGGCGATTGTGACCCCCATGGTGTTCAATGTCAGCCTGAAAATGACCAGCGGGGTACGCGCCGAAATCAAAGATCTCATCCCTGCGCGAGGATGGCTCAATAGCGCCTTGGCGGTATTTCTGTACTCGCTTCCCGTTTTCCTCATCGGTATCGGCGCCCTCAACCTATTGGGCAAGCAAGCCTTCCGGGAAGAGTTCATGAGTCACCTGTCCGGCTACGGGGAGCTCGATAACCCCTGGCCGCTGATTCAAATCTTCCTTGGGCTATTCGCATTCATCGTGCTCATGGCGCTCGTGATCTTCCTGCTGTCGCCGTTTTTCGCGCTGTGGCCCGTGCTGCCCCTGCTGGAAGACATCAGCCTGATTGATGCGCTGGGTCGCTCCATCAAGCTGGGCAAGCAGAATTACGGTGGCCTGCTCGGACTGACCTTCTTCACCCAGCTGCTCGCCCAATTCAGCGGACAAGCATTCCAGGTCACCGCCTTCGTCGGCAGCATCGCAGGCTCGGTGGCCTCCATGCACGCCGCCCGCCGTATCACCGGCCACGAATACGCCACCCTGCCGAAACAACTCATCGACTAGGAGCTGCAGCCACCCACAGGCGCTGCGAAACAGACGCACATGCCCGGGGCTACCGTGAAGATAGCCCCGGGCATTTTTATATCCATCAAACCCCACCAGGGGGCACCCCCACCAAGACCTTTACAGACCTTTTCAGACCTTTACACCGTGGTGTCTACCGAGGTGTACCTGCACTTAAGCGAGAACGGCGTGAAAGCTATTTGATGCTGTTGTCGAAGGCGCGGCGGGCAATGTTGCCGATGCGCTCGAACTCATCGGCGCGGCCGGAGGAACGCCGGTAGCACAACCCCACCGTGCGGGACGCGGTGACCGAAGACGAGAACCGGGCGATCGCCAAACCCGGCCTTTTAGCCTCCGCCTCTACAGCGCTGGACGGAATCAGGGTCACGCCCATCCCGCCGGCCACACACTGCATCACCGTCGCCAAACTAGCCAGGCGGGTATCGGAGACCGAATTGCGCGCCTGCAAATCAGCGGAACGGCACAACTCCACCACCTGGTCACGCAAACAGTGACCATCGTCGAGCAGCAGCAGCTTCTCGCCCTCCAAATCGGAGACCGACAAATCAGTTCGGCCCGCCAAGGGGTGGTTGATTGGGCACACGACGGCGAAGTCTTCTGCGTACAGGTGAGTGGTCTCCAGGCCACTGTTGTCGATCGGCAGTGCCAAAATCGCCACATCGATGCTGCCCTCACGCAGACCGGTCAACAGATTGGCGGTCTGCTCCTCGATGATGCGCAAATGCACCCCCGGCAACTCGTCGGAGACGATGTCGAAAAAGGAGGGAAGCAGATACGGGGCGATGGTGGGAATGATGCCCAACGTGACCGGACCCACCAGGCCGCCGCCCACGCCGTGCGCCTGCGCCAGGAAGCGATCCGCGGCCTCCAAGGTGGCGGTGGCGTAGGGGAGAAGCTCTCGTCCTGCGGGGGTCACGATGACGCGCCGGGTGGAGCGTTCAATAAGTTGAACGTTCAAACCGGATTCGAGGCTCACCAAGGCCTGGGACAGCGAAGGCTGGGAAATGCCCAGCTTATTGGCTGCGCTGCCGAAGTGTCGGACCTCGGCGATGGTGACGAACGATCGCAGTTGTGCGAGCGTCGGACGATACGCTTTATTGCTCATGCTTATAACTCTACACGACAGTGCAAGCTAACACCTTTTGACAAAGGTTGTTCTGCCCGGCATACTTGTCTGCGAACCGCAGTGATATCGACTGCATTTCTCGCATTAATTCCATCACGCCCGGGCAATGCCCCTGCTAGCGCCGAAATCCGCCACATTAGGCGGGGTGGGCGCACTGCAGCGTGGAATGTTGATGCCATGCGAAAAGTGTTGCTCAACACCAGATATTGATTACCTGCGAGTTTCATCACAATTACCTGCTTCATCCACCTCGGTCACGAGATCGAGGGCAGACTGAACCAGACCGCGTACATTCCGACAAGGGGTGACGCGGACAACATACCCGCAACATTTTTTAGGAGACCCCGTGGCTCTTTTGACCATTGGCGACAAGTTCCCCGAGTTCAGCCTGACCGCCCTCAAGGGTGGCGACCTGCACAGCGTCGACGCTTCCTCCCCCGAGGATTACTTCGAGACCGTGTCCAGCGATTCCTACCCGGGCAAGTGGAAGGTCGTGTTCTTCTACCCGAAGGACTTCACCTTCGTCTGCCCCACCGAGATCGCTGCCTTCGGCAAGCTCGATGAGGAATTCCAGGATCGCGACACCCAGATCCTGGGTGGCTCCATCGACAACGAGTTCTCCCACTTCAACTGGCGTGCAACCCACCCGGAGCTGAAGACCGTTCCGTTCCCGATGTTCTCCGACATCAAGCACGACCTGATCAAGGCTCTCGGCGTGGAAAACGCTGAGGGTGTCGCCGACCGCGCAACCTTCATCATCGATCCCGACGGCATCATCCAGTTCGTGTCCGTCACCCCGGATGCCGTCGGCCGTAACGTCGACGAGGTGCTGCGCGTTCTCGACGCTCTGCAGTCTGAAGAGGTCTGCGCCTGCAACTGGCAGAAGAACGACCCCACCAAGAACATCAACAAGATGGAGCAGCTCCAGGAAGGTCTGAAGTAAAAATATGTCGATCGATAACCTGAAGGGCTCCCTGCCGGAGTACGCCAAGGACCTCAAGCTGAACCTGGGCACCCTCGCCCGTGGCACCGAGCTCAACGAGCAGCAGCTGTGGGGCACCTTCCTTGCCACCGCCGCCGCTACCCGCAACGAGGCAGTCTTCTCCGAGATCGCTGACGAGGCTAAGGGCCACCTGTCCGACGAGGCTTTCGAGGCAGCCCTCGGCGCCGCCACCATCA
This sequence comes from Corynebacterium aquilae DSM 44791, assembly GCF_001941445.1. NCBI lineage: Bacteria > Bacillati > Actinomycetota > Actinomycetes > Mycobacteriales > Corynebacteriaceae > Corynebacterium > Corynebacterium aquilae. The sequence continues at coordinate 1,692,816 of NZ_CP009245.1, read as the reverse complement.
TGGCTATGAACAACGTTGCTTACCGCGCCAAGGAATTCCTCGGTGGCGACTACGCACAGGTCAAGATGGGTCTGCGCATGAACATCATCGCTAACTCCGGTGTTGACCGCGCGGACTTCGAGCTGTGGTCCCTGGCTGTGTCCACCATCAACGGCTGTGAGGCTTGCACCTCCGCCCACGACAACACCGTTCGTGGCGAGGGCCTGACCAAGGAGCAGGTCTTCGAGGCAGTCAAGATTGCCGCCACCATGCAGGGCGTCGCCCAGGCTGTGGCCATCGAGGCCGCACGCTAAAAACTTCGCAGCGCCGGAAAGAAAACCCCGGCCTACTGCATCACCCCGCCGGCAAGACAGAGAAACACCTGTCCTGTTGGGCGGGGTTTTTCAAGCCCCGCCAAAAAAAGGGGGCCAAGCCCATCAAGCGTTCTAGTAGCCCAACATCTTGCGGGGTGGAGCGGAACCTAAAAAACGCCACTGAGAAAACCACCACTGAGAAAACACCACAGCGCCTCTAGCTTTCCGCCCGGTAAGGGGCCAGAGGTGCTGTGGTGTTTTTTGGTGTGTCGGGTGGGGGGTTAAAGGTGGAACAGTGGTGCGCCGGTTTCGACCTTATCGCCGGGGCTGAGCTTCGTGAGTTGAGCATCCCCTCGGGCGGAATCCATCGCGACGATGAGAACTACCGGATCGAGCCCCTTATCCGCTACCTCTTGGGGGGTATAGCGCACCATCGCCTGCCCCATGTCCACGTGGCACCCTTGCTCCACGAGAACATCGAAGCCCTCGCCCTTGAGCTGGACGGTATCGATACCAACGTGCACCAGGATGCCGGTCTTTTCCTCCGTCAAAATCACGAAAGCGTGCGGCATGACTCGGATCGCTTTCCCGGAGCACGGTGCGCACACGGTGACCTCGCCGGCGTTGGCGGGGGTTACGGCGATGCCATCGCCGACCGTGTAGCTGTTAAAGACCGGGTCATTCACCTCGGAAAGAGCGGTCAATTGTCCCGCGCAGGGACTCATCACGGCGACCATGGTGCTAGTCCATCAGGTCGTTGATGTCGTCAGCGATCATCTCGGCCTGCGGGCCAACAATCACCTGGACGACATCCCCGGAAATCATGACACCCTTAGCGCCTTCGGCCATCAACGCCGGCTCGTCGACCTTCGATGAGTCATTGACCACGGTCCGCAAACGGGTGATGCAGCCTTCGATCTCGTCGATGTTCTCGGCGCCACCGAGTGCGGCAAGTAGGTTTTCGGGATTGAAGTTGGCCATGGGGTGCTCCTTTGCTCGCGACCCAAAAGGTGGTCTATCGCTAGATGACCTAGGGGAGGGAAAGTGATGAGAGTTTAACCGGGGGTCTGTATAAAACTTTTCCGATAATCCCCGTCGAGGCTATGACACAACAAGGGGAGTAGTCGGTGCGAAAGACGACCCTGGTTCTAACCAGCAGCATAGTAGGTGATGTGCGGGCGCGGGCGCTTTTATGTCGACTGGTGTTCATTGCCGATAGGTGAGTTTTCGGGCAAAACAAAGATAATCGCAGGAAGGCGCCCGAAAACACCGGTGAAAAATCTTCCAATAAGGCGCATGGCGGTGATGGAAATCTGCGCTTTGCCCCCAAATGGGGGAGTAAACATCCGACCATTTTTCCGAAAACGGTTTCGGGGATAACGGCACCGTGCTACGTTAAGGCTAGTTTCACAATCAATGGTTATATCCAGCTACCTCTTAAAGGGTGGAACCCAGCAGAAAAAATATGCGGCCGCCTTTTAAAAACAACATGGACGAAACTGACGCTTCGCGGACACCCAGAGGCCCACAGCGGCAACCACCATCGTGAAAAACCACCACCACCAAGCATCAGCGTTTTCTTCGGCGCCACGATCGCAGCACAGAAAACCACATGCTTGATCGTCGAAGGAGCCACAATGTCTGCTCAAGACACCTCACGCAACCGCGTGCTGATCTACTCCCAGCGGCTCGGCCGCTCCCTGATGCTTCCCATCGCCTCCCTGCCCGTCGCCGGCCTGCTTCTCCGCCTCGGCCAAGACGACATGCTCGGCCGCTGGGCCGACTCCAACACCTTCATGGCATGGGTATCGACCATCTTCTCCTCCGCAGGCGGCGCCCTGTTTGAAAACTTGCCCCTGCTGTTCGCCGTCGGCGTGGCCATCGGATGGGCTAAAAAAGCAGACGGTTCCACCGCCCTGGCCGGTGTTGTCGGATACGTGGTGCTGTCCAACATCTTCAAAGGCATGAGCCCCTTCGTCCTCGGCGAAGACAGCGAAAAAACCATCAACTACGGCGTCCTCGCCGGCCTGGTAGCCGGTCTCATCGCAGCCATGCTCTGGCAGCGCTACCACCGCACTCGCCTTCCCGATTGGCTCGGCTTCTTCAACGGACGCCGCTTCGTGCCCATCATCACCGGCTTCACCATGGTGCTGGTCTCCATCCCGATGCTCGTCATCTACCCGGCCTTCAACTCCGCCCTCAACGCCCTGTCCGAATGGATGGTGCGCTACTCCGAGGCCGGTGGCTTCCTCTTCGGCGTCATCAACCGACTACTCATCCCCGTCGGCCTGCACCACCTGCTCAACTTCACCCCGTGGTTCATGCTCGGTGAATTCACCGGCGAAAACGGCGAAACCGTCACCGGCGACATCAGCCGCTTCCTCGCCCAAGACCCCACCGCCGGTACCTTCATGACCGGATTCTTCCCCATCATGATGTTCGGCCTGCCGGCCGCTGCCCTGGCCATTACCCGCGCCGCCCGCCCCGAAATGCGCAAATACGTCGGTGGCGGCATGGTCTCCCTGGCCCTGACCGCCTTCCTCACCGGCATCACCGAACCCATCGAATTCGCCTTCATGTTCGTCGCATGGCCGCTCTACGTCGTCCACGCCATCCTCACCGGCACCTCCCTGGCTGTCTGCAACGCCCTCGGAATCCACGACGGCTTCCTGTTCTCCGCAGGTGCCCTTGACTACCTACTCAACTTCGGCATCGCAACCAAGCCCCTCCTGCTCCTCGTGGTCGGCGCCGCATACTTCGTCATCTACTACTTCGTCTTCTACTTCATGATCACCAAACTCGATCTGAAGACCCCCGGCCGCAACCCGGAAGAAGACCAGAAGATGATGGAAGAACTCACCAAGGCCTAACCACAACCCGGCCACAAACCACCAAAAGCCCACTGACCAGCAGTCAGTGGGCTTTTCCCATCAGTACCGCCAACTCACAGCGGTATTGCCACCTTAGGCGTAATCGATGCGCAAACTGCCCAAACGAACCTCGCCCGCAGCATCAGAGGCATCCAAATCCACCTCAGCCACAAAAGCAAAAGCCTTATCGTCGGCCGGATCCTTAATGATTTGGCGCACCTGCCACACCCTGCTCGACGGGGCGCCAGTATCCAGACGGAAATACTCCGGCCCCCTCGCCGCAGGAGACACATCCAGATCCGCATACTCCTCAAAATAATCATCCAAAGCAGCACCGAAATCCGGAATGCCCTCCGCCGAATCAGACAGATAATCCAACACGGACTCCAACTCGGCTTCCTTCTCGAAGGCAAACAACTCCACCAAGCGGAACATGTAGTTACGCACCATGATCGTCAACGCCCGCTTATTCGCCGACAACGACTGCGGATCCGTCACCCCAAAACCGCGCTCCTGCTCCAACTGCTGCTTGGAAATCGGCGCATCAGGATCCGCCATCAACGCCCACTCATCCACCAAAGAGGAATCGACCTGGCGAATCAACTCGCCCAACCACACGATGATGTCATCAAGTTCCTGACTCATTCGCTCCGCAGGAACAGAATGCGACAGCGTGCGCCACGCATCCGTCAAATAGCGCAGCAACACCCCCTCAGCCCGCGAAATCTTATAAGTCGCCACCATGTCGGAGAACGTCATCCCGTGCTCCACCATGTCGCGAACCACAGACTTCGGCGACGGCGAAAACTCCCGCGCCCACGGATGCCCCTCACAATACGTCTGATACGACTGCTCAATCAGCTCCGCCAAAGGCTGCGGATACGTCACCTCCTCCAACAACGCCATCCGCTCCGTGTACTCCACCCCCTCAGCCTTCAACGCAGCCAACTCTTCCCCACGCGCCGCCTTCTCCTGCGCCACCAACACCGGACGCGGATCATCCAACACCGCCTCAAACACACTGACCACATCAAGGGCGTACGTCTCAGAGTCCGGATCCAGCACCTCCAACATCGCCACAGCCAACGGCGCCAAAGGCTGATTCAACGCAAAATCACGCTGAATATCCTCACACAGCTCATACGTCACCGCAGGATCCTGGCCAGGATGCTCCACCCGCTGCGCCACACCAGAAGACAACAAACCCCGCACCAACTCAATCGTGGTGCGAATATCCTGATTCTGCTTCGCCCTCGTATTGTGGCTGCCCCGCAACAAATTGCCGAAAACCTGCCCAGTGTCACCACCACGCGCCAACAAATTCAACACCATCGAATTCGACACCCGAAACTGGCTGACCAACTGCTCCGGCTCCGCCACCGTCAAACGCTCATAGGTCGAATCAGTCCACGACACCCTACCCGCAGGCGCAGACTTCTTCTTCAACTTCTTCAGCTTCTTCTCATCCCCGCCCGCACGCTTACGCAAACGCACGTTCTCAATCTCGTGCTCCGGAGCCTCAATGACGACATAGCCGACCGTATCGAAACCAGCGCGGCCCGCACGCCCCGCAATCTGATGAAACTCGCGGGAAGAAACAATACGTTCCTTGGTTCCATCAAACTTCGCCAAACCCGTCATCAACACGGTACGAATCGGCACATTAATCCCCACCCCTAAGGTATCGGTGCCACAAATCACCTTCAACAAACCGGTCTGCGCCAAACGCTCCACCAAACGCCGATACTTCGGCAACATGCCCGCATGGTGCACCCCGATACCCCGCCGCAATAACTTCGACAAATCCTTGCCAAAAGTCGTCGAAAAACGGAAATCGCCGATTTCCGTCGCAATCTTTTCCTTCTCTTCCTTAGACACCATCTGCACGCTCGTCAAAGCCTGAGCGCGCTCGCTGGCCTCCCTTTGCGAAAAGTGCACCACATAAATCGGAGCCTTATCCGCTGCAAGAAGCTCCTCCACCGTCTCGTGCACCGGGGTGTACACGTAGGAAAACTCCAACGGCACCGGGCGCTGCGCACCCGCCACCAACGTCGTCGGACGGCCCGTTCGTTCCGACAAGTCAGCGCTCAGCGCTTCCGTGTCACCCAAAGTCGCCGACATCAACAAAAACTGGGCGCCCGACAACTCCAACAACGGGACCTGCCAAGCCCACCCGCGCTGCGGATCCGAATAATAGTGGAACTCATCCATCACTACCTGATCGATATCAGCATCCGCGCCCTGACGCAGCGCAATATTCGCCACGATCTCCGCCGTCGCACACACAATCGGCGCCTGCCCATTCACCGTGGCATCACCAGTCATCATGCCCACGTTCTCCGGGCCAAAAACCTCACACAGGCTGAAAAACTTCTCGCTTACCAAAGCCTTAATCGGGGCCGTATAAAAAGAACGCTGCCCCTTGGCCAACGCATAGAAATGGGCGGCCAACGCCACCATCGACTTACCCGACCCCGTCGGCGTTGCCAAAATAACGTTATCGCCCCCCATCAATGCCATCGCCGCCTCCTCCTGGGCCGGATAAAGCGACAACCCAGACTGCTGGGTATAAGACACGAAAGAATCGAAGATTGCCTCCTCAACCAAGGAGGAAGGAACTTCTTGCAAATCAGGGATCAGGCTCGTTAACGTCACCCGACCTACACTAGCGGGAAAACGGCAACCCCGGGGAAGTCGCCAAACAGCAAAACCTCACCGGGGTCACCTCACAACCACCACTACAAAGCGGCCACGTTACTCACGGGTATCCTCATCCGAATCCTCCGGCGGAGGAGGAAACGAAACATCGTCAATGTCAACGGACGCCAAAAACGACTCCGCCAAGTCTCCCAACTCATCGGCAGTGGGAATGTTTTCCTCGGCCCGAGCGATTTCTGCCTGATTCTTCCGGCGCGACACCTCATCATCGAAGGCCTGCTCAAGCTGGGAAATAATCGGAGTGAGCTCCACATGATCTCCGAGCTCACGATTAATCTGCTCCTGGGCGCGCGAAGCGTCCTGCTGCAACACCTTCAGCGGCAGATCCAAATCTCCCGATTCGCTCACCGCAGTCAGCAAACCCAAAGCGGCCGCCGGGTAATCCCCAGCACCCAAATAGTGGGGGACATGGGCGGTAAAGCCACACACCGGGGTGCCCTGCTGCATCAAAGCGTGCTCCAGTGTCAGCTGAGCCGAACCCGGAATAGTCATTTGCGCATCCAAAGAAATCGCATTGGCCCACAACTCCGGGGCATTGCCGTGCGCCGAAACCACCAATGGTCGCGTGTGCGGCACATTCATCGCCGCGCCGTACAAAAATAGCACGGAGGACACCCCGTAATTGTCGACGAAGCCGCTCACCGCATCGGTAAAAGCATCCCAGCGAAAATCTGGCTCTACGCCACTAAGTAGCAAAAAAGGCCTATTAGAGAGGTCTTTCACCACGCGCAAAGTCAACTCTAGAGACTCCACATCCACCACTTGGTTATCTTTTAACGTGGTCGCTGGACGGCGGGCGCGATAATCGATCAGCTCGTCCATTGTGAAGGAAGCAATCGTCGCGTTTTCTAAAGCCTGCAGCAAATGGCTATTGCTAATGCGGATGGAATTACCGGCATCGGCATACCCTTGCAAAGCCACCACTAATACCGGCCCCTCGCCTTGATCGTCGACCGCGGGACGGGGAAAAGCTAACTCGTACATACGCCGCGAAGAATCACTCATGGTTGAAAACCTCCATTAAAGTCAAAATCCATCATGGCCTACTTTCAACGGCCCGGTGAAGGAATAACGGTTGAGGCGGGCAAAAAATTTCCACCGCTCGCCCACAAAACCCAACACCACCTCGAAAGAAAACAGTCCATACGGCGCAATGGGCAGATAAAACCTCAGTAGCCAACCCACGATACCCGAAAAGGCTGAACCAAACACGCGGCCTGATCTGTGTCCAAAGCTTCCCACAACCCCGCGCGACGATCATGCGGGTTTTCCACAACCGCCCGGCAACCAGCTCAGGTACGTGCGACACCAGCGGGCACAGTGGCAGCCATGAGAACACACACCACCACTAACCCAGGTGAGCTTTTTGCTGCCGTACCTGGAATTCTCGGGTTCTATCCCAAAGAGTCTCTCGTGCTGTTAACCCTGGAAAGGATCGGGGAGCACCGGTTTACGATGGGGCCGATCCTTCGGGTCGACCTTGATGTCGCTGAAGACGTCACCACTCGTGATCAACTCGAAGAACTCCTCGATTACATCACGGCTGATTTTGTCTTGCTGCTCATCGTCGATGAACATGCCGAGGTTCCCAAACACCCCCGCAAAATGCCGCAACAATATGCCCAGGCCGTGGAACACATCGCGGACAGACTGCACACTCACCGCATCAAAGTGCTTGGTTGTTGGCTGACCCAAGACATTCTCAGCCAACAGCGTTACTGCAGGGTGCACCGCAGCGAAGACGAGGTGGATCTGTCTGAAACTGTTCCGGGGTGGGACTCTGGGAGGATTAGCAGCATTCTGGCTTCCCCAAGCATGAAGCCTTTGCTCGATAGCGGGTTTTTGCCGGCGATTAGCCGGGAAGAAGCCTACGAGATGTTCCAACCCTGCCCCAGTAAGCTCGGGCAGGACACCATCGATTCCCTCATGGATGCGGCGCGTGATTTTACGAGAGAAACCATGGCACATCTTGAGCGGCACCCAAGCACCGAAAATGACTTGGTGGAGTTCGTGCACCGCTATCGTGCGGCGTTGGAAAGCATCGTGGAAAAAGACCTTGACGTGGCCGAGATCCGGGAGGATCGAGAGCTGCTGGAGCTTTTCGCCCAGGCGACCTCGCATCCCACGTTTCGGGATGCTTGCCTGGTCACGGTTACGCAGCATTTGTCTGCGCCGGGGCAGCGTCTAGCGCTCGCCGGTGCCCAGGTCTTTTCTGGGCAAGCCCGAATCAACGCCTTGAGCCTAGCTGCGCTGTACATGTGCGCATCACCATGTCGGTCGACGATGATGCCGGCGTTGAATGTGGCCCGCGAAGAAGACCCCCATCACCGTTTGGCGGCTTTGGCGCTGGAGTGCGCGCAGCGGGGACTATTTGAAGAACTGCTAGATGCCTGCGCACAAGCTTCCAAGGACATTGTGGCGTTTTATTGCGAGCCGCCGTTAGAGGACTAGCCGCAGGCCACCGCTAAACGGCAACAAGGTCTTCCCCCACACGTGGGGGAAGACCTTGCTTGTTGTGTGGAAAAGTTTTAGACCACGTCGACTCGGATGGCGTGGGACAAATCGTCCGCCAATTCCACGACCTTGCCATCGTGGGTCATCTTGACCTGGCCTTGGGAACAGACCACGTCGACGACGGAACCGATACCGATGCCGGCGCTAGTCAGTTCGCGGTACTGCTCAGCGTCCACCTGCAGGATTTCATTGAGCTGCACAATGCGGACGGTGAACTGCTCACCGGAGGGCAGGTCGATGAGTCGGGTGCCGAAGTGAGCCTCGGGTGCATTGGCGACACCGATTTCCTTCAGGCCCGGAATGGGGTTTCCGAAGGGGGAGCGGTCATAGACGTCGAGAACCTCAACGAGGCGACGCTCCACTTCGTCACTCATCACGTGTTCCCAGCGACACGCCTCGGAGTGCACCTTGTGGATGTCGAGGCCGATGATGTCGGTAAGAAGCCGTTCAGCCAGGCGGTGTTTACGCATCACCGCGGTTGCCAGGGCTCGGCCTTCGGCGGTCATCTGCAGGCTGCGGTCCGACGCAACAACGACCAAGCCATCGCGCTCCATGCGTGCGACGGTCTGGCTCACGGTCGGGCCGGACTGCTCGAGACGCTCTGCGATGCGAGCACGCAGGGGAGTAACACCCTCTTCCTCCAGCTCGTAAATCGTGCGGAGGTACATCTCGGTGGTATCGACCAGATCCTTCACGGTGTTGTTGGCCCTTCTTGAGTCGAAAATTCTTTAAAAACTATGCTGAAAACCCGCTCAACATGCCCTCATGGTGGAAGGCTGAAACTGCGTGTTCCGTGGTGGAGTGAAAAGTGCGAGCTTCCGAAAGCGAAATTCTGGTGGTCAACTCACCATTGCATTGCTCGGATTGTGGTCTTTTCGACAACGACACCACGGTTCAGTGGTATGAGAACACTGTACTAAAAAAACCTGTTGTGGGGGACTATTAGTTATGGTCGCAACTATAAATTCTTGTATCAAAAGCTTTTCGGTGCAGGTGAACTAACAGTTAACCCCTCGCATCGGAAGGTGTTATTCCGATGCGAGGGGCTCAAGCTTCTATTCGGCGTACTCGCGCAAGCGGTCCGCACGGTCGCCATCGCGGAGTTTGCTCATCACTTCCCGCTCGATCTGGCGGACGCGCTCGCGAGACAATCCGTAGCGGCGCCCAATCTGATCCAGGGTGCGCGGCACCCCATCATCGAGACCGTAGCGCATCCGAATGACGTCCTGCTCCCGCTGTTCCAGGGAATCGATAACGTCGCGAATGTCAGAGTGCCGCAAGGAAGCAACGACCGCAGCCTCTGCGTCGGTGGCGTCAGAGTCCTCAATGAAGTCACCCAGCGGGGCTTCCTCATCGGCGCCGACCGGCATATCCAGGCTCACCGGATCGCGGGACTGGCGCAGCAGCATTTCGATCTTGTCTTCCGGAATTCCGGATTCTTCGGCGAGTTCCTGATTGGTCGCTTCGCGACCCAGGGTCTGATACATCTCTCGCTTGATGCGGGAAAGCTTATTGACCTGCTCGACCAGGTGGACGGGGAGGCGAATGGTACGAGATTGGTCGGCCATGCCGCGGGTGATGGCTTGACGGATCCACCAGGTGGCGTAGGTGGAGAACTTGAAGCCCTTGGTGTAATCGAATTTCTCCATGGCGCGGATCAGGCCCAGGTTGCCTTCCTGGATGAGATCCAACAGCGGCATGCCGCGACCGGTGTAACGCTTGGCCAGCGACACCACCAGGCGAAGGTTCGCTTCAAGCAGGTGAGTGCGGGCGTGTTGTCCCTGACGAACCAGGATCTTCAGGTCGCGCTTTTTGGCGCGGGTGAGATTGCTGGAAGTTTCCAACAGGTGCTGGGCGTACAAACCAATCTCGATGGTTTGGGCGAGCTCAACCTCGTCTTCGGCGGACAGCAGAGCCGTCTTGCCAATACCGTTGAGGTAAACGCGAACCAGATCGGCGGAAGGATTGTCGTTGGTATGCCCTCGGCGGCTGCCGCGGTCGACTTCCTCGTGATCGGTGTCGTTTACGGACGGTGCGGTCATACTGTGCCTCCTAGGCCTCATAGAACATCGCCTGTCTTACCCTCACCAACGCGTGGTGTGGGGGATAAGTTCCCCGGATGTCCGAAACGAAAGCGAAAATTACCCCCGATAACCGAAAGTCAAGGTTTGTCGCTTTTCTTCCCCTACACCCGAGGGGTCCTAACGGTGCTGTTCCGCTGGCTCGGACCGGTGGAATGGGCAGTGTGCTGGGTGTGGATTGTGTGGTGTGCGCTCAGTCCAACTCAGCACTCGACGAGGACGGTGAATGGGCCGGAGTTGATGGAGGAAACCTCCATCATGGCGCCGAACTGTCCGGTCTCCACGTGCAAACCCTCTGCCCGTAGACCTTCGACAATTTTATTGATGACGGGTTCTGCCTCACTGCCACTGGCTGCCTCGGACCAGGACGGGCGACGCCCCTTGGCGGTTTTGCCGGCCAAGGTGAATTGACTGACCACCAAGATGGGCGCATTGACGTCCGACGCAGACTTTTCGTCTGGGAGGATCCGCAGGCTAGCGATTTTGCGCACCATCGTTTGCCACGCATCATCGGCATCGGAACGCTCAACCCCGACGAGCGCAAGAATTCCGCAGGTCTCCGGGGCGTCAATGCTGCCCACGATGGTGCCATCAACTTCAACCGAGGCCTTTTTCACGCGGGTCAAAACAGCTTTCAACGGTGGGGCTCCTTGCATCGAGGCGAACGTTAACCAAGCCTTAAGCTTAACCGCTGGCAAGGCGCCCAGAAAAAGGCCCGTGGGGGCCGCTTTCCCGTGGGCAAAGCGTGGCTGGTGTCAGAGCAATTCGGCGGGGATCATGAACCCGTGGTCGATGAGATCTCGCGCGATGGAGGCCACCTGCGGGGCAAGTTCTTCCTCGTCCACACCCCGGGTGGCGGATAGCAACCCGATGATGTCTCGCAAACTCAGCCCCTGCGGGTTCAAACCAGCAAGTAGTGCTAGTACGTCCTCATCAATTTCATGCTGATAGCGCGGACCATCCATGCGGCTGATGCGTAGCGTTGCCCGCCGGAAACCCATCCCTTGCTCCCGGTCAACTGTCGAAATATCTTCCACCGCAACCTCGGGGTGAAGCGCGAATCGAGCATCCAACAGACTGTCTTCGTCCTGGCGCAAAAGCCACTCGAGGCGGCCAAAAAAGGCTTCCACTTCCTCACCGAGGTGTGCGCCGTACTGCGCGGTGAAATCTTCATAACGGACCACAGAGGGAAGCTCATCGCTGATCTTTTTCAGCGCGATGAAGCCAAAACCCACCCCTTCGACGTGGTGGCGGGAGAAATGATCCAACCAACCTTGGGCGCGTGCAGCCGTATCCGGGTCGCGGAGATCCAACCCTTCGTCGCGCAACCAGGTGTCGACGTACAGCGAAGGATCAGCGACGTCTCGCTGGAGGAACAGTGCCAACACCCCATGGGTGGGAATCCACTGGGAGACTCTTTGCTGCCACGGTTGGTCTGCGGTGTGGATCCACGCACCCAACAAGTGGGCGGTGCCGGATGGGGCGAGAAAATCGGGGCAGTTTTTCACCACGTACTCCGTCGCCCCATCGAGATTCATGCCACTGTCGCGGTACACGTGTCCCACCTCCGGTAGTCCAACAACGAAGGGGGGATTAGCCACGATGCGGTCGAACTGCTGACCTGCGACCGGCTCAAACCAGCTGCCTTGACGGCATTCGATGACGTCGTCCAAGCCGGCACCGGCGATAGTTGCTTGAGCGAAAAACACGGCCCGATCCAGCACATCCGTGGCGGTGACACTGCGCGCGCAGGTGGCTTGGGCGAGAGCTTGCACTCCGCAGCCGGTTCCCAGATCCAACACCCGAGCGGTTGGCGTCAGTGGGGTAGAAGCAAGCAAACTGAGCGACGCGGAGCCTACCCCCAGCACCCGCTCCACCGCAGGACCTACCGGGTGGGCCATGGACCCGTCGACGTCGGAGAACACGATGATGTCGTTTCCGGCGATTTCGCGCGGTCGCGCATCGAAAGCAACGTGGAAAACCTCCGGAGTGCGAGGATCGGCTACCAATGCGTGGATGGACAGCAAAGCATCGACAACATCCGTGCCGAAAAGGTCCTCAAAAAACACCCGCTGCTGCGGCTGGTGAGCAATAAACGCGCGAGCAACCGTGGCAGCCATATCCGCGCCCGAAGCAGCCCAGCACACCCCCGTCGGATCGTGACGATCCATGGCAGCCACCCCAGCGTCGCCCAACGTGATCTCCAGTCCGTCTAGAGAAAAATTATTCCGGCGCAATGCGCTAACAAGACGCGGGGCCAAAGACACAAAAGTGGGGTGCATGAAAAATCCTCGCAAAAACATTTCGGGGTTACCTGCCGCGATGTCAACCGTGGCAGGTAACCATCATGCCTCACCCACAGGCCACACCACCCACCGGCGCCCCACACTCCCGACAAACGTGCACCGGTACTCGACGTGCAACTTCTAAAAGGACATGAGCTTGCGGGCTAAAAGCTTTAGGTGAAAATCCCGCCCGAGCGCTTGTACTCAGCAGGCTTGTCCGCGGGCTGCTGCTGCGAAGACGGAGGCTCAGACACGTCATCGTGATCGATGACCACCCCATGGAAGGGCTCTCGCGGGTCAAAGGGAGTGCCGTCATAAACCTCGACCTGCGCATGGCTATCCGAACCGGACGATAACTGCCCGGTCGCGGAAGCCGCGTCCAGTTGCATCGCCGCCAAGCGCGCCGCGTCGCGTGTTGCCTGCGGCTTATACACCTGCTTGACCCGGGCATCATGCGGTTCACCCACCCCGTTACCAATAACCACCGCCACCCACGGCAGGGGAACACAAATAACCATCAAAATGCCCGCAATGATGACGTTGTGGGCCCACAAATAGGTCGCCGAGGCGGCCAACAACACCGGCACACGCAACCCCTGCAAGATGTTGTAGACCTTCTTGCGGTACTCGTAGTTTTCCACCGCAGACTGGCGCGCGTCAGTAATGAGCTCAACGTTTCGTCGGAAACCGAACACGACCCGTCACCACATCCTTCCAGCACCTTGCCGATATCTTTCGCGTACCACACCACCATAGGCCGAAGTGCGGGCAGATCCCACTACGGCGGGGTAAGCCCCACCCACACGAACCCACCCCACACCGCTGGTTGCCAACCGGTTGATGCCCTAAAGACAGTAGGTGGTTTACCGGCCAGGATTACCCCGCAGTAGAGCGCAAATCCCACCGCGCGCGAAGTTTGGGGCATGATAGGTCGAGTGAGTACCTCAACAACGACCATCGAACGCCCAGATGTCCGCGACGAGACCTCAACGACTGACGACACCCCGAAGTTCTTCCACTACGTGAAGAAAGACCAGATCATTGACTCGGCAGTCAACGGTCGCGTAGTCGTCGCGCTGTGCGGAGAAACCTTCCCCGTCACCAAGCAGGCCCGTCCCGGATCCCCCGTCTGCCCCGACTGTGAGCGCGTGTACCGGAGCCTGCGGAAATAGTGGCCGGCAACCTTCGCGCGTGGCAGCGCAAAGCGCTGACCAAATACCTCGCTGAAAAGCCCAAAGACTTCCTCGCGGTAGCAACCCCGGGCGCCGGTAAAACCACCTTTGCGCTGCGTGTGGCAACCGAGCTGCTCGGCAACCGCACCGTCGACCGCATCATCGTCGTCGTCCCCACTGAACACCTCAAGGTGCAGTGGGCGGCGTCTGCTGCCCGGGTGGGGATCAGCCTCGACCCGCACTTTTCCAACGCGGGAGTCATCAACCCGGAATTCCAGGGCGTCGTCGTCACCTATGCACAGGTGGCGATGCACCCCTACAAGCACTACCAACTGTCCACCGCCAAACGCACCCTCGTCATCATGGACGAGATCCACCACGGTGGCGACGCGAAAAGCTGGGGCGACGGTATGCGCACGGCGTACTGCGACGCGGAACGCCGCCTGGCGCTCACCGGTACCCCCTTCCGCTCCGATGACTCGGCGATCCCCTTCGTCCGCTACGAAGACGACGGCGAGGGCTACTTGAAGTCCAAAGCCGACCACACCTACGGCTACTCCGACGCCCTCGCCGACGGTGTGGTCCGCCCCGTGGTGTTTCTGGCGTACTCCGGGGAGGCCCGGTGGCGCGACAGCGCCGGCGAAGAATTCGCCGCCCGACTCGGCGAGCCGCTCAACGCCGAACAAACCGCCCGCGCCTGGAAAACCGCCCTCGACCCCCGCGGCGACTGGATCCCGGCAGTCCTCCAAGCAGCGCACACACGCCTGATGCAGCTGCGCCAAAACATGCCAGACGCCGGCGGCCTGGTCATCGCTACCGACAAAACCACCGCCCGCGCCTATGCCCGCATCCTAGAATCCCTCTCATCCACCCCGGTGTCGGTGATTCTTTCCGACGAAGAAGGCGCCTCCGACCGCATCAAGGAATTCGACGGCAACACCGACGAATGGATGGTGGCGGTGCGCATGGTCTCCGAAGGCGTGGACGTGCCACGACTCGCCGTCGGCGTTTACGCCACCTCCGCATCAACCCCACTATTTTTCGCCCAGGCCATTGGCCGCTTCGTGCGATCCCGCATGCCCGGCGAAACCGCCAGCGTCTTCCTCCCCAGCGTGCCCGTCCTGCTCGACCTAGCCTCCCGCATGGAAACCCAACGCGACCACGTGCTGGGCAAACCCGACCGGGTCAAAGAAGGCTGGGACGACGAACTACTTACGGAAGCCAACAAGAAAAAGAGCGAACCGGACGCCCTGCTCAAACCGTACGAATCCATCGGCGCGGACGCAGAACTCGATTCGCTCATCTACGACGGATCCACCTACGGCACCGCCACCCTAGCCGGCAGCGAAGAAGAAGCCGACTACCTAGGACTGCCGGGGCTACTGGATGCGGAACAAATGCGCCAACTGCTCAAACAACGCCAAGCAGAACAAGTCGAAGCACGCGCCCAAGAAGACAAAAAGCGCAAAGAGGTAGAAGAAAACGCGCGGAACTCCGCAGGCAACAAAGCAGCCGCCGAGCGAGTAGCCAGCGATGAAATCCCCGCCCTGCGCAAAGAGCTCAACGCCCTAGTTTCCATCACATCCTCTCGAACCGGACGGCCCCATGGCGCCATCCACACCGAAGCCCGCAACGCCTGCGGTGGCCCCCCAACCGCGCTATGCACCGCGGACCAACTGCGCGAAAGAATCAACTACCTGCGCCGCTGGTAACACCCCCGCACCCCCGAGGCACCTATCGGAATCAATAGTCACTGCGCCGAAACGAAAATAACGGTATGGTGATTCAACGGCTAGCCTAATCTCAAGGCGCACACCCCACCCGTGGGGCACGCTTGCGCCCGACACGCTAGAGTTAGTGACCCGAAACATCGACGAATGTTCGCGCTTTACAACCGGCGCCACAGGAGCAGAAAAAACTTATGACTAATCCCTACACCAACGACCCCGCGGAAAACGCACAGCCCGCCGACAACTCTTACGGCACCGCCTACCCGGCAGCCGGCTACCCCGGCACCGGTTACGGCACCGAGCCCTTCGGCGAGCCGCAGAAAAACACCGTCGCCGTGTGGGCCCTCGTTTTGGGTATTGCCTCCCTGGTTCTCGGAGTGACCGCCGTCATCGCCGTGATCCTCGGCATCATCGGCCTGATCCTCGGCATCAAGGGACTTAAGAAGGCCAAGACCATCGTCGGCCCCTTCCAGCGCAAGGGCATGGCAATCGGCGGCCTGGTGCTGTCCATCCTGGGCCTGCTGGCCGGCCTCGCCTTCACCGCCTTCTACGCCTTCGGCCTGTGGATCGCCAGCGACGCCGTCGAAGCCTGCGGTCAGCCCCCGGCAGCCGAGCAGGGCTCCCCGGAGATGCAGGCCTACCAAAGCTGCGTCGAGCAGCACGCACAAAACCGCTTCGGATAAGCCCGCAAGCAACAGGCCACGCGCCTGATGAAGACTCACGCCCCTGTTCGCACGACGAGCTTTCGCTCGCGGACAGGGGTTTTGCGTACCACCTAAAAGGACTGCATCCATGACACCTGGCAACAGCACACCACCGTCCGCCACCCGCCTGATCACCCCAGATGTGGCCCGGGGACTGACCCTTTTAGGCATCGCCGTCGCCAACGTCACCACCTTCTGGACCACCCCGAACAAGGTTCCCGGCGAACTCTACGGCGGCGTGGTGGACGGCAGCACACTCGATATCATCGCCATCTTCCTCGGCGCAATCTTCGTTCATGTGCGCGGTGTCGCCATGTTCTCCACGATGCTCGGCTTCGGAGTGGGCATGCTGCTGCAATCCCTCGACAGGCGCCACTACAGCCACGCAGCGGCGCTGAAAGTACTGCTGTGGCGTTACGGACTGCTAGCCATCTTCGGGCTCATCCACTGCGTGTTGATCTTCTGGGGCGACATCATGCTGTTCTACGGGCTAGCAGGCATGCTGCTGGCAGCGCTGTGCCGCCTGAGCACCAAAATCCTCATCGCCATCGCCTCCGGCATGTTCGCCATCTACCTTGTTATCGGGGTGCTCCAACTACTACTGCTTCAACCCGATGCCACGGCCACCAACACTCCCGGCGCCGGACAGCTGTTTTCCACTCCGGAAACCTACCTGGACCAGGTCAAAGGCGGACTATTGATTGTGGCGCTGACACCGCTCACTTTTATCGTTGAGCTATTGATGCTTTTCCCGTTGATGATCGTCGGGCTGTTGATGGCGCGCCGGGGTGTACTTGCCCACCCGCAGCAGCACCGACGCTTGCTGGTTGTGCTTGCCGGCGCGGGGTTGGCGGTGATGGTGGCGATGGGGTCTGTGATGGCGGCATCTTCGCTGGGGTGGATCCCGCTGAATCCCTTGATTGCTTTCGGACTGAACCAGATTGTTGGGTTGTTTACCGGTCCGGCCATTGTCGCGATGATTGCGCTGGCGATGATTCCGGTGCAGGCCCGGCTGGAACGCCAGCCGGACGGTGAGGTGTCGCCGGTACCTGGTGTGGTGGTGATGCTGGCGGCTTTAGGTAAGCGGTCGATGAGTGGCTATGTGGCGCAGTCTTTCCTATTTAGCTTCCTGGTGGCGCACTATGGGTTGCATCTGGCCGATGGTGATGGTGCTTTCGAAATGTCTGTGGTGGGGGTGTGCGTGTGGTTGCTGACCTTGGTGGGCGCGTATGCGTTGGAGAAGGCGGGTAAGCCTGGCCCATTTGAGGCTTTGCACCGGCGGTTGGCCTACGGCAAGCGGGGGTTGGCGTCTGATTATCGGCTGCGTGCGGGCGTTGGGTTTGCGCCGGCTGGTGGGCCTGCTGTTGGCGGTGTGGGGGACGCTGGGATGTGGCGGGTGGGGGAGAAGTAGCCGCGGGACGATAAAAGCGCTTGGGGCCACACGTGGTGTGTGGCCCCAAGCGCTTTTAGCTTGAGGGTTTGGTTTAGTCGAGGTAGTCGCGCAGCACCTGGGAGCGGGAGGGGTGGCGCAGCTTCGACATGGTTTTGGATTCGATCTGGCGGATGCGTTCGCGGGTGACGCCGTAGACCTGGCCGATTTCGTCTAAAGTGCGCGGCATTCCGTCGGTGAGACCGAAGCGGAGTTTGACCACGCCTGCTTCGCGCTCGGAGAGGGTGTGCAGGACGTCTTTGAGTTGGTCTTGCAGCAGGGTGAAGGAGACGGCGTCGACGGCGACGACTGCTTCGGAGTCTTCGATGAAGTCGCCGAGTTGGCTGTCGCCTTCATCGCCGATGGTTTGGTCCAGGGAGATCGGTTCGCGGGCGTACTGCTGAATTTCGAGGACTTTGTCCTCGGAGATGTCCATCTCTTTGGCCAGTTCCGCGGGGGTGGGCTCGCGGCCGAGGTCTTGCAGCAGCTCGCGTTGGATGCGGCCGAGCTTGTTGATGACTTCGACCATGTGCACCGGGATGCGGATGGTGCGGGCTTGGTCGGCCATGGCGCGGGTGATGGCTTGGCGGATCCACCAGGTGGCGTAGGTGGAGAACTTGTAGCCCTTGGTGTAGTCGAATTTTTCGACGGCGCGGATCAGGCCAAGGTTGCCTTCTTGGATGAGGTCCAAGAAGGCCATGCCGCGGCCGGTGTAGCGCTTGGCTAGCGACACCACGAGGCGGAGGTTGGCTTCCAGGAGGTGGTTTTTGGCTTTGCGGCCGTCGCGGGAAATCAGGCGCAGATCGCGTTTGCGGGCGGGGGTGAGCTTGGCGTCCTTGTCGCCGGCGGCGACGGCTTCTTCCATTTGCTCCATGACGTAGTCGGCGTAGAGGCCGGCCTCGATGCGCTTGGCGAGGGAGACTTCCTGCTCGGCGTTGAGCAGGGCGACTTTGCCGATTTGTTTCAGGTAGGCGCGGACGGAGTCGGCCGAGGCGGTCAGCTCGGCGTCTTTGCGTGCCTGGCGCAGTGCAGCGGATTCGTCCTCGTCCCAGACGTTGGCGCCTTCGTCTTCTTCGTCGTCGTCCTCGTCCTCGTCGGCGTCTTCGCTGTCGTCGTCGGCGGGCAGGTCGATGAAGTCGTCGTCCTCATCATCATCTGCGAAATCGTCGTCGGCAACGAGCTCGTCCTCGGTGTCAACGACCGTGTCTTCCTCGACGGGGGAGGTGTCTTCGGCAACCGCAGCCTTAGTGGAGGCCTTCTTGGCGGTCTTTTTAGCTGCCTTCTTCGCAGTCTTCTTAGCCGCTTTCTTCGCAGCCTTTTTGGCGGTTTTCTTCGCAGCCTTGGCGACGGGTGCGTCGTCCTCGGTGACGTCCTCGGCGACCGCCGTGGCCTTCGGAGCGGCCTTGCGGGCGGCCTTCTTCACCGTTTTCTTGGCGGTCTTTTTCGCGGTTTTCTTTGCAGCCTTCTTCGGGGCTGCGCCATCAACCTCGGCGGTGGTCGCGTCGACTGCCCCGGCATCAGCAGCCTTCGGAGCTGCCTTGCGGGCCGTCTTCTTCGCTACCTTCTTCGCAGGGGTCGCCTCAGCGGCCTCGGCGGTGGTGGCTGTACGGGCTGCGCGAGGAGCCGCCTTGCGGGCAGCTTTCTTCGCTACCTTCTTGGCGGCGGTTTTCTTGGCCGCAGGAGTAGCGGTCTCGCTCGCGGTCTGTGCGGTGTCAGAACCTTCAGTGGCTGCCACGTAAACCCTTTCGCTGGTCTATCAAAAGTCGCAAATGTGCATCGCAGGGGACAAAAGTGTCGAATCGAATGCGCACGGATCGGTAAAAATCGTCAGGTCGCCCACCCCCTAGCGGGAGGAAAGTGAACCGACCGTGATGTGATCGCGGGCGCTCAAACAGTCAACCGCGCACCAAAAAAGCACAAAGCCCACCGAAAAGGTCGGGGACTTCACAGTGCAACGAACGCACCCACAAAAGATGCGAACGCAAAGGTGGTCGGGACTGGCTGCGTGCAGCGGTGACAAGTTGGGCGTGGCGCGATTTCAAAACCCACAAAAATCGACACTGTCAGGCCAAAAGGCGAAGCGTCGTGCATGCAAGGTGAATCAAGATGGGTGAATCACTGCTAACGGTCAACTGTTGTCCACGGTCAACGCACCAGCATAGCGCAAAACTTTTGCACGTGTCATCGACGCGCCAGATACAGCAACCCAAAACCGTCGCAGCAGCAAACCAGAAAGCACTCGCGGCCAAGGCGTACCAAGCCGGCTGGGTCCCTTAAGGACGCACCCCATGGGCAGCGGCCCACGCTGCTCCCACAATGCCCGCCCGATTGCGCAAACGCGCCGGATACACCGGGGCCTTCACCGTCAACCGCGGAACCCACTTCTCCGCCTTCCGGGAAATGCCACCGCCAACAATAAAAGCCTGCGGATTCAACAGCCGCTCCAACTCGTGCAGCACCTTATCGACCCGCTTGGCCCACTCCTTATACCGCAGCTCCTCCCGATCCTTGGCCGCCGACGAAGCAAACGCCTCCGCCTCCTGGCCGTCAATGATCATGTGCCCCAATTCAGAATTCGGGTACAACACACCATTAACCATCAACGCCGAACCAATACCCGTGCCAAAGGTCAACAAAATCGTGGCACCACTACGCGCCTGCTCATCCCCATAAGCAACCTCCGCGATACCCGCCGCATCCGCATCGTTGAGCACATAGACCTCACGGCCAAGCACCCGGCCAAACAACTCCGCGCAATCAACCCCCACCCAACTGGAATCAATATTGGCGGCCGTCAACGCAATCTGATCAATAACCACAGACGGCACCGTAATCCCCACCGGGCCCTCCCACTGCGCCTGCGACACAATCTCAGCAACCACCGCAGCAACCGCCTGGGGAGTCGCAGGCTTCGGAGTCAAAATCTTGATCCGCTCGGACACAAAATCGCCGCTATCCAAATCAACCACGGCGCCCTTAATGCCCGAACCGCCAATATCAATGCCAAATCCAAGATTGCTCATGACTTGTACATTACTGCCTGCACCCACCCATCCCGCCACGCACAGGGGGCACCACCACCCCTGTAGCGCCAACCGGCGACACTGCGTCACCATAGAAACCATGAACCACAACCCCCAACCCATCGCCTTCACTGCCACCGACCCCACCGCCTGGCTCGCCCAGCCCGGCATCCGCACCTACGACTACCACCACAACCCCCACAACCGCCGAACCCCCCACAGCAACGACACCACCAACCCCACCCCACCGCCCACTATCGGCCACGACCCCGCCGAACTACGCCACACCCTCCAAACCCACGGCATCGACCTTGAAGAACTCGCCGCCCACGCCCGCGCCATCGCGATCGGCGGCCTGGCCACCATCGACCAAACCCTCAACAGCGACGCCACAGCCCACACCGTCGACCACACCAAATCAGCCGCCTGCGACCCCGTCACTGCCTGCGACATGGCAGTCGAAAACTTCGCCGTCACCTACCTCACACAACACCGCCCCGACGACTCCATCCTCGGCGAAGAAGGCAGCAACATCACCGGCACTAGCGCCTTCCAATGGATCATCGACCCCATCGACGGCACCGTCAACTTCCTCTACAACATCCCCATGTCCGCCATCTCCGTCGCCTGTGCCTGGAACGGACACATCATCGCCGGCGCCGTCATCAACACCGCCACCGAAGAACTCTACGAAGCCACCATCGGCGGCGGCGCCACCCTCACCGACGCAGCCGGCGAACGCTACCCACTGCACTGCAACCAACCCGACAACCTCCCCACCAGCCTGCTAGCCACCGGATTCTCCTACAACAGCCACCGCCGCCAACAACAAGGCGCACTCATCACCCAACTCCTCGGCACCATCCGCGACATCCGCCGCATGGGCAGCGCAGCCCTCGACCTCTGCCAAGTCGCCGCCGGCCAAGTCGACCTCTACTTCGAACACGCCCTCAACCCCTGGGACTTCGCCGCCGGCGCCCTCATCGCCGCCGAATCCGGCGCACACGTCATCATCCCCACCTTTAAAACCCGCGCCAGCGACGGCATCCCCGTCTTCGCCGCCACCCCCACCACCGCCACAGACTTCGCCCAACTCCTCCACACCCACGGCGCATGGAACCCACTACCCGACACCACCGACCACACCCACCAAAACCCCAACTAAGGTCCCCCTTTTACGCCCCGTGACCAGCCCCTTTTCTCAACGGCGTGTCATGGAGGTGACAACAGCCAGATTGTGGCTTAATATGCCCCCGTAAACCGCTTACACGGCAGCGAAAAACCTCGCTGCGGCCCAGGCATCCAGCACTCACCCGATGCCCCCCGGACCAACACGCCAACCAAGACGGGAAACCACCATGGCAACTGACTACGATGCACCACGTCGCCGCGTCGACGACGACCTAGAGACCGACTCCCTCGAAGGCCTCAAAGCCGCCGAGAACGCCAGCCTCGACGTGGACGACGACGGCGAAGTCGTCGAATCCTACGACTTGCCAACCCTCGACCTGTCCGGCGAAGACATCAACGTCACCGTCGTCCCCCGACGCGCCGACGAATTCACCTGCGGCTCCTGCTTCATCGTCCAACGACGCAACCGCATCGACCACACCGAAGACGACGGCACCATCATCTGCATGGACTGCGCCTAACCCCAACCCACATCCCCAGGGCACCCCACCGGTGCCCTTTTTTTCATGCCCACACCCAACCCACCAAAAAAGCCCACCCCCAAAAAACGGGGGCAGGCCACACAACCCAACACCAACTACCCAGCCGAAGACCCAGCCTCATCCGGCCCCACAAACGCCGCAATCAACGCCTGCGGATCCCTCGAACCAATCAACCAATACGGCGTCGGATCCTCCGGATCATCCAAAACAAACATCGCCATCTCATTAACCCACCCATGAGAAACCACAAACGCCGCCGGATCCAACTGATGCCCCATCGCATTACGCTTAGCCGTCGCCGGAACAGCCAACGTCCGCGACACCACATCACACGGAAGCTCCGCCCCACCCGTCTTCAACCACCGACAACCATCAGCATCAACCTCCACCACCACCCGGGTCGACGACAACGACAACAACGACCACACAGCCACAGCCGACAACACCACAGCCGGCACAACCAACCACACAACCGAACGATTATGGGCCAACTGCGCAGTCGTCAAAGCAACAATAAACGCACCAAAAATCCACCAAGACCAGGGAACCCATTGGCGTTCCTGATAAATCACACGGGGAACAGAGGGCGAAGAACTCAAATCAGCAGCGGACACAGACAAAGAGTCTAGCCCAACCACCAAACCACCCCGCGAAACCAAGCCACCCACCCCTAGCTAGGCTTTACACCATGACCCAACAACACCCCACCCACACCAGCACCCCACAGAGCACCCCACAGTTCCTCATCAAACGACTCGACAAAAACCTCCCCCTCCCACGCCGCGCCCACCGAGGCGACGCCGGCGTCGACCTCTACGCCACAACCGACGCCACCCTCCAACCCGGACAACGACAACTCATCCCCACCGGCATCGCCCTAGCCATGCCCCTCGGATACGTAGGCCTCATCCACCCCCGCAGCGGACTAGCCCTCAAACACGGCCTCAGCGTCGTCAACACCCCCGGCACCATCGACGCCGACTACCGAGGCGAAATCAAAGTCTGCCTCATCAACCACGACACCGCAGAACCCATCCACATCACCCGCGGCGACCGCATCGCCCAACTACTCATCCAAAAAGTCGAACTCGTCGACTTCACCGAAGTCGAAGAACTCGACACCACCGACCGCGGAACCGGCGGCTACGGCTCCACCGGCATCACCGACAACCACCCCCACTAAACGCCACACCACCCAACCCCCACCCCAACACCACCACAGCACCACGTAAACTCGGGCGCACAGACAAAAACCAACAAAAGGAACGAACCCCCATGGCTCTATGGCCCTTCGCTAAGAAAAAAGACGACGAAGACCCCAACCACACCCCCACCACCGAACACGACACCCCCACCGACCTCCCCGACGAAGACAACACCGTCACCGGGCTCAACGCAGACTTCGACACCCCGGACCCCCTCCACGACGCAGTCGAAGGCGAAAAAGGCCCCTTCGACGCCAACTCCGTCTCCCTCGACGAATTCGACTTCTCCGACTTCTCCGCCGGCATCCTCGACCTAGGATCCATGCAAATCCCCCTGCCACTGCGCTCCGAAGTCCAGGTCGAAATGGGCCCCGAAGGCCCCCGCCTGCTCCACATCGTCACCGAACACGGCCGCATCACCCCCGTCGCCTTCGCCGCCCCCCGCACCGCCGGCCAATGGCGTGAAGCCTGCCGCGACATCGCAGAAGGCATGCGCGCCGACGGACTCGACGTCACCGTCGAACGCGGCCCCTGGGGCCGCGAAGTCGTCGGGCGCGCCGGGGAAGCCGTGATCCGCATGATCGGTGTGGACGGCCCCCGTTGGCTGCTGCGCATGACCTTGGCAGGCCCCGCCGACCGTGCCGACGACATGGCGCTGCTTGGCCGTGAAGTCATTGCCCGCACCTTCGTCAAGCGTGGCGACGAGCCCTTCCCGCCCGGCAACTCTTTGCCGATCGAACTTCCCGAGGCGCTGGCCAACCAGGTGCGCAACGCCATGGAAAACAAAGATCAGTGGGCGCCTCAGGTCGCGGAGATGGAAGCGCAGCGTCAGGCTGAGGCAGCTGCCGCACAAGAAGCTGCAGCTGAGCCGCAACCCGACACCGCCCAGGCGAGCGCGCTCGACCAGATGAAGGCCGACGACAAGTGAGTGATGACCTAGCCGCATCCCCGGCGGTGGGCGACGTCGTCGTCCTCGACGTTCTGCGCCCCGCCGCCGGTGGCGAATTTATTGCCACCCTCGACAACCGGGTGGTTTTCATCTCCGGGGTGATCCCCGGCGAAAAGGTGCGCGCCCGTCTGACTCAGGTGAAGAAAAACTTCGCTCGCGCGCGCCTGATAGAGGTTGTTGAGCCTTCCGCGCAGCGGGTTGCTGGCGCGTGTGCTGCTGCCTCTCAGGGGGCTGGCTGCTGCGATTACCATCACATCGCCCCGGATGTGGCAGGTCAACTTAAAGTCGAGGTGCTGCAAGACTGCCTTAGGCGAATCGGCCAAATCGACACCACAGAACTCGGTATCACCCCACAATTGCGATCCTTGGAGCCGACAACCGGATGGCGCACCCGCGTGCGCCTCGGTGTCGATGCTCAAGGGCACGCGGGACAGCGCAGGGCGCAGTCCCGCGAAGTGGTTGCCGGGCATACCTGCAGTCAGGTCGAGCCCACGTTGTGGGCGCAGATTCACAACTGTGGGCCTTACACCCCCGGCAGCGAAGTGGTGGCGGGAATCGACTCAGCGGGAGCCGTAGGCATCGTGGAAGTTCGCGCCCCCTCTCGAGGGCGTCGGGCCCGCACGGTGACTACCGCGGTGGCGGGGCCTCGCCTGTTGAACCAGGACGTTGCCGGCCACACTTTCACGGTTCCCGTGGAAGGGTTCTGGCAAGCCCACAGTCAAGCCCCGCAGGCCTATGACGCCGTGATTGCTGATTGGGTTCGCGTGGTTCTGGGCGCAGACGACAGCGAGCAGTCGTCTGCCCGCGAATTGATTGCGTGGGATTTGTTTGGTGGGGTTGGCGTCTTTGCCCACACCATTGTGCGGGCAGCCCAGCAGGCCCAGTTTGCGCTTGTCGCCCATGTGGTTGATTCCGAACCGGGACGCGGCGATAGCGACGCCGTGGTTTTCCACGGTGGCGACTGTGCGAAGGTCATCCCGAATCTGCCGCACCCCGATATCGTGGTGTGCGATCCGCCTCGCCAAGGGGCGGGCGAGTCGGTCATCCGTGGTGTCTGTGAGCGGAAACCGGGCGCGGTCATACATGTTGGTTGTGACCCCGCGACCTTCGCCCGGGATATTGCGACCTGGGCTGACGGTGGATATCGTCTCGCTGAACTTGTCGTCTTCGATGCGTTCCCGGCAACGCACCATAGTGAGACTTTCGCACTGTTGGTTCCTGCGACGTAGACTAGTCGGATAACCACCCAAGCCTGAGCGCGAATGCATCCACTAGCTACGCTGTGGGGTATCGAGTTCAGCTGTGGTCGCTGGACGACGGAAACCATATAGCCCTGCGCTGTTGCCGTCGTCTGGTGTGCCACGTTCGAGTGACTAAAACCCCGAGTTGCTCGTAGCGCCCTTGGATGTTGAGCGTGTTCGCACGTGTGAAGGGTATGGCTTTTTAGCAGCCCCTAAAAAGCCAGGCGCAAGCCCTTGAGAAAAGTAACGGGATTTTGACGAGAAGGATTTTTAGCGTTCGCCCATGAGCATCCTTGAATCATTGACATCGCCTGCTGATCTCACGGCGCTCGACGACGACCAGATGGATCTTCTGGCTCAGGAAATCCGCAACTTCCTCGTCGAGAAGGTTTCTGCCACCGGCGGCCACTTGGGTCCCAATCTTGGCGTGGTGGAACTGACATTGGCGCTTCACCGGGTGTTCGATTCTCCGAACGATCCGATCATTTTTGATACCTCCCACCAGTCGTATGTCCACAAGATTTTGACCGGGCGTCGCGACCAGTTCGATACTTTGCGTCAACGTGGGGGATTGTCCGGTTACACCAGCCCGGCCGAATCGGATCACGATTGGACGGAATCTTCCCACGCTTCAGCATCCCTGTCCTATGCAGACGGTCTGTCTAAGGCGTTTCGCATTGGTGGCCAATCCGACCGCTGTGTAGTCGCAGTGGTGGGAGATGGTGCGCTGACTGGCGGAATGTGCTGGGAGGCGTTGAACAATATTGCGGCAGATAAGGATCGCAACGTTGTCATCGTGGTCAACGACAATGGTCGTTCCTACTCACCGACAATCGGCGGTTTGGCCGATAACCTTGCGGATCTGCGGATGCAGCCCTTCTACGACAAGGTGATGGAGAAGGGCAAAACCACCCTGAACTCTATGGGATGGGTCGGCAAACGAACTTTTGAGGCGATGCACGCCTTCAAGGAGGGCGTGAAGCACACGGTGCTGCCGAGCACCATGTTCCCCGAGCTGGGGATGAAGTACGTCGGCCCGGTGGATGGGCACCGTTTTAACCAGCTCGAGCATGCTTTGCGTTATGCCCGCGACTATGACGGTCCGATCATCGTGCACGTGGTCACTGAGAAGGGGCGTGGTTATGCCCCGGCGGAAAACAATGTTGCCGACTTGATGCACTCGACCGGGGTGATTAATCCGGCGACCGGTGTTCCGGTGGCGGAGTCGAAGCCGGGCTGGACGAAAGCTTTTGCTCAGCGCCTGGTGGAGCTCGGTGAAGAGCGTGAAGACATCGTTGCGATCACCGCCGCAATGGCTGGGCCTACCGGGTTGGCAAAGTTCGGGGAGAAGTTCCCGGAGCGCTTTTTCGACGTGGGTATCGCCGAGCAGCATGCTGCCGCTTCAGCGGCGGGACTCGCGCTGGGCGGGATGCACCCCGTGGTCGCTATCTATTCGACCTTCCTGAACCGCGCTTTCGATCAGTTGTTGATGGATGTGGCGCTGATGAAGCTGCCGGTGACGTTCGTCCTTGACCGTGCTGGCATTACCGGCTCTGATGGGGCTAGCCACAATGGTGTGTGGGATATGTCCATGTGTGGCATCGTCCCCGGAGTGCGGGTGGCTGCTCCCCGTGATGGGGTGTTGCTCAGTGAGCTACTCGACGAGGCTGTTGCGGTTGATGATGGCCCGACGGTGGTGCGTTTCCCGAAGGGTAACTTGCCGGCCCCCATTGAGGCGATCGAAACCTTTGACGACGGCGTTGATGTGCTTGCTTATGGCGAGGTGCATGTGGCGGCTACCGCCGAGGTAGATGACGACGAGGGGCGTCCGGTCGATGTGTTGATTGTTTCCGTTGGCGCGATGGCTCATACCTGTTTGGCTGCGGCTGCTGAGCTCAATGCGGTGGGGATCAATGTCACGGTTATCGATCCGCGTTGGGTGATCCCGGTGGCGCCCTCGGTGGTGGCTTTGGCTGCCGACCATGACATGGTGGTGACGGTCGAGGACGGCATGATTCACGGTGGCGTGGGTTCGCTGATCGCTGAGGCGTTGTCTGCCGCTGAGATCGATGTTCCGGTGCGCCGTATTGCGGTTCCGCAGCAGTTCCTGGAGCACGCTAGCCGTGATGCTTTGCTGGCGGATTTGGGCATGGATGTTGATGGCGTCGTTGATCAGGTCACCCACTGGGTTGATGAGTGGCTCGACGCCGAAGATCAGCTGGCGCAAGAGAAATAGAGCCGTTTACGCACAAGGTCGTTGCCCCCACCTTTTGGTAGGAGGGCAACGACCTTTGGTGTTTTATTTGGCTAGTGCTGCTAGTGGTTCGGCGAGTGCGTCGATTTGCCAGGGGCGGGCCTGCTGTTGCTGCAGGCTGTCTCGGATGAGGTTTTCCATGTTGGCGGTGTCTGCGGGGGCGTCCACGATTGTCATGGTGACGGCCTTGAGGGTGGCGTTGTTGGGGAGGCAGCGCCGGTCGATGGTCATTTCCTCGGCGATGGTTTCGACGGTGTCTCGAACCTTATCCCAGGTGTCGATGAGGGTGTCGTCGTCGCGCCAGCGGTTGGAGGACAGGGCGTGGTGGGTGTCGTGTGCGCGGTGGTTTTTTTCGACGCGTGGGGGTCGTCCTGTTGCGGCTTTGGCCGCGGCGATGGTGTCGAGCAGGCGTGGCAGGTAGGTGCCGGGGATGCGCCGCCCGAGGGGGAGTTGCCGTAGTTGTCGGATGGAGCTCGGGGGGCGAAGGGCTGCGGCGATGAGGGCTTTGTTGGGCAGGATTTTTTGCACGCTGGTGTCGGTGGCTGCGCCTTCGCTGTGGCGGAAGGCGTCCAGGGCTGCGGCGACGCGTTGGGAGGTGGCGGTGGTCAGCGCGTGGGCGCCTTTGAGCTGGTTCCAGGCTTTTTCTTCAGTGGGGGCGTGTGCGGCTTCGGCGACGATGAAGGCGCATTCCTGCTGGAAGTATTCGAGTTTGCCTTCTTCTTTGAGGTCGGTGCAGAAGATTTCGGCTAGCGGCAGGAGGTATTCGACGTCGAGGGCGGCGTAGTCCAACCAGTCGCGGGGCAGCGGGGTGCGGGACCAGTCTTCGTTGCTGTGGGCTTTTTCCAGCACGATGTTGAGGTTGGCTTCGACGAGTGCTCCTAGTCCGGTGCGGGGTTCGTGGAGCATGAGGGCGGCGATTTCGGTGTCGATGAGGTCGCCGGGTTCCAGCCCGAGCATTTTGAGGCAGGGCAGGTCGTTGTGTGCGGAGTGGAGGACCCAGGTGTGGCCGTTGAGCACTGGGGCGAGTGCTGCGGAGCAGGCGGCGCGGTCGGCTTCGGGGGCGATGAGGATGGTGCCGGTGCCTGCGCGGTGGGCTTGGATGAGGAAGGCTCGTTCGCCGTAGCGGAAGCTGGAGGCGCGTTCGGCGTCGAGGGCGATGGGGCCTTTTCCGGCGGCGAGCAGTTGGGCTGCTTGCCTAAATTGGGTGGCGGTGGCGTAGACGGGCGG
This sequence comes from Corynebacterium aquilae DSM 44791, assembly GCF_001941445.1. Lineage (NCBI taxonomy): Bacteria > Bacillati > Actinomycetota > Actinomycetes > Mycobacteriales > Corynebacteriaceae > Corynebacterium > Corynebacterium aquilae. The sequence goes on along the minus strand of NZ_CP009245.1, from coordinate 1,663,448 downwards.
TGTGCCACCTTGGGGTCGGCTAACGTGGGTTGTTGTCACGTGTAGACAGCCTACCTTGGCTGGAGTACTTGTTGGCGCCTGTGGGGTTTGTGGTGTTAGCCGTGGAGGCTGGTGACGCCTTCGGGTGGTAGTCCGGCGACGTGTGCGAGGACGTCGGCGAAGGCGCGCACGTGGGCGGCAAGGTCGTTGCCGTTTGCGGTCCAGGATGCGCGGAGTTCGAGTTGGAAGGCCCGTGGTGGGCCGCCGATGTCGCCGAATCGGACGGAGGCGGTGGAGGTGACGGTTCCGCCGAGGTTGGTGAAGTCGGCGCCGGTGGTGCCGAGGCCTTCTTGGAGCCAGTCCCAGGCCACGTCGGGCAGCAGGGGGTCGCCGGCGACGGCGTCGTCCATGTCTGCTTGGATATAGGCGACTAGCCGCATGTCGCCGTCCCAGGCTTCTTCGCCGGCGGGCTCGTAGAGCACGATCAGGCGCCCGAAGGCGTCACCGCTGGCGTCGGTGGGGATGTTGTCCTCGGGGATCTCGCGGGTGACTTCCAGGCCGATGGCGTGGGAGTGGGTGGCGAGTTTTTGTGGGGGCCGGATGGTGCCCAGGGACATGTCCGACCGGAGGTCGGAGATGTACATCGATTCAACCGCCTCCTTGAACAGCTGCGGGGTGGCGTCCTTGGTGGTCGCGGCAGCAGCGGTGGCGGGGCCTGAGGTGGCATCGGATTTAGTCACGTCGTCAAAGCTACATTTCGTGATGCAAACGACGGTGGAGGCGCGCCGTGGGCGTGTTGCGCCAGTGTGCGGTGTTGGGGTCTTGAGGTGTGGCGGGTGGGGGAGTACGGGGGAGGCCAGCCGGCATGTATGTGACAGTGACCATATGTTTGGGGTGCCGGTATCCATCGAAAGGATGAAGTGCGTATCATATGGTGGTTAGATACGGGCGCAATTATTGTTGTGCCGCGCGGTTGGATGCGTGGTGTTCGGGTTGTTGCGCTCGTCGATTTTGCAGTCACCCACCCTGTTGAAAGGTGTCCTTATGACCCACTCCCACGGTTCCGAACAGTCCCAGGGGCGCGCCCACGCGCAGCGTCCCGACTACGCTGCGTTGAATAAGGTGCAGCGCTATACCCAGTGGGCTGTGTTCCGCATTATTCCGGGCGCGCTCGGTTCGGAGCGGGCCGAGATCATCGCTAATGCCCAGGAGTTTTTCCGCAACCTCGAGTCCCGGGGCGTGGTCACCGTGCGCGGTATCTACGACTGCTCTGGTATTCGGGAGGGCGCCGATTACATGATTTGGTGGCATGCGGAGGAGATCGCGGACATTCAGGCCGCCTTCAACGAGTTCCGGCGCACCACGGTGCTGGCGCAGGCATCTGAGGAAGTGTGGGTCGCCACCGCATTGCACCGGCCCGCCGAGTTCAACAAGTCTCACCTGCCCTCGTTCATCATGGGTGAGGATCCGGGGGCCTGGATTACGGTCTATCCTTTCGTCCGTTCCTATGACTGGTACTTGATGGATGAAAAGGATCGCCGCCGCATCCTCGCCGAGCATGGCATGTCCGGTCGAAACTACCCGGATGTGCGCGCCAACACTGTGCCCGCCTTTGCTTTGGGCGATTACGAGTGGATCCTGGCATTTGAGGCCCCGGAGCTGCACCGCAACGTCGATTTGATGCACACCATGCGCTACACCGAAGCTCGGCTGCATGTGCGCGAGGAAATCCCGTTCTATTCCGGCCGCAGGGTCGAAGATATTAAGGACATCATCGAGATCCTGCCCTAAAAAGCGGCATCGAACACACCAGAACCCACCGTGGCGAGCTATCGCACGACGGTGGGTTTTGCTGGTTTGGCCTAGTTATCAGTGGTGGGTTCGAGGGTGAGGCAGATGGAGTTGATGCAGTAGCGCAGGTCCGTGGGGGTGTCGTAGCCTTCGCCCTCGAAGACGTGGCCTAGGTGGGAGTGGCAGTTTGCACACAGCACCTCGGTGCGCACCCGGCTGAGGGAGCGGTCTTCGCGGGTGATGACGGAGTCGGCGGCAAGAGGAGAAAAGAATGCGGGCCAGCCACAGTGGGCCTGAAACTTCTCCTGGGAGCGGAACAGCTCCGCATCACAAGCGCGGCAGCGGTACACGCCCGTGGTGGTGGTATTGACATATTCGCCGGTGCCGGGGGCCTCGGTGCCGGCCTGACGCAAAACGGCATATTCCTCCGGGTTGAGCATGGCGCGCCATTGCTCCTCGCTCAGATCGCGGTAGTTGATGCTGTCGGCATTGTCAGGAGTTTTCATAACCGTCCACTGTAATGCGGGCGGCTTGAAGGGGCGAAACCCCGGCGTGGGAACACCAAGAAAAGTAAAGAAAAAGCTTCCACCCCACAGCCTGTCCGGGCAAGCAGGTGTGGGGTGGAAGCGGGGGAGGACTAGTGTGCTGGCGCTAGCGGGGCCGGTTGTGTTGCGGCAGGTGGGCGACGGTCGCTCAACCACCACGTGACCGCGGTGGTCGAGATAACCACCAGCAGCAGTGCCCAGCCAAAGGTGGGCTTGGCGTAATCCGCCAACACGGAGACACGCTCATAGTCGTTGATCACCCAGTGTTCGGGGGTGAGGAACAGGTAGGCCGCGACCCAAGCCACGGGGGTGTGCATCACGCTGCGGGCACGCAGCACGGTAAACAGCAGCGGGAACAGCAGCATGGAGTAGTACATCTGCCCCAAAGAGGACAGGAAGAACACCCCACACAGCAACAATCCGGAGGTGGTGGCCATCCACAGCAGCGGGTCGGTGTTGCGGTAACGCAGCAAGAAAATGACCCCGGCGGCGACAACGGCTGCGAAAAATACCTGCCAGAACTTTTCTTGCCAGCCAGGCATTTGGTAGAAGACGGCCTGCCCGGACAGGGAACTATTGGCGTAGTCGCGGGTCTGCTTGAGATAAGGCATCAGCCGGGTGACGTAGTCACCGGCGCCGGGAACCAGCGGCCAGGCAACAATGTTCATCACGATAGGCACGGCCACGCCGGTCGCCACGGTGCGCCATTGCATTTTGACAAACGGCAGGAACAAAAGCGGCAAAAAGATGGGCTTCACCAGCCCGGCAAACCCTAGCACCACCCCGGCGGCAATGAGCTTGTTGTGCATCATCAGCCACAAAAAGCCCACCAGGGCCAGTAGCAACAACCCATTGATGTTGGAAAATACCAAGGTGTTGCGCACCGCCTCGGTGAGGAAGGCCAGCGCAATACTGACCGGCCACACGGGAGAAGACAGCTTCCAGCCAAACAGGCGGGTCAAGATTCCTAGCGCAACAATGATCGCCGCAGCATTAACGATGACGAAAGCCGTGCGGGCCGCATCGAAATCAGTCAGGTATCCCAAAGGGCTGAGAAATAGCGTCGCGCCAGGGGAGTAGAGGTAGTGCGGGTCAACATAGGCGTAGTTTTCGTTGTAGACCGGCACCCCCTCGATGAAGCGTCGCAGGGCGTAGTACACCGTCGAGAAGTCGTCAGTGATGGAACCATTCATCGCCAACACCGCCACCCGATGTATCACCAGGATGAGCGCCAAGGGCCACGCCACCACGTTGCCGATGGAAGCGAAACGGGCGCTGTGCGCCCGTAGGGGATCAGCGTCTTTCGGCCGGGCCGGCGCGTTCCACAAGGAGGTGATAAATTCTCGTCGACTAGTCACCCGCTAACCATAACCAACCGGGGGCAGAAAACCGCTCTGCCACCACCGGATAAGCACATAAAAAATCCCCCAGATTCCGTTGTTGGAAAGAATCTGGGGGAAGCTGAGCGGATGACGAGACTCGAACTCGCGACCCTCACCTTGGCAAGGTGATGCGCTACCAACTGCGCTACATCCGCATGGACCGGGTGTTTAAAGAGCTTGGTGCCAAACTCTGGTGCGCGATACTGGGATCGAACCAGTGACCTCTTCCGTGTCAGGGAAGCGCTCTCCCGCTGAGCTAAACGCGCGGGGCAAAGAACCCTAAGGTTCTTGGAGCGGATGACGAGACTCGAACTCGCGACCCTCACCTTGGCAAGGTGATGCGCTACCAACTGCGCTACATCCGCATGGACCGGGTGTTTTAAGAGCTTGGTGCCAAACTCTGGTGCGCGATACTGGGATTGAACCAGTGACCTCTTCCGTGTCAGGGAAGCGCTCTCCCGCTGAGCTAAACGCGCTTGCAAACTGCGAGGTGGAAACGGGAATCGAACCCGTGTGCACGGTTTTGCAGACCGTTGCCTCACCACTCGGCCATTCCACCGTGGCGACTACTCGCCAAAGGTATTTCAACCTGGAGCGGATGACGAGACTCGAACTCGCGACCCTCACCTTGGCAAGGTGATGCGCTACCAACTGCGCTACATCCGCATACACATCCCGAACAACTGCCCGGCGTGGTGCGCTAAGAACATTAGCCCGAACCATTGCGTGAACACAAATTTATGCCCTAATGTGCAGGTCACTAGGGGTGCAATGACATCGTTGGGATTTGAAAATGTTGTGGCCGCATCCAGAGTGCACCTGCCGATGAGCTAGGGGGGTGCTGGGTCGGTAGTAGTCACAGGCTTTCCATCTGTCCTTCCGCCTGTGCCATGTCTGCTGTTGATTCATGGGTGCGGCTGGTGGCGAGTATGCCGGTGAAGGTGCGACGGGGTCTGGCAGGGTCCAACCTTCCCAAAGTCACAGTGAACGGCGTTGTTGGGGAGATGCCAGCATCATTCGAGCCGCTAACAGGGGTGGGTGAGGGAAGGTGCAGTGGGATGGGGTGCTTGTTGATTGTGCTCCTTGGCCTTCACCCACCCTCGCGGCGCGACGGTCGCGACGGTGATGTCGGGGATGGCCGATGTCCCATGCTGGCCGGCTGCTTGTGTCAGATGGGGTGGTGGCCGCAGGGTGCGAAAGGAGTCTCCAGGTGTGGGCAGGTGGTGATATTGGATCGGCTGCGGGTAGCCCGACCCAATCTGGTGGCGAGCTGGTGTCGGTCCGGTGGCGGGAATATGCGGGAAGTTGACCCTTCACACTATGGGTGACCTGCGAATTGGTCACGACACGTTGGATAATGCTAACGTTTTGACGAGCCGCAGCGCGCAAGCGGAGCGGAAAAGTGCATAACACCTAAGGTCCTATGGCTCAGTGGAAGAGCGTTCCGTTCACACCGGAAAGGTCGCTGGTTCGATCCCAGCTAGGACCACCACAACGAAGGTGGGGTTCGCAAGAAACTGCGAGCCCCACCTTTTGCCATGTCGCCACTTTGCATCAAGCGGTCGACCGGATCTGTGCAGACACACTTTTTATCCTGTAGGTCCCAACAGGCCACGGCGGGGGTGTGGGGTGGGTGCCAAAAGGGCAAGCTATTGCGCGCAAAAGCGTGTCGGATTTTCGCTGGCGGGGGTAGTTTTGCGGGCTGGAAAAATTCGTGGGGAACCACAAACCACTTCGAGCCGACTAGTCATGCGTTGTCACCATCTTCCCGAGCCAAGCCGAAGCGGCTTCGACGCCACCTGGTGGATTGCTTCACTGTTGGCTGGCAAAAGCCTTCGAAAACATCCACTTGGAGATCTTCGGGGCTAGAGTGTGACACGACCCCATTGACTAAGGACACCCGAAAGGGAACGTTTTCTCCATGAACCACCGCCTCGCCCGCGCCATCGTCACCCCTGTTTGTGCAGTTGGTTTGGTGTGCGCACTGGCCCCGCAGGTCTACGCCCACGACGTCGTCGTCGGCGGAAATCCCGCAAATGGCGAAACGGTTTCCCAGTTCCCGCATTCCATCACGCTTGAGTTCTCCGGCATTCCGCAAGGAAACTTCAACACGCTGGCTGTCAGCGACGCTGATTCCGGCACCGTTTTGTATAGCGGGCAACCAGAGCTCGACAAGCAAAACGTCACGTTGAATGTTCCCGAGGACATCAACCCTGGGCCGGGTTCCTACGTCGTGGGCTTCCAAATTACGTCTTCCGACGGGCACGCCACCCGTGGCAAGACCACCTTCACGGTTGCTCCGCAACCGAGTGAACAGGCGGCTGCTGGGGCAAGTTCAGCTCCCGCAACCCCCACCACGTCCCCCACGGCAGCTGAAACTGAAGCTGCCCCGCAGGCAGCTGACTCGAACAAGTCAACCTGGCTGTGGGCTGGGGTGGCGGTTGCGTGTGCTCTTGTGGCCACAGCTGCGCTGTCGTTGACCAAGAATCGAAAGGGCTAAACACCTTGACTTCCCGTTTTTCCGCACGCCGCGGCGTGATTGCTGTCTCCGTTGCCGCTCTGGCACTGGCTGGCTGCTCCAACTCCGAGACCGACTCTGACAAGAAGGTTGACACCGCCACCGGCGTTGCAGCCCCCAGCGTCACCTCCACGGCTGCCGCAACCTCCTCCGCCGCCACTGAGGCAACCGATGCCGCAGTGACCTTCAAGGATGGCTTCGTCAAGGCCAAGCCGGCCGACAAGTCCATGACGGCCATCTTCGGTGAACTGGTCAACACCACCGACACCCCGAAGCACATCGTTGGATTCACCACCTCCCTGGGGGAGGCCTCCTACGAAATCCACGAGGTCGTCGACGGCCAGATGCAGGAAAAGACTGACGGTGTCACCGTGCCGGCAAACGGCACCTACACCCTGAAGCCGGGTGCTGATCACTTCATGATCATGGGCTACTCCCAGCCGATCGAGGCTGGCGACGCAGTGACCCTGACCCTCAAATTCGAGGACGGCACCACCGAAACCATCAAGGACGTTCCGGTGCGCACCATCGCCGCCGGCCAGGAGGACTACGGCTCCCACGGTGGCGTAGAAGGCCACTCCGGCATGTCCGAAGCCCCCAAGGCTGATCACGACCACAAAAACCACTAAGCCCATCCCAGTGGCACCCTGATCGGGGCGGGTCGGTGTTCCCTTCTACGCAAGCGGATATCCACGACCCGCCCCGCAGTGTTTTAACCTAACAGTGGCCCTTGAAGGTCCACACACCCCAAGCGCTCCCGCTACAAGCTTGGCATCACGCCAGATAACCCACCCCTCACCCCAACTTTTCGCAAGAAAGGTCAAAAGGTTCGATCCCCATGGGCTTTGTACCAGCCGACAAAAAACCGCGTCCCAGCACCGCCGGGGTGAGCCGACGAACCTTCCTCACCGGCCTTTCCCTCGGCGCGGCAGGAGCGGCCACCGCAGCCTGCGCCCAACCCGATAATGCCACCGCCACAGCACAGGCCGAACAGCCACGGCACGGAACCCACACCATCGCCTTTAGTGGCCCGCACCAGGCCGGAATCGCAACGCCCGCGCAAGCCCACATGAACCTCGTCGCCTTCACCGTGCGGGCAGGCATCGACCGGCAAGGCGTAGCCCGCTTGATGCGACTATGGACCCAGGACGCCAGCCGGCTGACCCAGGGGCAAGCACCCTTGGGCGACCTCGAGCCTGAAATGGTCACCAGCCCCGCAAACCTCACCATCACCTGCGGATTCGGCCCGCGCCTCTTCGACATCATCGGCCGGCAACAACAGCGCCCGCAGTGGCTGCACCCCATCCCCGAGTTCAGCCGCGACCAGCTCGACGACGCCTACGGCGAAGCCGACATCGTCCTGCAACTGTGCTGCGACGACGCCTTGACGCTCGCGCACGCCACCCGGCACATGATCCGCTCCGGCATCGACTACGTCAGCACCCGCTGGATGCAGCAAGGCTTTCTCACCCCGCCCGGACACAACCCGGAAGAAACCCCCCGCAACCTCTTCGGGCTCAAAGACGGCACCGTCAACCCTCGCGAAGAACGTGACCTCGACCAGGTCGTGTGGATTGACTCTCCCGACACCTGGCTCAACGGCGGCAGCTGCATGGTCGTGCGCCGCATCGCCATGAACCTCGATACCTGGGAAATCCTCGACCGCGCCTCCCGGGAAACCGCCTTCGGTCGAAAACTCGACACCGGAGCACCCCTAACCGGTCAAGAAGAATTCCAAGCCCCCGACTACGAAGCCACCGACGAATACGGCCTGCCCGTCATCGACCCCATGAGCCACATGGCCAGGTCCACCAACCCCGCCGACAAACCCGGCCAACGCATCCTGCGCCGCGCCTACAACTACGACCAACCCCCCGTGCCCGGCAGCGAATCAACCAGCAACGCCGGACTCGTCTTCATCTGTTTCCAGCGCAACCCCGAAGAACAATTCACCCCCATCCAACAGCGCCTCGACGAAGCAGACCGCATCAACCAGTGGATCACCCACATTGGATCCGCCGTCTTCCTCATCCCCGGCGGCGTCGGCGAGCAACCCCACCAAGACACCTACTGGGGACAAAGCCTGCTGGAGAACTAAACCCCACACCCTGACCGCGCCAAGCAACAGCACCAGCGCTGCCGGTGGTCACCCGGGCGGGCGGAATCTGCCCTTTTAGGCTGCACAGAGTATTATCGACAATCGCACAAAAACCGCCCGCACCCAGCGGGCTAGCCTGTGCCAACACGACGTCTTTTTTCCAGGGGGCGGCCAGGTATGTCGTTTCCCTCCCCGAAGCTCAAGTAAGGAGCACCCCAGCCCGTGTGTATCTCTGATCAGCCAGAGCGCGAGTTCGCGCCCTTCAACGTTCCCGCCGGCACCCCGGTAGGAGCAGCAATGCGCGAACTAGAACTGCCCAACAAGGGCCCCGAAGCCATCGTCTGCGTCAAAGACGCAGACGGCCAGCTCAAAGACCTCTCCTTCGTGCCGGACACCACCGCCGAATTCACCCCGGTGCCCGCCAACACCGAAGAAGGCCGCTCGGTTATCCGCCACTCCTGCACGCACGTGTTGGCACAAGCCGTCCAAGCCGAATTCCCCGGCACCAAACTCGGCATCGGCCCCGCCATCGAAAACGGCTTCTACTACGACTTCGACGCCGCCGAGCCCTTCACCCCAGAAGACCTCAAGCGCATCGAAAAGCGCATGAAGAAGATCATCAAACAGGGCCAAAAATTCGAACGCCGCGTCTACGCCGACCAGGCCGAAGCCCGCGAAGCCCTGGCCAATGAGCCCTACAAGCTGGAACTGATCGAAGACAAGGGCAACGTCGACCCCAACTCCGACGAAGCCACCGAAGTCGGCTCCGGCGAACTCACCGGCTACTACAATCTCAACCCCCGCACCGGGGATGTCGAGTGGTACGACCTGTGCCGCGGCCCCCACGTGCCCACCACCAAATACATCCCGGCCTTCGCCCTGACGCGATCCTCCGCAGCCTACTGGCGCGGCGACCAGTCCAACGCCGGCCTGCAGCGCATTTACGGCACCGCCTGGGAATCCACCGAGGCCCTCGAGGAATACCAGCACATGCTGGAAGAAGCCGAAAAGCGCGACCACCGCCGCCTTGGCACCGAACTCGACCTGTTCAGCTTCCCCGACGAAATCGGCTCCGGTTTCCCCGTCTTCCACCCCAATGGCGGCATCATCCGCCTGGAAATGGAAGAACACTCCCGCCGCCGCCACATCGCCTCCGGCTACAGCTTCGTCAACACCCCCCACCTCACCAAGGGGGACCTGTTCAGCAAATCCGGACACCTCGACTTCTACGCCGACGGCATGTTCCCCCCGATGCAGCTCGACGGCGAGTACGACGAAAACGGCAACTGCACCAAGCAGCCGCAGGACTACTACGCCAAGCCGATGAACTGCCCGATGCACAACCTCATCTTCGCATCACGCGGCCGTTCCTACCGTGAGCTCCCGCTGCGCCTGTTCGAATTCGGCACCGTCTACCGCTACGAAAAATCCGGCGTGATCCACGGCCTGACCCGTGCCCGCGGCTTCACCCAGGACGACGCCCACATCTACTGCACCGAAGACCAGCTCGAAGCAGAGCTGACCAGCGTGCTGGACTTCATCATCTCCCTGTTGCGGGACTACGGCCTCGACGACTTCTACCTCGAGCTGTCCACCAAGGACGAAGGTAAATTCGTCGGCTCCGACGAAATCTGGGAGAAATCCACCGCCATCCTCCAGCGCGTGGCAGACACCTCCGGGTTGGACCTCGTGCCGGATCCGGGCGGCGCAGCCTTCTACGGCCCGAAGATCTCCGTGCAGGCCCGCGACGCCATCGGCCGCACCTGGCAAATGTCGACCGTGCAGCTGGACTTCAACCTGCCGGAACGCTTCAACCTGGAATACACCGACTCCGACGGCTCCAAGAAGCGCCCGATCATGATTCACCGCGCCCTGTTCGGCTCCATCGAGCGTTTCTTCGGCGTGCTGCTCGAGCACTACGCCGGCGCATTCCCCGCCTGGCTGGCACCCCAGCAGGTCGTCGGCATCCCCGTCGCGGAAGCATTCTCCCCCCACCTGGAAGAAATCACCGCCCGACTGCGCGACAAGGGCATCCGCGCCACCGTCGACACCAGCGACGACCGCATGCAGAAAAAGATCCGCAACCACACCACCGCGAAGGTGCCCTTCATGTTGCTGGCCGGCGCCCGCGACGTCGAAGCCGAGGCCGTGTCCTTCCGCTTCCTCGACGGCACCCAAGTCAACGGCGTCCCCGTCGATGAAGCCGTGGAACTGATCAGCGCCTGGATCACCGCCCGCCGCAACGAACAGCCCACCGAAGCCAACCTGCGCGGCTAAACCCGCACCACGGCGCAGCGCTACACAACCCCGCACCGACACACCAACCCATCAACCGGTGGTGTGCGCTGCGGGGTTTTTGCTTGAATCCGCCCACCACCGCCAGTGGCGATGCGCACCACCCAAACCTGCGTGCCTAGGCCCCGCGCGTGCGGTAGGTTAGAACAGATCAACAATCGGCCTCAAGCGGTCAGGAAAAACCCGCCACACGGTGGGGTAGGAAAGGTGTGAAAAGCCGTGACGAACCAGGAAGACAACTCGCCTGGCAGCATCAGCTACCAAGGCGCAGGCGTCGAAGACCGACTGGAACGCCTGTGGACGCCCTACCGCATGCACTACATCACCAGCGGACCGTCCACCACCGGTAAGAAACGCGCCAACCCCTTCGTCGAGGTACCAAAACTCAGCGATGAAGAAGGCCTCATCGTCGCCCGCGGCGAACTGGTGTACTGCCTGATGAACCTCTACCCCTACAACAGTGGCCACATGCTCGTGGTGCCCTACCGCGAAGTCGCCCAACTCGAAGATCTCACCCCGGAAGAATCCGCAGAACTTTTCGCCTTCGGACAACACGCCATCCGCGCCCTCAAAGCGGTATCGAACCCCCAAGGCATCAACGTCGGCTTCAACCTCGGCCAATCCTCGGGAGGCTCGGTGCGCGAACACCTCCACATGCACGTCGTACCCCGTTGGGCCGGCGACTCCAGCTTCATCACCGTCATCGACGGCGTAAAAGTCCTGCCCCAAATGCTGGGACAAACCCGCACCCTGCTGGCCCAGGCATGGCAACAGACCGACGGACCAGGAGTCAGCAGTGTTTAGTTCCACCGGACGCGGCCCCATCTCCATCGTCGTCGACCCCATCGCCTCCCGCCTCGTCAAAGCCGGCATCACCCCCAACCAAGTCACCGTCACCGGCACCGCCATCGCCGTGGCCGCCGCAGTCGTGCTCATCCCCACCGGGCATGTGGTAGCAGCCGCCATCCTGATGGGCATCTTCGCCGCCTTCGACCTCCTCGACGGCACCATGGCCCGCATGCGAGGCGGCGGCACCGCCTATGGGGCAACCCTCGACGCATCCTGCGACCGCATCGCAGACGGCGCCCTGTTCGGCGCCATTGTGTGGTGGATGGTCTACACCTACCAGCCACCCCGCGCCACCATCGTGGCAGCCCTTGTCGTGCTGGTCAGCTCACAAGTCATTTCTTACGTCAAAGCCCGCGGCGAGGCCGGCGGCCTCACCATGGGCGGTGGACTCATCGAAAGGGCCGAAAGGCTCGTGCTCGGACTCGTCGGCATCGGCCTCACCGGCCTCGGCGTCCCCTACGCCATCGACGTGGCCATCTGGGTCCTCGCCCTCGGCAGCATCTTCACCATCTACCAACGCTTCGGGCAAGCCGCGAACTCACCAGGAGCTATGCGCCCCATTGCCGCACCCAAGGGGGCCAAGGAGTACCGGGCCTAATGCGTGATCTCGCAAGGCTCGTGACCTGCCTGAAGCACAAAGACTTCGCCGCGGCCGGCTACATCCTCGGCTGGAAACTCTTTCGCGCACTACCCCAAGAGCTGGCCTACCGAATCGGGGAACTAGGCGCCGACCTTGCATGGCGGGGCCAGCGGGGAACAGAGCAACTAGCCAAAAACCTCCAACGCGCACTACACCCCGCCCCCGTCAGCCCCGCACTCGTCCGCCAAGCAATGCGCTCCTACGCCCGCTACTGGGTAGAAGCCTTCCGCCTGCCCAGCATGGCCTCGGACCCCCAACTACTGGCCGAACTCGACGCCAGCATCCAGGGCGTCGAACACCTCGACCAAGCACTCGACAACGGACGAGGAGCAATCATCGTCCTCAGCCACTCCGGAAACTGGGACATGGCCGGAGTATGGCTGGTCCACCACGCCGGAACCTTCACCACCGTCGCCGAAAAACTCAAACCCTACGCCCTCTACGAAGCCTTCGTCGATTACCGCACCAAACTCGGCTTCGAAGTCCTACCCCACACCAGCGACAGCGGTTCTCCCATGCCCACCCTGGAACAGCGACTCCGCGACGGAAAAATCGTGTGCCTCCTCGGCGAACGAGACTTAAGCCACCGCGGGATCATCGTCGACCTCCTCGGGCAGCCCGCCCACCTACCAACCGGCGCCGCCCGCCTATCCCAAACAACCGGTGCCCCCATCCTCATCGCAGACTGCTACTTCACCCACGGCTGGCAAGCCCACAACGGCACACGCGGCTGGGGGATGACCATCCACCCCGCCCTGACCACCACCACAATCGAAAACACCACCCAAGCCATCGCTGATGCCCTCAGCGAAACCATCACCGCCCACCCCGTTGACTGGCACATGCTTCAACCCGTCTTCGACGCAGACCTCGACCCACACCGCCGATACCGCGCCACCAACGACGCGACGGGGACAGGGGAGTAGCGCATGCGCATCGGCATGGTCTGCCCCTACTCTTTTGATGAGCCCGGCGGGGTGCAAGCGCACATCCTGGACCTCGCCCGGTACTACCTCGCCCACGGCCACGACGTGAAGGTGCTCGGCCCCTGTTCCGAGGCAACCCCCATCGATGACTTCGTCATCAAAGGTGGCCCCAGTATCCCCATTCCCTACAACGGATCCATCGCCCGACTCAGCTTCGGCCCCCAGGTCCGGCACCGCATCAAAAGCTTCGTCACCGAATCCCACTTCGACGTCGTCCACGTCCACGAACCCAATTCCCCCTCTTATTCCATGGCGACCCTCGCGCTGTGCGAAGGGCCCATCGTGGCCACCTACCACGCCTCCAGTAGCAAGTCAGTCCTGCTTAAGGTCGCACAACCCGCCTTAAAGCCGCTGCTGGAAAAAGTGCACGGCGGAATCGCCGTGTCTGAAATGGCGCGCCGCTGGCAGGTTGAACAACTCGGAACCGACCCCGTCCTCATCCCCAACGGGGTCGACACCAAAGCATTCAACCGTGCAGATACCGGCAACCAGCGCGGAAAAACACTCGTTTTCCTCGGCAGAATCGACGAAAAACGCAAAGGGCTTTCCGTGCTGCTGCCCGCCTTCGAGATTGTGCGCCGCAATCACCCCGATGCCACCCTCACCGTCATCGGCGCAGGCAGCCCGCGCGCCATCGACGGGGTGCACTTCGTGGGCAAAGTCAGCGATGAAGAAAAGGCCCGCATCCTCGGATCCTCCGCCATCTACATCGCCCCCAACCTGGGCGGCGAAAGCTTCGGCATCGTCCTCATCGAAGCCATGGCTGCCGGCTGCGCCGTCGTAGCCAGCGATCTTGAAGCCTTTGTTGACGTGGCCGATGGGCACAGCCCACATCCCGCGGCGAAACTCTTCCGCACCGGAGATCACCTTGAGCTAGCCCGCGCGCTCATCGAACTCATCGAAGATTCCACCGCGCGGACCGCACTGGCTGATACCGGCAGAAGGCGCGCCAAAAGGTATGACTGGTCGCACGTCGCCGAAGAAATCTTCGAGGTGTACGACACCGTCGCCGGCACCCAGCCCGTGACCTATACCGGACTGCCCGGCTATCGCGCACTAGCCGGGCAGCGCAGCCCCCAGTCAACCACTGGCCACAGGGCGGGAAAGAAACGATGACAACCGTGCCCCTGATCCTGCTCGTCGTCCTCGTTGCCGCACTGGTGATGCTCGGCACCTGGGCGATACTGACGGCCCAGCGCCTCAACCGACTCAACATTCGCACCGATGCCCGCCTCGCAGCCCTGGAAGCAGCACTGAATCAGCGCGCTCAACTCATCGAAGCTCTCGAACCCGACCACGCCGAACTTGCGCGAGAAGTACAGTCCATTGACTTGACAAAGACGAGTGTGTTGAATCGGGGGCTCGCCGAAAGGGAATTGAGTGCCACCTGCCGTCGAAACGCTAATGACACCAACCCGCACCTGGTAGCGGCAAACACCCGCGTCGAACTCGCGGTCCGCTTCTATAACGAGGCCGTGCGAGACACGCGCGCCGTTAGACTGCGGCCCGCCGTCCGCTTCTTCCTCCTCGGAGGCACCGCGGAAGTGCCCGAATTCTTTGAACAACTCCACGCCAGCTCAAGCGAACAGTGCTAAGAAATTCGAGGTTTACACACCCTCAACAGCTAGCGAATCGACGGGAAGACGTGGGGGACTAGCGCGGGTTTTACCCCTGAAAAACAACCATCTGAACAGATTGGTCTATCATGGTTGAAGTTCACAATCGCTACACCGAGGAGTACACCCACACCGTGGCTAACCCGACCGAGACCTCCAAGACCGACGAAACCACCGTCGCCAAAGGCACCGTCCGCGTCAAGCGCACCTTCGCCAACCAAATCAAAAACGGCGTCATCATGGACGTCGTCACCCCGGAGCAAGCCCGCATCGCCGAAGATGCAGGCGCCTGCGCCGTCATGGCGCTCGAACGCGTCCCCGCAGATATCCGCGCAGAGGGTGGCGTTAGCCGCATGTCCGATCCCGAGATGATCCTCGGCATCAAGGAAGCTGTCTCCATCCCGGTGATGGCAAAAGCCCGCATCGGCCACTTCGTCGAGGCCCAGGTCCTGCAATCCCTCGGCGTCGACTTCGTCGACGAGTCCGAGGTGCTGACCCCGGCCGACTACGCCAACCACATCGACAAGCGCGAATTCACCGTCCCCTTCGTGTGTGGCGCCACCAACCTGGGCGAAGCCCTGCGCCGCATCAATGAGGGCGCAGCCATGATCCGCTCCAAGGGCGAGGCCGGCACCGGTGATGTCTCCAACGCTGTCACCCACATGCGCACCATCCGTGGCGAAATCAACCGCCTGCGCTCCATGGCTGAAGACGAGCTTTACGTCGCAGCCAAGGAACTCGGTGCCCCCTACGAGCTCGTCGCCTACGTCGCGCACGAGGGCAAGCTCCCCGTCCCGCTGTTCACCGCAGGCGGCATCGCTACCCCCGCCGACGCAGCCATGATGGTGCAGCTCGGCGCCGAAGGTGTGTTCGTCGGCTCCGGCATCTTCAAGTCCGGCGACCCCGTCAAGCGCGCCAAGGCCATCGTGCTGGCAGCCAACAACGCTTTCGACCCCGAAGTGATCGCCAAGGTTTCCTCCGGACTCGGCGAAGCCATGGTCGGTATCAACGTCGACGAGATCCCGCAGCCGCACCGCCTCGCAGAACGCGGCTGGTAAAAACACCCAGTAGCAAAGCTGCTTATTCTTTCAGCCCGCTGCCCCCGCCACAGGGGGCAGCGGGCTGAAGTCGTTTCCAACGTCCACCAAGCAAGCAAGGGGGGCAAACGTTCACCCCGCAATACCAAGGCGACTAATCTACAACCAGAACCCCACACACCACTATCCATCACCACTTCAAGTCAGGCCCCGAACCAATGGAAAAACCCCAGAAGAACACCATTTTTGAAGTACTCGACGTTGAGCAAATCGACCGAGACATCTTCCGCGGTCCCGTGGTGAAATCGCTGCTCCAACGCACCTTCGGTGGACAAGTCGCCGCCCAAACCCTGGTCGCGGCAACCCGCACCGTCGACCCCGCCTACAAAGTTCACTCGCTCCACGGATACTTCGTCGCCCCTGGCCGCTCCACCGAGCCCACCGTGTTCATGGTTGACCGGGTACGCGACGGCAAGAGCTTTTGCTCCCGCCAGGTCAAGGCCGTCCAAGACGGCCGAGCCATCTTCATCATGCAGGCAAGCTTCCACCGCACAGGGGATGAGGGGATCGAACACTCCGACCGCATGCGCGATGTGCCTAACCCCGAGGACATCGTCATGGACTACTCCAGCATGCGCCACAACACCCAAATCCTGCTTGAGGAGTGGAGCGACTGGGATATCCGAGTGGTTCCCAACGACAAATTCGAACACAACCCCTACACGCCCAGTCAGCAGGTGGTGTGGTTCCGTTCCAAAGCGGCCTTGCCTGACGATGACACTTTTCATGTGTGCACCCTCGCCTACATGTCGGACATGACTCTGCTGCACTCCGCGATGGTGCCCCATGAAGGAGTAACGGTGCAGGAGGCCAGCCTCGACCACGCTATGTGGTTCCTGCGCCCTTTCCGCGCCGACGAGTGGCTCCTGTACGACCAGGTTTCTCCTTCTGCCGCCAACGGGCGTGCCCTCACCCACGGTCGAATTTTTGACCGGGCCGGAAACCTCGTTGCGGTGGTCACCCAGGAAGGCTTGACCCGCAACCTGAAACCCGGGGTGCAATCCCTTCCCTTCACCAAAGACGCCGGCGCGCATACCCCCAGCCGCTAGTCTTCGCACCCTCGCTCGCACCGCGAACCGGGTGCGTGTCTCACACAGGCGGGGGAGTATTGTGGTTTCGTCAAATCAAAAGATTCCCTCACGCGCCACGTGAGTTTTCTTAAAACTTTTATTCAACCAAGGAGACATCTGTGCTCGTAGGCGTACTCGCAATGCAGGGTGGCATTGAGGAACACGAACAAATCCTCGACGAGCTGGGAGTAGAGCACCGGCGCGTCCGACGACCAGAGCACCTCGAAGGAATCAACGCGATGATTCTTCCCGGCGGTGAATCGACCACCATGTCGAAGCTGTTGGAGCTCAACGAGGTGTATGAACCCCTGCGAAAAGCCCTTGACCAGGGCTTGCCTGTCTTTGGTACCTGCGCGGGCATGATCCTGCTGGCCACCGACATTCTGGACACCCGCCCGGATGCTAAAAAGTTCTCGGCCATTGATATGACTGTGCGCCGTAATGCGTTTGGGCGTCAGGTGGATTCTTTCGAAGTGGATCTCGATGTCGATGGGATTGACGGTCCCATGGAGGCGATCTTTATTCGCGCCCCGTGGGTTGAAAAAGCCGGTCAGGACGTGCGAATCCTCGCCACCGTCCCGACTGGCCCGGCGCAGGGCATGATCGTAGCCGTCAAGCAAGGAAATGCTCTTGCTACCGCATTCCACCCCGAATGCACCGGCGAGAAGCGGATCCATGAAATGTTTGTGCGTGACGCTCAGGCTGTGGGTTTGAGCGCTCACGCCAATGGCACGGTTACCCCGGTCTAGGTGCCAAACACTGCGACTGTTTTTCTTTGGGTTTAGCCGGGGCGAAATGCACTGGCCTAAGGTCTGCCCGCTATAGTGGACAGACGTGTCGAATGCGAGGCCTGAGAGGTCTCGCGGCGACGAAACATCACGTGAAAAATTTCACCGACGTAGATTTTCAACACAGCGAAAACAACCCATCGCATGCGCGGTGGGTTTCATACAGGGATTGCGAAACCAGCGGTTTCTGGACGTGTTTTCGCGCACGCTGGGAGGCAAAGTGTCCGGACACTCAAAATGGGCCACTACGAAGCACAAGAAGGCTGCGAACGACGCTAAGCGTGGCAAAGAGTTCGCCAAGCTGATTAAGAACATCGAGGTTGCTGCTCGTACCGGTGGCGGTGACCCCTCAGCAAACCCGACGTTGGACGACATGATTCGCAAGGCCAAAAAGGCCAGTGTTCCCAACGACAACATTGAGCGTGCGCGTAAGCGTGGTTCCGGTGAAGAAGCCGGTGGCGCTGACTGGCAAACCATCATGTACGAAGGCTACGGTCCCAACGGTGTGGCCATGCTGGTTGAGTGTTTGACCGATAACCGCAACCGCGCTGCCACCGAGGTGCGCACCGCCATGACCAAAAATGGGGGCAGCCTCGCGGAGTCTGGTGCTGTGTCCTACCTGTTCACCCGCAAGGGTGTTGTCACCGTGAACAAGGGCGAGCTCACTGAGGACGATGTCCTCATGGCTGTGCTTGACGCTGGTGCAGAAGAGGTCAACGACCTCGGCGAAAAGTACGAGGTTCTGTGCGCCGCTGGTGACATGGTGGCCGTGAAGGAAGCCCTCGTTGAGGCCGACATTGAGGTCGACGAAGCTGATTCTGATTTCCGTGCCTCTGTGGAGGTGCCGCTCGACGTCGATGGAGCCAAGAAGATCATCAAGCTGATTGACGCCTTGGAAGACTCTGACGATGTGCAGAACGTCTACACCAACATGGATCTGTCCGACGAGGTTGTTGCTGCCCTCGACGCCTAGTTGGTGCGCTGAATCCTTTTCGAACGTATCCACCGAGACTCGGTGAATCGTTTCCCCGTCCCAGGATGGTTTTTCCAGCCTGGGGCGGGTTTTCCTTTCATGCAGGGTGTAGTCTTATCGCTTATGTGTTCTACAGGTGTTACAGTAGTTGCTGTTGTTTACGACGCCGTCGTGAGCCTGCGGAAGTTTTGATTTTTCTTTGAGGTGCAGCTGGTGAACCTGCAAGGTCTACGGGTCATGGGAATTGACCCTGGATTGACTCGTTGTGGTTTGTCCGTCGTGCAAGCAGGCACCGGGCGTGCGGTGTATCCGGTGGCTGTGGGAGTGGTGAGAACCCCCGCTGCAGCCGAATTGTCTGAGCGTTTGCTTCGTTTGTCTCGTGCGGTCAACGAGTGGATGGATGAATACCAGCCCGACGTGGTCGCCATCGAGCGCATCTTTGAGCGTGGAAACGTGTCCACGGTGATGCATACTGCGCACGCTGTTGGCGTGTTGGTGTTGGCCGCCGCTGAGCGGAACTTGCCGGTACACATGTACACCCCGAGTGAGGTGAAGAAGGCCATTTCGGGTAATGGTCGTGCCGATAAGAAGCAGATGACCACGATGATTACCCGCATTCTTGGTTTGAGTCAGCCACCGCAGCCGGCGGATGCTGCAGACGCTTTGGCTTTGGCTGTGTGTCACTGTTGGCGTGCCCCGCTGCTGGTGCGCCAGCAACAAGCAGCGACGATGATGGGGGAGCAGGCCGCACGGCATCCACAGTCAAAGCAGTTGTCTGGATTTAACCAACAGCGCCGTTCTCGGACAGCCCAGGTTCCGCAGATTAGTCAATCAAATAGAAGGAGTTCCAAGTGATCGCAAGCGTACGAGGCACAGTGATTGCCATTAATTTGACCAGTGCGGTCATTGAGTGCGCGGGGGTGGGGTACCTAGTGCAGGCCACGCCTGCGACCTTGGGAACGCTGACCCGCGGCGAGGAAGCCTTGCTGTTGACCACCATGGTTGTGCGCGAAGACGCGATGACCCTTTATGGATTCGATAACGCTGATAGCCGCGATATTTTTTCGCAGCTGCAAACCGTCAGCGGTTTGGGGCCGCGTTTGGCGATGGCCGCGTTGAGCGTGTTTAGCCCGCAAGATATTTGTCGCGCGATTTCCGGTGGGGATGCTAAGACTTTGCAGAAGATTCCGGGCGTCGGCAAGCGCATGGCTGAGCGCATGATTGTGGATCTCAAAGACAAGGTCGCGGATTATGGTGCCCCGGAGGCGCCCGTGCAGGGCGTGGATTTGATTAATGGCGCTGTTGCCGAGCAGGTAGCTGAGGCCTTGGTTGGTTTGGGCTTTACTGCGGTGCAGGCCGAAGCGGCGGTGGCCCGGGTGCTGTCGGCCCAGCCTGATGCGACCACCTCGACGGCTTTGCGTTTGGCTTTGGCTGATTTGGGGAAAAAGAAGTAGCGGCGAAGTTTATCCACATCGTGTCCCGTCGTGCGCTCTTTTGTGGGGTGGAGGATGGGATGATGGGGGCAGTGTTTTTCCGCGGCTGTTGGCCGTTGGATTGTGTGTAAGGAGCGCTCGTGAGCGATATGGAAAAGACCGAGTTTCGGCTGCCTGAGGGAATTCCTGCAGGCGGCCGTGGTCCCGAAAGCAGTGTTGATGCAACGCAGCAAGTCGCTGATCGGGACATGGAGGTCAATCTTCGCCCGAAGTCGCTAGATGAGTTCATCGGCCAGCCGAAGGTGCGTAATCAGCTTGATTTGGTGTTGAGCGGTGCTCGTAAGCGCAATGTGACGCCTGATCATGTGTTGTTGTCTGGTCCTCCCGGTTTGGGCAAGACCACGATGGCGATGATTATTGCCCAGGAAATGGGTTCGAGCTTGCGGATGACTAGTGGTCCGGCGCTGGAGCGTGCGGGTGATTTGGCGGCGATGTTGTCGAACTTGATGGAGGGTGATGTGCTCTTCATTGATGAGATTCACCGTATTGCTCGTCCGGCAGAGGAAATGCTGTACATGGCGATGGAGGATTTCCGCATTGACGTGATCGTGGGCAAGGGGCCTGGCGCGACGTCGATCCCTCTCGAGATTGCGCCGTTTACTTTGGTGGGCGCGACGACTCGTTCCGGTATGTTGACTGGACCGTTGCGGGATCGTTTTGGTTTTACAGCCCAGATGGAGTTTTATGACACGGCTGATTTGACCCGGGTGGTGGTGCGTGCGGCGCGGATTTTGGGTGTAGGCATTGATGATGATGCGGCGGCGGAGATTGCTTCGCGTTCTCGGGGCACTCCTCGTATTGCCAACCGCTTGTTGCGGCGTGTGCGTGACTATGCGGAAGTCCATGGCGATGGGCATGTGACTTTGGCGGCTGCGCAGGCGGCTCTCGTGGTTTTCGATGTCGACGAGATGGGTTTGGATCGTTTGGACCGTGCTGTGCTGTCGGCGTTGATTCATGGGCATGGGGGTGGCCCGGTGGGTGTGTCGACGTTGGCCATTGCTGTGGGGGAGGAGCCTTCGACGGTTGAAGAGGTGTGTGAGCCGTATTTGGTGCGTGCTGGCATGGTGGCGCGCACGGGGCGCGGTCGTGTTGCTACGGCGTTGGCGTGGCAGCATTTGGGCTTGACGCCGCCGCCTGATGCTCCTGGTCAGCATGCTGTGTAGGTAGTGCTGCTGTGGTGGGCCCGAATAGTGTGAACTATTCGGGTCTTTTTGTGTCGTGGCATACTGTTCGCCATGAACTTGTCTTTGTTGATTTTGTTGCTGGTGATCTTTTTGGTTCCGACGATTCTTCAGGTGCGTCGCCAGAAGGCTCGTTTGAATGAGATGCAGCAACTGCAGGCTTCCCTGGGGGTGGGGGACCGAGTGGTGACTGCTGCGGGATTGCACGGTGTTGTGGTTGCCCTTGCCGATGGTGTTGTCACCCTGGAGATTTCCGAAGGCGTGTCGACGAATTGGGATCGGGCGGCGATCGTGAGCCGTCAGCCGGCCCCGGTTGTGCCTGGGGGAGATGCTGGGGCGTCAGCTCCGGAACATGAGGCGTAATTCATGTCGTGTAGCTAATGTTGTGGCTTTTATAGGTCCGCGCTGTGGGTGCGGGCCTTTTTTGTTGTGGGGTGCTGGGGTTGGTGAAAAGGGGGCAGGTTTCATTAGGTACGCCACACTTTGTGGGGGCGGGTGCGGAGATTATGGGCAAAGTGTTCTACGATGAAGCTTTGGTATAACGCCACTTACGCTGCGTAGGCCCTTTGGTTCTCATGGGGTTCTCAGGTTTTAGTCGCTGTGCGATTGTTTGAGCGGGCAGCATTAGATGATGGGTGTACGTACACCATTTTCTGTGCCGCTGCTTTGCCGTGGTCTTTTCGTTAGACCCGGTGTTGCTTGGGATATTTCGTGATGACGAAGCTGTGCGCTGTGTGGGGTGGCTGCCAAGTGTTTTGCGTCGACCCGTCGCCGATGCGCTGTTGTCTGTTCCACCGTGTGGTGTTGAGTGGCTGTAGCCGTCGACTGTGTGTGGCCATGTTTTGCGTGGTTCGCGGCGGTCAAGTGAGGAGAAAAGTTTTCAGTGGCATCCAAACCATCACGCGCCCGAGTGGGTGCGGCCAAGTGGCCGCAGCGTGCGCTCGCGCTGTTCGTGCTGATTTTGGCGGTGGTGTATTCGCTCGTGTTCTTTACGGGCAATCACTCCGCTTCCCCCAAGTTGGGTATTGACCTGCAGGGTGGTACCCGTGTGACCCTGGTTCCCCAGGGTGAAAAGCCGACCCAGGATCAGTTGGCGAAGGCCCGCGAGATTCTGGAAAACCGTGTTAACGGTATGGGCGTGTCCGGAGCTGAGGTGAAAACTGATGGCGACACCTTGGTGATTACGGTTCCTGGTGAGGATACTTCTCAGGCCCGTGCGCTGGGTCGTACCTCTCAGCTGTTGTTCCGCCCGGTCGCTGAGCCTGGTGCTCCGGACCCCAGTAAGTTGGTGTCGACCGCCGATGAGATGGCTAACCGTTGGGTTGGCGCGGGCATTATCACCCCTGAGGTTGCTAACGCTGCCCTGAAGGATTTGGCGACTTCTGTTGCTGGCGTGGAGGCAACTCCTGCCGGTGAGGAAGGCGCGAAGGATGAGCAGAAGAAAGACGAAAAGCCCGCAGTTGCTGCTCCGACCGTGACTGCGCAGGCTCCTGCGGAGCCGGATAACTCCATTGAGGCGCAGGAGCGTCGTCAGAATATTACTGAGATTCTCCGCAAGGATCGTCAGTCTGAAGATCCTACCGTCCAGCTTGCTGCCGCTTCGTTGCTGCAGTGTGGTGACGGCCCGGATCCGATCGCTGGTACCGATGATCCGGCCAAGCCGTTGGTGGCATGTGACGCTACCGGCGCTGGCAAGTACATTCTCGACCCGGTTCCCCTGCTGGTTGGTCAGACTGATCCGGTCACCGGTAAGCGTCTGACGGGTAACGAGATTGATACCAATCGTCCGATCTCGGGTGGTCTTAACCCCCAGACCGGTCAGATGGAGATCAACTTCTCCTTCAAGTCCGGTAATGGTGATGAGGGCGGTGCCACTTGGTACCAGGTGACTAGCGAGTACCTGCACAAGCAGGTTGCGATCACCCTGGACTCTGAGGTGATTTCGGCTCCGGTGATTCAGTCGCCGACGCCGACTGGTTCTGGCACCTCGATTACTGGCCAGTTCACTCAGCAGGAGGCAACTGAGCTTGCCAACAACCTGCGCTATGGTGCGTTGCCTTTGAGCTTTGCTGGTGAAAACGGCGAGCGTGGCGGTACCGCCACCACCATTCCGGCTACTTTGGGCTTTGCCTCGCTGAAGGCTGGTTTGATTGCAGGCGTTATCGGTTTGATCCTGGTGAGCTTGTTCGCGCTGGTGTACTACCGCGTGTTCGGCATTTTGGCTGTGGCTTCGCTGTTCATGTCTGGCTCTTTGATTTACGGTGCCTTGGTGCTGTTGGGCCGCTGGATTGGTTACTCCCTGGATCTGGCCGGTGTCGCTGGTTTGATCATTGGTATTGGTACCACCGCCGACTCCTTTGTGGTGTTCTACGAGCGCATTAAGGATGAAGTGCGTGAGGGTAGGACGTTCCGTTCTGCCGTTCCGCGCGCGTGGGATCGTGCGAAGCACACCATTATCTCCGGTAACATGGTCAGCCTTATTGCAGCAGTTGTGCTGTATGTGCTGGCGGTTGGTGATGTGAAGGGCTTCGCGTTCACGCTGGGCCTGACCACCATCTTCGACCTGGTGATCACCTTCTTGGTGACCGCTCCGCTGGTGATCCTTGCTTCCCGTAAGCCGGTCTTTGCTAAGCCTGGTTTGAATGGTTTGGGCAAGGTCATGCGCGTGGCTGAGGAGCGTCGCGAGCGCGGCGAGTACTTGGCCGGCGACCACGACCACGAGGTCGCTTCCACCGACAAGGAGGAGAAGTAGAAATGGCTTCTAATCTTGCACGTCGAGTGCTGACCGGTGAGGGTGGCATTGATTTTGTCGGCCGTCGCCGTACTTGGTACTCCATCACGGCCGCTATTTTGGTTGCCTGCATTCTTGGTATCGCGCTGAAGGGATTCTCCCTCGGTATTGATTTTGAGGGCGGCACCAAGATGAACATGCCGGCCGGTAACCTCGAGCCCGCTCAGGTGTCTCAGGTGTTCGAGCAGGCGACTGGTGTTGAGCCGTCGTTGACTCAGGTGGTTGGTTCGGGTGATTCGCGCTTGATGGAGATCAACTCCCAGCGCCTGGACCAGGATCAGATTGACAAGGCCCGTGAGGCTTTGTTTGAGAAGTTCCAGCCGGAGGGATCCAACGGTAAGCCCACCCCGGATAGCATCGGTGATTCCACGGTGTCTGAGTCTTGGGGTTCGACCATTACCAACCGCATGCTGATGTCGCTGGGTATCTTCCTGGTGTTGATCTTCGGCTACATCACGTTGCGTTTCGAACGCGACATGGCGATCGCTGCTATTGCTGGCCTGGCGGTTGACGGCATCGTGGTGGCTGGTATTTACGCCTTCATCGGTTTTGAGGTCACCCCCGCAACCGTTATTGGTTTGCTGACTGTGCTGGCGTTCTCCCTGTATGACACCGTGGTGGTGTTCGACAAGGTCAAGGAAAATACTGCCGGCTGGGAGTTTACGAACCGCACCTATGCGGAGCAGGCGAACCTGGCGGTGAACCAGACGGTGATGCGTTCTATCGCGACGACCGTGATTTCGGCGCTGCCGATTGCTTCGCTGATGGTTGTTGCTGTGTGGCTGATGGGTGTTGGCACCTTGAAGGATTTGGCGCTGGTGCAGATGATCGGTGTTATTGAGGGCACGTTCTCCTCCGTGTTCTTGGCTACCCCGATTCTGGTGTCGCTGAAAAACCGCAGTAAGAAGGTTCGCGAGCACACCGAGAAGGTTATGCGCGAGCGTGAGGGCGCCGCTGAGGAGGCTGTTGCCGAATCGGATGCGGCTGTGGCCGTGGATTCTCAGGCCGGCCCTGCTCGTCGTACTGTGCACGTTGATCAGCCGCAGTCCGCGCATACCACTGGTACTACGTGGCGTCCGGGGCAATAATGTTGTTGTCCTGATGCGTTAACGGGCACTGAGTGCTGGTTTTCACCGAAGCCGCTCACACCTTTGGGTGTGGGCGGTTTTTGTATGGCGTTTTCGCACTGCGGTGTATGCCGGTTGGGATGAATGTCACGAGCCTGTGTGGCGGGGTAATCGTAATTCGGTTCCGGGGGCGCTAGCCCTATAATGGGTGGATAGTAAAAGCTTGCCTTTCTGGGCGTCGGTTGGTTGCCGCGTGACGATGTATGTCGTTGCTGCTGGGTTGCTGCCGGGGTGAGGGAAGTGAGCGAGTTTGAGTTGGGGGTTCCCGCCGTCTTCGGGCACGTGGTTCTCTCTGTCTCGTGCGTTGCGCGGGTGTGAACAAAGAAGGCAAGAAACCTTGAAGTTTCGTCATGTACTGGCCACTGTTGCGGCCACAGGTCTGGTACTTGCAGGCTGTAGTGAACCGGAGGTGCCCGCTCCTGAGCCGCCGCCGGATCATTTTGGTTATGCGGTCGGCAGTGATCTGTTGACCAGTAACGCGGGTTCGGTGACCGGTGTCAGTGACCATGCTGATTATGTGGTCTCGCGCGTGTACCCACCCGCGTTTGTGGCGGGTCCTAAGGGACAGTTGATTCCGAACACCGATTTTGTGGATGCGCAGGCCGTACCTGGTCCCCAGAAGCGGATCAACTATCACATCAGTGACAAGGCCACCTATAGCGACGGGGTGCCGGTAACGTGTCAGGATTTTCAGCTCACTGTGACGGCGGGGCAGCGTCAAGATATTTTTGCTTCTCATATTCCTTTGGCTGAGCAGGTGGCCTCTGTGGAGTGTGCGCCTGGGGCGAAGGATTTCTCTGTGGTGTTCAAGGAGGGCTTGGGGAACCGGTGGCGTCAGTTGTTTTCTGCTGGCACCGTGTTGCCGAGCCATGCGATTGTGCAGGCTGCCGGTGTGAGCCCTGAGCAGTTTACGCAGGCGTTGGAGCAGGCTGATGAGGAAAGCTTGCAGGCGGTCGCGGAGGCGTGGAATACGGGCTTTGATTTGAAGGCTTTTAATCCTGCCCTCCAGGTTGCTTACGGGCCGTACAAGATTTCTGCCGTGCGGGAAGATGGCGGCGTGGTCTTGAACCGCAACGAATCCTGGTCGGGTGATCCGGCGGAGATTGCCGAGGTGGTGGTGTGGCCGAAGCACACGGATCTGGCTGCGAAGAATGCCACTAAGAGCATGGAGATCGCGGATTTGGTGGGGGTACCCACGGTTGATTGGGTTAACCGTGATGACCCTCTCAACCGGTTTGATGTCTCCCATGAGGCTGGCATTTTGATTGAGCAGTTGGTGCTGAGCAACGATGGTGTGCTTGGTTCGGATCAGGCGCGCCAGGCGTTGGCGGCGTGTATTGATCAGCCGGCTGTGGCGCAGGCTTCCACGCAGTTGGCTGGGGTGGAGACTCCGCCGCTTGCAACGCGTTTGTTGTCTTATGGCGATCCTTTGAACGCGCAGATGACTGATATTTCCGATGCTCACATGGGGGTGGATATCGCTTTGGCGCAGACTCTGTCTGGTCAGCAGATTCACATTGGTTATATGGGTCCGGATCCCCGCAAGGCCGCCATGGTGGAGGCAATGCGGGTGTCCTGTGAGCCGGCCGGCATTGAGATTATTGACGCCCACGAGGTGGGTGGCGATTTGTCGCAAGTGCATCGTCAGGTGGAAGGTGCGTGGGGTACTACCCAGGTGCTGCCGGGTGCGCTTGATGCGGTGTTGGTTGGTATGGATCCGTCGCTGCAATACCCGGATGCTGATGTGGATACCACCGATGTGGAGGGTTTGCGGGCAGCGGAGACGAAGCTGTGGGAGGAAGTTCCGACGATTCCGCTGTGCGCGCAGCCCCGCACGTTTGTTATCGACCGCAGCGTCGGTAACGTGGTACCCAACACCAATCCGGCTGGTTTGGGCTGGAATATGGATCGCTGGCAGGAGAACAAGCAATGACATCGTCGTCTGAGACACAGCCTTTTGACGCCCGTGAGGCGCTGCGAACCCATGTGCGGTTGGTGCCTGATTTTCCTGCCCCAGGGATTCTTTTCGAGGATCTGACCCCGGTGTTGGCTGATGCTGAGGCGTACACGCTGATCATTGATGAGCTCGCCGAGGCCGCCAAGGCGATGGGCGCCGAGATGATTGGCGGTTTGGATGCCCGGGGTTTCCTGTTGGGCTCCGCGGTGGCTTACCGCTTAGGTGTCGGGGTGCTGGCGATCCGTAAGGCTGGCAAGTTGCCGCCGCCGGTGGTGACGCAAACCTACCAGCTGGAGTATGGCACCGCCGCCCTGGAGATTCCGCAGGACGCGATCGATATTGAGGGCACCAAGATTGTGCTGATCGATGATGTGTTGGCTACTGGTGGCACCTTGGTGGCCGCCCGCAAGCTCATTGAGTCCTGTGGTGGCATTGTCAGCGGGCATGCTGTGGTGCTGGAGGTGGAAAGCCTCGGGGGCCGGGAGAAGTTGTCCGATGTGCCGCTGGTGGTTGTCGCCCACGGTGTTGACTCTGTCACGGTCGATTTTCCCGCGGCCACTTAACGCCCGCCCCGCCATAGTTACTCTCAATGCTCTTGTGAGGCTGTGAGCGGGGTTTTTTCTTTGGCGCATACCGGGTGCATGACGTTGTTGTGCACGCAGGTAAAGTTGGTGTTTTAAGACTCATGAGTTTTCACTACGTGCCCACATCAGCCCCAGGAGTACAGCGTGAATAGCAAACGCACCCAAGATCGTAACCAGGCAACAGTGTTGAGCATGTCTGCTCGATTGGCACGAAGTTTGACGGGTTCGCGCGTCAAGGTGGATCCCGTGTTGGATCCCTTGGTGAGCATCCATAAAAAGATTCATCCCAAAGCGGATGTGGAGATTCTGCAGAAGGCGTATCACACTGCGGAAAAACTGCACGAGGGGGTGTTTCGTAAGTCGGGGGATCCTTACATCACTCACCCTTTGGCGGTGGCGACTATTGCGGCAGAGATCGGCATGGACACCACCACGCTGGTGGCGGCGTTGTTGCACGACACGGTGGAGGACACTGATTATTCGCTGGATGATTTGACGCAGGACTTCGGGGCTGAGGTCGCGCGTTTGGTTGACGGCGTCACCAAGCTGGATAAGGTCGCGTTGGGGGCGGCGGCGGAGGCTGAGACGATTCGCAAGATGATTGTGGCGATGAGTCAGGATCCGCGCGTGTTGGTCATTAAGGTGGCTGACCGTTTGCACAATATGCGCACGATGCGGTTTCTGCCCCCGGAGAAGCAGGCTAAGAAGGCCCGGCAAACGCTGGAAGTGATCGCCCCGCTGGCGCACCGGCTGGGTATGGCGACCATCAAGTGGGAGCTTGAGGATCTTTCCTTTGCGATCTTGTATCCGAAGAAGTACGACGAGATCGTGCGGTTGGTTGCGGATCGTGCTCCCTCGCGTGACCGTTATCTGCAGGAGATTCTCGGCAGTGTGTCGCAGACGATGAAGGACAATCACATCCAGGCGGAGGTGATGGGGCGCCCGAAGCACTATTGGTCGATTTATCAGAAGATGATTGTGCGCGGCCGGGATTTTGAGGAGATCTTCGACCTGGTCGGCATTCGCGTGCTCGTCGACAATGTCAACGATTGTTATGCGGCCATCGGTGCGGTGCACTCTTTGTATCCGGCGATGCCGGGGCGGTTTAAGGACTATATTTCTGCGCCGCGGTTCGGGGTGTATCAGTCCCTGCACACCACCGTGATGGGCCCTGGTGGCAAGCCACTTGAGGTGCAGGTCCGCACCCACGAGATGCACTACAATGCCGAGTTCGGTATTGCCGCCCACTGGCGCTATAAGGAGACCAAGGGCTCGCATTCGGGGGATAAGGCTGAGGTCGATCAGATGGCGTGGATGCGTCAGCTGTTGGATTGGCAAAAAGAGGCCGCGGATCCGAACGAGTTTTTGGATTCTTTGCGCTATGACCTGACCAGTCAGCAGATTTTTGCTTTCACCCCGAAGGGTGATGTGGTGAATTTGCCGACCGGGTCGACTCCGGTGGATTTTGCTTATGCCGTCCACACGGAGGTCGGGCACCGCTGTATTGGTGCGAAGGTTAACGGCAAGCTGGTGGCGTTGGAGTCCAAGCTGAAGTCCGGTGACCGGGTGGAGATTTTCACCTCCAAGGACACTAATGCGGGGCCGAGCCGCGATTGGCAAAAGTTTGTGGTGTCTCCGCGGGCGAAGGCGAAGATTCGCCAGTGGTTCGCGAAGGAGCGCCGCGAGGAGTCGCTGGAGCTGGGCCGCGATGCGCTGGCGCAGGAAGTGCAGCGCGGTGGCTTGCCGCTGCACCGTTTGTTTACTGCCCAGTCGATGAAGCAGGTTGCTGCTGAGCTGAACTACCAGGACGTCGATGCCTTGTACACCGCTATCGGTGAGGGGTCGGTGACGGCGGGTAATGTTGCCCACCGCCTGGAGACGATGTTTGGGGATACCGACGATCAGGAGACGTTGGCGTCGCGTACCCCGCTAGAAGAGTTGGTGAGTGCCTCTAATGCGCGACCCGATCCCAGCGCGGTGGGTGTGCTCGTGGAGGGCAGCCCGGATGTGTTGGCGAAGATGGCGCGGTGTTGCCAGCCGGTGCCGGGCGACGAGATCTTTGGTTTCGTCACTCGCGGCGGTGGGGTAAGTGTGCACCGAAGCGATTGCACCAATAGTGCCCGGTTGAAGCAGGAGCCGGAGCGGCTCATTGATGTGTCCTGGGCGCGGGAGGGCGCCGGAAAGGTGTTCAGTGCGACCCTCCAGTTGGAGGCGCTGGATCGGCAGGGCCTGTTGTTTGAGCTGACTCGAGTGATGAACGAACAGAAGGTCGCAGTAACGGCGATGAGTTCGCAGTCGGCCGATGATCGGGTGGCCGTATCGCAGTTTACGTTCCAGGTTTCCGATACTAAGCAGTTGGGAGCTTTGATGACGCAGCTGCGCAACATTGAAGGTGTTTTTGACGTCTACCGCGTAAATCCGAACTAGACGAGGTCCCACCTGAGGTGACCCTGGGGGAAGGCATAGCCTGCCGGTGAGTGTTGGGTGCACTCATCTGGCAGGCTTTTTGCTGTTGGCGGGGCAGTGTGTTGGGGTGGGCATGAAAAAACCACCGGCACCCGATGTGGGGTGGCGGTGGTTCAGGGACGAGGCGCGGACAATAGTGTCCGCGTCGTCGTCGGCCCGGGTGAAGCGCTAGGGCTTACTTGGGGCCGAAAGCCTTAGCCAGGTTGTCGGCAGACTTGGTGATGGAGATGATCGCACCGAACAGGGAAGCGATGGTAGCCAGGAGGGTGACCCAGTCCTTGAGCTTCTCGGTGAGGTTCTCGGCCTTGTTCTTGTCGGAGTCGACCGGAACTTCCTTGTACTCGTACTCAGGCTCGCCGTTTTCACCGATGATGATCTTGCCGTTTTCGTCCCTCTTCGGAACCTTCTTGATCTCGGTTTCCGGCTCCTTGTCAGTCTTGCTGGAGGAAGAGGAGAAGGAGTCGAAGGAGCCGGACTCGTCGGCCATGGCGGGAGCGGCGGTGACGACACCGGCGGTCAGGGATGCAGCGGTCAGGGCTGCGATGAGGGACTTGCGAGCGGTCAGCTTCATAAGGGTGAAATCCTTTTCACGATGTTTGATCAAGGTCAGTGCGTTCAAGACTAACCTCTTTTTGCGTAAACGCAAGGTGTGTCAGTGCGCACAGTGCGCTGTGTGTGGAAGCGGTTGTGCCTTCCAGTTTTCTTATCGTTGGCTGTGCGCCTGAGGTTACTGCCGTTGTGCTGTGCCGGGTGACCTGGGGAGATGTTGTTGATGGGTGCGCGGGGCGCAATAGCTTAAAGAAAACTAAGAGTTAGCAAAGAAGTATTGGGGTGGTGAAAACTGGGCTTCCACCGTTGTTATTTAGTGATGGACATCACTGAAATTGGGGGTTTGTTGGGGGCTGTATGGGGCAATGATGGCGGCTGCGTGTGGGGGCCAGCGCTGTGACTTGCAGCTTTTTTGGAAGCGAAAGTGTGTATCTCATTTGGTGCTGGTGGGGCAGGTGTGGGGAAAGTGTTTTTCGAATTCTTATTGAATATCGGGGTGGTTTTTTGGGGTTGTGGGCCAGGGGAGGGGATGAGAACGCCGAAGGCCCCATCGTTTCCCGCGTGTGGGATCGATGGGGCCGTGGGGGATAGCGGCTTGTGTGTCCGCTGTTTTAGTGGTCTTAGGAGACGGTGGCGGTGGCGATGATGACGTCCTGGGCGGGCTTGCCGTCGGATGCACCCTCTGCGGCACCGCGGGAGGCGATGGTGTCCAGGGTCTTCAGGCCTTCATCGGTGACCTGACCGAAGTAGGTGTAGGAGGCCGGCAGGGGGGACTCGGCGTAGTTCAGGAAGAACTGGGAGCCGTTGGTGTCCGGGCCGGAGTTCGCCATGGCGATGGAGCCACGCGGGTATTCGATCGGCTGGCCGTTGTTCTGCTTCGGGTCGTTGACCGGGAATTCATCCTTGAAGCTGAAGCCCGGGCCGCCGGTGCCCTGTGCGCTGGGATCGCCGCACTGCAGCACGTGGATGCCGGAGGTGGTGATGCGGTGGCACTGGGTGTTGTCGTAGTACTTTTCCTTGGCCAGGTGCTCAATGGCGTTGACCGTACACGGAGATACGGAGCGGTCCAGCTTCATCGGGATCGGGCCGTCGTTGGTGTTCAGCGTGACGGTGACGTCGCCGGTGGTGGGGACGTTTTCCGTCTTCGGCTTGCTGACGGGGCGGGCCGCCTGGCCAGAGTCGGGGTACTCACAGCTGACAGTTTCCGGCAGGGGGGTATCCAGGCTGGTCTTCAGCGGGGTGTAGGTGGGGGTGTTCTCCGTGCTGCTGGCGGCGGCTTCCGTGGAAGCATCGTCGCCGCCGCGGGTGGCGGCAAACCAGATTCCGCCGGCGATGACCACGATGACGGCCAAAGCGGCCAAGGCTACGGACAGCGGCTTGGCTTTTTCTGCGCGATCGCGGCGCTTGAGTTCACTATCGAGCTTCTTCATTGCCTCGTCGAGGCGCTGGCTGTTATTCGACACAGTCTTTCGCTTTTTCGTAGTTCTCTTCGCGCACCTGCTTGACCGTGCAGGCTGCCCGGGGGGGGGCAGCCCTGGCGGGGTGCGGTGGCGAATCTTTGATGGGGGCGTGGGGTTGCGAAGGACTCCAGTCCGCCGGTTCGGCGGCAGGTGCGCAGTCGCAAGCGTCGGCCTTGAAGGTCACGGGTCGCGCGAATTATTCCGTCGTCGGTGACTGCGACGGTGTAAACCGGCAGTCGCAAACCCGGCGGGGGTAGGCCCGCGCGACACATTAAGCCAACATCTTAGCCGTTTGTCCTAGGATTGCCGCTTATGGAGCTAGTGTTTTCACCCCAGGGACCTTTTCAGACCAATTGTTATGTGTTGACCCACGAAAACCGTGCGGTGGTCGTGGACCCCGGCAAGGGGGCCGCCGCCTGGGTGGAGCAGGTCTTAAACGAAAAGGGCGCGAAGCTGGAAAAGATCGTGCTCACCCACGGCCACATCGACCACACCCGCGATGCCGGACAGCTAGCCAAGGCCCATGGGGCGCCAATTTTCATCCACGATGACGATCTGTTCATGGTCTCCCAGCCAGGCGGTGGGGTCAGCGGGGATACCGCCCTGCTGTATGAGGCCGCCACCATGGAACCCCTAACGCAGTGCGAATCCCTTACCCACGGCGACACCATCGATCTGTTGGGATTGTCCTTCGCTATCCGGCACTGCCCGGGCCATTCCCCGGGCAGCGTGCTGCTGGTCGGCGATGAGGTGGTTTTTGCCGGCGATGTGGTGTTTAAGGGATCGATTGGGCGCACCGACCTGCCCGGAAGTGATCCGGCTAAGATGCGCCAGTCCCTGCGCACGGAGGTGCTCAACCTCGATGACAGTCTCACCCTGTTGCCGGGGCACGGCCCGCATACCTCCATGCGGGCGGAACGCCGCAGCAACCCCTTCCTGAACAACCTCGACGCCATCGGCTAACCCAAGGCATATTCCCGCGCAGCTCAACTCCACCACCTAACAGGCGGGTATCCACGTCGGGGGCATTCCACGGGGCCGCGCAATGGGGGTGCGCCGCCCGTGGGTCCGCCCCGGTTGCGGCTTTTAACCTGAGAGTGCGGGGTGGGGGAGAACACCGGCATGCCCCGCGCGTTACACTTGCTAACCATGACCGACCAAGCCAAGATTTCCCCGTTTGCCGCACCGAAGGGCGTGCCGGACTACGTCCCGCCGACCTCCGCGACCTTCCAGCACGTGCGCGACATGTTCACCGAAACCGCGCGCACCTTCGGTTTCCAGCACATCGAGCTTCCCGTGTTTGAGGAAACCGGCCTGTTCGCCCGCGGCGTCGGCGAATCCACGGACGTGGTCAGCAAGGAGATGTACACCTTCGCCGATCGTGGCGGCCGCAGCGTCACCCTGCGCCCGGAAGGCACCGCCGGGGTGATGCGCGCCGTCATCGAGCACAACCTGGATCGGGGCCAGCTGCCCGTCAAACTGGTCTACGCCGGCCCCTTCTTCCGCTACGAGCGCCCCCAAGCCGGCCGCTACCGCCAGCTGCAACAGGTCGGCGTGGAAGCCATCGGCGTGGACGATCCGGCGCTTGACGCGGAAGTCATCGCCCTGGCCGATGCCTGCTACCGCAAAGCCGGGCTCAGCGGCTACCGCCTGGAGCTGACCAGCCTGGGCGATAGCACCTGCCGGCCCGAATACCGCGCCAAGCTGCAAGAATTCCTGTTCAAACTGCCGCTGGATGAGGAAACCCGCAAACGCGCCGAAATCAACCCGCTGCGCGTGCTCGATGACAAGCGCGAAGAAGTCAAAAAGATGACCGCCGATGCGCCTTTGATGCTCGACCACCTCAGCGACGAATGCCGCGCACACTTCGACACCGTCACCGGCCTGCTCGACGACATGGGGGTCGACTACGTCATCAACCCGCGTCTGGTCCGCGGACTGGACTACTACACCAAGACCTGCTTCGAATTCGTCCACGACGGCCTCGGCGCCCAATCCGGCATCGGTGGCGGCGGACGCTACGACGGCCTGATGGCACAACTCGGCGGACAGGAACTGTCCGGTATCGGATTCGGGCTCGGAATCGACCGCGTCCTGCTGGCCATGCAGGCCGAAGGCATCGACATCGAAGGTCGCCCCCGCGTCGACGTGTTCGGCGTGCCCATGGGCGCTGAGGCGAAATCCGCGATGAGCCTACTCATCCACGAACTCCGCGCGGCAGGCATGAGCGCCGACATGTCCTTCGGCGACCGCGGTCTAAAAGGCGCCATGAAGGGCGCCGACCGCTCCGGGGCGCGCCTCGCACTCGTCCTCGGTGACAGCGAACTCGCCAACGGCACGGTCGTCGTGAAAAACCTCGCCACCCGCGAACAACACGACATCGCCCGCGCCGACGCGCCCGCCTTCATCAAGCGCGCCCTCGCCGACAACAACTAACCCCAGGAACTAACCCCAGGAAGTGATGAGGATGGCACACCGAACCCGCCGGCTAGCAGCCCTAGTCACCGCCGTCAGCGCGTGCGCCCTCGCGGCCTGCGGCAGCGCAGAACAACCACCCGCCGACACCAGCGTCACCGCCGGCATGAGCCCCACGGTCTCACGCTCCGCCACCCCATCAACCACCGCCGCCGACACCCCAGAACCCACCACCAGCGCACAAACCCCGACTAGCCAAGCGGAAGCAGCACCGCTCGCACCCGCCGCGCCGGCCCCAGAAATCACCGCCAGCCTCAGCCCGCAGACCTCCAACGAAGGCAAATACTGGGGCGGCGATGACTACGACCCCGCCACCGCCGCGAAACTACCCCACGAACGCCTCGACGTCGGCACCCAGGTCGACATCCTCGGCACAAACGTCGAAATCTGCGCCACCGGTGGCTTCTACGGCATCCACTACATCGGCGCCTCACCCACGCTGGGCTGCGACGCCGGCAACGAAGTCTCCCAAGCCGCCCTCAAGGACGAAAGCCCCGAGGACAACGTGCATTTCAGCCAGCCCAAACCCGTTCGCGCAGCCGGCCGCACCTTCAACTGCACCGAACAAGGAAACATCGTGCTGACCTGCGTTGACGACGAAGGAAACTCCGTTCTCATGTGGTAGCCGCCGGCCACCAACCAGACACGCACAAGGCCGTCTGTCCTTCTCGCACGAGAGGAACAGACGGCCTTGTTCTTTTAGTCAGGCTACAACACCCCTAATCCGGGTAGCGCAAACCCCGCATGCTGCCATGCTTCAACCCGGACAAAAACACGTCCACCAAGTTATGGGTGATATTCGGCTCCAGCGCCACAATGCCCGGAACCGGCGGGCGGGTCACCGTAATCAAGCCCACAATAAAAGTGTTGTGGTGCACATCCGGATGCACCAAACCAGCCTGCTTCGCCAAATCAATGATCTGCTCGCCGCGCTTTTCCGTATCCGCCCGCAACGACGCCACCTCCTCCGGCAACGTCGACAAATCATCCGGGGCAAAGGAAGACACCAGAATCGACACCCCCATATTCACCAACCCATCAACATAGGTGTACCACCAGTGCTCCGGATTGGTGTGGAAGTACTTCATCACGTCTTCCTGCAGCTGCTGCGCCTCCGCGAAAAACCGGCCCCCGCACGCCACCAAAAGAGACGTCCGATCCGGAAAATTGCGATACAGGGTCGCGATGCCCACCCCAGCCTTTTCAGCAACAGTATCCAAACTGACATTGTTGGCATGGGTAGAAAACAACTCGCAGGCGGCCGTGATGATTCGTTCACGACGCGCTAAGGCATCAGAGCGCACCTTGGATCAATCCTTCGTCCAAACAAAATGATAGATTCATTTCCACTTTAGTGGGTGGTGGGGCAAGAACCCAAACCCCACAACAAGCCCACCAACACCCCACCACCGCGCCGCGACACACACCACCACCGGCAGCAGCACACCCGCCACCAACAGCACGCACACATCGCGCAAACGCCATACACATTACTCCCAAACCCCGCCCACCACAGCCACAAACGCCCACCCACCACCGGCCCCATAACCCCTACTGGCACAATTGCACACTATGGATCGCAACGTCGTGCTCAACATCCTCGACCAGGCAGACTTTTTCATGCCGGAGGTCTCCACCGCCGCCCGCATGCTCGCCGCCGTCACCCACACCCACACCCCACCCCACCTCGGGATGCACGCCACCATCCCCACCAGCGACGACACCATCACCCTCATCGATCCCGCCGACATCACCTGGCCCCGCGACCTCTACGCCGGCATGCTCTTAGCCGCCGACACCGAAAACCGCCAAGCCATCAGCGACTTCGCCCACGCCGTCAACGGACTACCCCAACGCCGACAACGCGCCCAAGCCGCCGCACCACGCTTTCTCACCCGCCTACTCAACGGCACCGACCCCGCCGCCGAAGCCGAAGCCCAACGCCTCCACGACGACCTCATTGCGCTGCGCATCACCGGCACCTACGACCGCTACCTCAACGCCCGCGCCCTGTTCACCGCAGCCGTTAACCTCCAAGACACCACCGGCGTCCACCTCGACACCACCAACCCCGCGATCCCCCCAGAGTTCGTCACCCAAACCCAACAACTCATCCGCGACAGCATCGGAAACCCCGACGCCATCATCCAACCCATCGCAGCCGCCGAACTCGCCCTCGCCCGCGACGCCGTCACCGCCTGGAAACGCGACCCCCACAGCACCCTCAACCTGCGCAACCAAGCCGAAACAACCCTGCGCACCCTGACCGAACAACGCGTCACCGTGCTCCTCGAACAAATGCCCGTCGAGGCACTCAAAGCCGCCACCAACCAGCGGCTGCGCACCACCGGACTCGACACCGCCGGCATCACCACCGTCGCCGACGTCATTAGCACCCCACACAGCACCCTGACCGCCATCAACGGCATCGGTGAAGCCACCGCACGTCGCCTCAAAGCCGCCGCCCAAGCCTTAAGCAACGAAGCCAGAAGCACCCACTCCACCCGCATCGGCACCGACCCCACCGACACCGCCATCGCGCTCGTCCGCATCCTCAACATCTACGGCCAAATCGCCCTCGACGACGAACAAGCCCGCGCCCGCATCGACCGGCTCAGCGCCCTCGGCCAAGCACTCCCCACAAACCCACTGGCCCACGCCACCCACGCGGACAACTGGCTCGCCCTCGCCAACCAGAACACCACCATCGAACAACTCCGCGACGACATCCGCTGGCTCAGCGTCAGCCCCGACCTATTCGGCACCGCCACCATCGTCGACCCCGGCGCCGACGTGTGGGAAGACTACCTCCAACAACCCGCCCGCTACCAAGCACTTTTGGCAGACCTGCTACGCATCGACGCCGACAACACCGGCTTCACCGACGCCGACACCATCGCAGCAATCCGCAACCTCACCCTCAACACCGAACACCTCACC